>JAGXIM010000109.1 GCA_024635665.1 Salinimicrobium sp. | reverse complement strand
ATTTTTGGCTCGAACTGGATCAAAATTGCCTGCTCCCCCATCATGTTAATCTTTGGAAATCCTCTCATGAAGAATGAAAAATTTGGATGTTTTTTTCCTTTAATTTCTGGTAGATATATTTCAAAATTTCCACCGAATTTTGGGTGTCGCTATGAATGCAAAAAGTACTGGCATTGCAGTCAATTTTTTCAGTATTTTCACATGCTATTTTTTGATCCTGAAACATACTTAGAAGATGATCTAAAACCAGTTCTTTTTTAGTGATCATGGCATTGGGTTTTTGTCGGGGAACCAGGCTTGTATCGGGATTGTAATTCCTATCGGCAAAGGCTTCATGTTTTACCTGTAATTTTCCTTCGGCCAATTTGGCAATAACAGAATTTTCTGGTGCATATAGTATAAGAGGATCTTCAAACTCTTGTATTGCATCCAGTACAATCCCGGCAGTTTTTTCATCTTTCTGGGCATTATTGTAGAGCGCCCCGTGTGGTTTTACATGCACCAGCTTTCCTCCTGCGGCTTCAGCGATTTGTTTTAGGCTCATTATCTGCGCGACCAGGGAACGCTTCAATTCTTGCGCAGAAATTTCAACTATTTTCCTTCCAAAGTTTGCCTTATCGGGATAGGAAGGATGTGCCCCTATTTCCACCGCGTTTTCCAGTGCGAGTTCAACCGTTTGTTGCATCGTCTCCAGGTTCCCCGCATGGCCGCCACAGGCGATGTTGCAGGCAGAAATAAAGGGCATAAGCTGGGCATCGTATTCCCCGCCTTCCCCTAGATCACAGTTTATATGGATTTGCTTCATAAAGTCTATTTTAAAGGGATTTAACCTTCGAAGGAAGAAAGTCCCTGGCCGAACTTATTTGAAGTTAAGCTTTTTTCCAATTCCAAACAACCGCCTACTACGTACGCTGCGGTCAGGGAAATGTTAATGGAAGAAAGAGTTTCAGCAGTGAAGAAACAGAAGACAATACCCAGTCACGATTCGGTTTTTAATTCGCCTTTTTGCTTTCCTGCAGGGCGTACAACGCGAAGGTCCCCAGCCAATGGCCTCCTTCATATGTGTCCCCTACCAAATTCGGAAATGAATACGAAACATGCTTGTTTGCCACCGGCTTCAAATGCCCATATCGATTCGGATATTGATTGGCCAGTCCATACATTACCCATGCCCTGCTAAAGTTGAGGCCATCCAGGTGTATTAGTTTACCATCTGAACGATCGGATACTTCTGCAACTTCCATCGCGAAATCTTTGTTTTTGAGTTGAGACATAAAATCTTCCATCCACATTTTAAAGGCGTTTTGAGGTAAAACCCGTCTCATGATATCAATTTCTGAAAAACAGGGGGAGAGAAAATCGAATCCGCCGGGTTCCCATTCGAGCGGGCAATCGTCGTCATTCAAATAATAATCTTTAGCCCGTTTTTCTATCAATAGCCGTAAGTCTTCCTTTTCTGTCGCAGTTGCATAATCATGCGCCAATACCATTGCAAAAGCTGTATTTGTATGTTCTCCCACCCGGATTGGGTAATTAAGTTTAGGCAGGAATTCTTTAAATTTTTCTTCGATCAATGAGGTTAAGGGCTGAAGGTTTCCTTCTAACTCCCTCGCCAAAGGGTCATCCCAGGTATGGATTTCTCCGGCCAATTTCAACAGCCATGCCCAACCATATGTCCGCTCAAAAGAGGCCTCTTCCTTATTCCTGAAATAATCTACTTCGGCCATTATGTTTTCTCTGGAAAGGGATTCCCGTAGCTCTTCCCTGATTGCTTCAGATTTCTTTAGATCAGAAAAGCGTTTTAAGAGGCTAACAAGCGTCCAATGCCCGTGAACGGAAGAATGCCAGTCAAAGCAGCCATAAAAGGCAGGATGTAGTTCCTTTGGCTCCCCTAGTTCAGCGGCGCTCGTCAAAGTCTGGTTGAGTTTGTTGGGATATTCCACGTTGATGCAATCCAGAGGGAGTTGGGCAAGTTTGTTCGCCTGTTCCAGGCTTAGTTCCACAACTTCCCCCGTTTGTAAAAGGGAAGCCGCATCATCTACCAAAGTAGCATCTTCCTCGGCACTTATAGGGTCCTGGTCATTTTCATCGTTTCCTTTACAATTTACCAATGCCATTGCGGCAAGAACGAATATTATCTTTTTCATTGAGATTATTTCTTTTTAGCCCAGCCAGCCTTCCCTGTCCAGACTTCTATATTGGATAGCTTCGCTGATATGTGCTCCTTTTATATTTTCGGAATTTTCTAAATCGGCTATTGTTCTCGACACTTTTAAAATCCGGTCGTACGCCCTGGCTGAAAGGTTCAGCTTTTCCATTGCAACTTTAAGCAGTTGCATGGAACCAGCGTCGAGCGCACAATATTTCCTGATTTGCCTTACGCTCATTTGTGCGTTGTAATGTACGTTTTCGGTTTCCACAAATCTTTCAGTTTGCCGTTCCCTCGCTGCTGTGACCCGCTTTCGGATTTCCACACTACTTTCCCCGCTGCGTTCTTCACTTAACTTTTCGAAAGGTACAGGTGTCACTTCAATATGGATATCGATCCTGTCGAGCAAAGGTCCGCTTATCTTGCCCATATAGCGCTGCATCTCCATTGGTGAAGACGTGGATGGGGAGCCAGGATCATTGAAAAATCCACTAGGGCTGGGATTCATACTTGCCACCAGCATAAAACTGGAAGGATAAGTAACCGTAAATTTCGCCCTGGAAATAGTCACTTCCCGATCTTCCAACGGCTGCCGCATCACTTCCAGTACGCTCCTTTTAAATTCTGGCAATTCATCAAGGAACAAAACTCCGTTATGGGACAGGGAAATTTCCCCTGGCTGAGGATACGTGCCGCCTCCGACAAGGGCCACATCTGAAATTGTGTGATGAGGGCTCCTAAACGGCCTATGTGCCATTAGCCCCACATTTTCCTTTACCCGCCCCACAACGCTGTGGATCTTTGTGGTTTCCAGCGCCTCGTGCAAGGTCATTGGCGGGAGAATGCTAGGCAGGCGTTTGGCCAACATGGTTTTTCCAGAGCCGGGAGGGCCAATTAAGATAATGTTATGGCCGCCGGCAGCGGCGATCTCCATACATCTTTTGATGGATTCCTGCCCTTTTACATCGGCAAAATCGTGTTCCGGATTTTCCAGTTCACTGTAAAATTCTTTGCGGGTATCGATCACTGTTTTTTCCAAAGGTTCGCCCTTGTCAAAAAAGCGAATTATCTCATCAATATTTTCAATTCCGTAGGCGTCGAGACCTGCAACGATGGCAGCTTCTTTTACGTTTTGCTTCGGAAGTATTATTCCTTTGAACCCTTCCTCTTTTGCTTTGATTGCAATGGGCAAGGCCCCTTTTATAGGCTGCAGGCTCCCATCCAGCGACAACTCGCCCATTATAATAAAATCTGCAATGTCTTTTGCCTTGATTTGACCTGACGCTACCAGAATCCCCATGGCAAAAGTAAGGTCATAGGCCGATCCTTCTTTGCGTAGATCGGCTGGGGCCATGTTTACTGTGATCTTTTTTCCGGGGAAGTTGCGCCCGACGTTTTTCAAGGCTGCGGCAATTCGAAAACTGCTTTCTTTGACTGCACTATCGGGAAGGCCTACCAAATGATAACCAATACCGGTATCTACGTTTACTTCCACTGTGATGGTGGTGGCTTCTACGCCAAAAACAGCACTTCCGTAAACTTTTACCAGCATTAAAGATTCTTTTTTTAAATGTAGTAAATTAAAAACAAAAAATAAGGGTTCCCAACAGGACACTGACAAATATAAAGGGCTTCAAAAATGTGTATGAAAAAAGCCCTTTTTCGCTGGTATGAAAAAGGGCTTTGCAAGAATTAAGATAAATCTACAGGTTCTCTTACTGGTTGATCACGTGTTTGCGATAATAATCCAGGATCCCGTCAATGGGACGCTGGACAAAATTCCCGGTAGTAAGACGATACGGCTGTAAAGCATCTTTTACAATATCCTGTGAAAAATATGCTATTGAACCTACGAAATGTATTGGCACATTTTGGGCTTCCTTAAAGCATAGAACCCTGTGTTCAATAAAATTCTGCATTCCTTCAGCAATTAACTGATAGAAATAACCATTTCGCTCATTTTTGAAAATAAATTCGGCAAAATGAGCCAGATACGTATTTGGATTGTCCTTTTTATAAATGTTCTCTTTAATGGAATCTGATGACAGATCATATTCCTTTTCAAATATATCGGCCAAAGATTTTGGCATCTTCTTGTAATAATAATCCCTTATCAACCTTTTTCCGAAGTAATTCCCGCTGGCTTCATCCATCAAAATATAGCCCAGTGAGTCCACCGCTGTTCTAACGGTTTTGCCATTAAAATAGCAACTATTGGAACCGGTACCCAAAATACAAACAATCCCTGGTTTATCGGTCACCGCATACGCAGCTGCCACCATATCTTCCTGCACCTGAACTTCTGAAGCCCCCGTAAAATAGGTTTCCAGAAGAACTTTTAGGGCAGCTGTAGGTTTTGGTGTCCCACAACCAGCGCCATAAAAATGCACTTTTTCAACTTTCTCCCGCACTTGCTTCAGGTCGTCGTTCTCGGCAAGCCTTTGCTCAAGGACCTCTGCCTTAAAGACTGCAGGGTTCAAACCCTTTGTGCGTGTCTTTAGCACCTGCTCACCTTTTAAATCCAATAAGATCCAGTCGCACTTGGTGGAGCCGCCGTCTGCTATTAAAATCATCTTTTAATTCTTTAAGTGAAAAAGGCTGTTATAATTGCAATATTTCTTAAAATATTCCATCTAACAGCCTTTAAAACCAGTTATTTACTCAAAATTAAAGTTTTGCCGTGTATGCTGCCAATTCAATTATTTTGGTAGAGAAAGCATATTCATTGTCATACCATGCAACTAACTTAAAGAAGTTATCATTAAGTGCAATCCCGGCACCTGCATCAAAATTACAAATATGTGTACTTGACACATAATCCTGGGAAACTACATCCTCTTCGGTATAGGAAATGATTCCTTTATAATCTCCTTCAGAAGCTTTTTTAAAGGCTGCCTTGATTTGATCATAAGTGACAGATTTTTCTGTTCTCACAGTAAGGTCAACTACAGAAACATCGGCGGTAGGAACCCTAAACGCCATTCCTGTAAGCTTTCCATCCAATTCCGGAATTACTTTACCTACAGCTTTTGCAGCTCCCGTAGAGGCAGGAATAATGTTTAGCAATGCGCTTCTCCCTCCTCTAAAATCCTTTTTTGAAGGTCCGTCAACAGTCAACTGAGTTGCAGTGGTTGCGTGAATAGTAGTCATTAATCCTTCTACAATTCCAAATTCATCATTTACAACTTTTGCCAGTGGAGCCAAACAGTTGGTAGTACAGGATGCATTTGAAATGATCTTATCCCCTGCTTTAATATCTTTATGATTTACACCCATTACAAACATGGGAGCATCTTTAGATGGTGCAGAGATAATTACTTTTTTAGCTCCTGCTTTAATATGCTCGGAAGCCTGGTCTTTTCCTGTGAAGAAACCGGTGCATTCCAGAACGATCTCTACTTCTGCTTCATTCCATTTTAAGTCTGCCGGATTTCTTTCAGCAGTTACGCGAACCGTCTTTCCGTTTACCACTAAATGGCCATCTTTTACTTCAACATCCCCGTCAAATTTTCCGTGGACAGAATCATATTTAAAAAGGTACGCCAAATGCTCTACCTCCAGCAAATCATTTACAGCTACTACTTCTACATCACTTCTCTTCAAAGCAATTCGTAAAGCAAGTCTACCAATGCGCCCAAATCCGTTAATTCCTATTTTAGTACTCATAATCTATTTGTTTTAATTATTAAACTGTGGTGATATTTAACACCCTTCTTAATTCTTCGTCTAGTGGCTTTTGTCCTTTTATGGCCACTTCAAAATCTACCGAAGTCACCACTTTGTTTGTAACGCCAACCATTACTTTATTTTCCCCACGCATTAAGGCTTCTACAGCCCCAACGCCCAGCCTGCTGGCAAGTACCCGGTCAAAACAACTGGGTGCTCCCCCCCGTTGAATATGGCCAAGAACTGATACTCTAATATCATAACCTTTTAGGTTGTCTCCGATATATTCAGCCAGTTCGAAAATATTTTTACCGCTCTTCTCCCCTTCAGCGACCACAATGATGCTTGAGGTTTTGCCAGATTTTCGGCTCTTGTCAAGCGAAAAAAGCAATTGTTCTATTCCTTTGTTCTCTTCGGGGATCAGGATTTCTTCGGCACCGGCTCCAATTCCGCTGTTAAGGGCAATATCGCCAGCATCACGGCCCATCACTTCTACAAGGAAAAGTCGGTCGTGTGAACTCGCAGTATCCCTGATTTTATCGATAGCTTCCACAACCGTGTTAAGGGCTGTGTCGTAACCAATGGTGTAATCTGTACCGGCAATGTCGTTGTCAATGGTTCCCGGAATCCCGATCGTAGGAAAGTTGTGCTCATTCTGTAAATGGATGGCTCCCATAAAAGTACCGTCCCCTCCAATTACAACCAGCGCATCCAGGCCAGCCTTTTTGATTTGCTCATATGCTTTTGCACGGCCTTCTTTGGTCCTGAATTCATCAGAGCGGGCAGATTTCAAAAAGGTACCGCCGCGGTTGATCACGTTTCTTACCGAACGGGCAGTCAATTCTTCGAAATCACCTTCTATTAATCCCTGGTAACCCCTGTAAACACCAATGCATTCAAGTTTGTAAAAAGAACAGCTTCTAACCACTGCCCTTATCGCTGCGTTCATTCCGGGGGAATCGCCTCCGGAAGTCAGAACTCCAATTTTTTTGATCTTTTCTAACATTGACGTAAAGCTATTTCATTAAATCAATATAACCTAATAACATGGCAAACTCAAACGTTTTCGGTTAATAAAAAATAAAAATGCCCCATTTTAAGGGCATTTTTGCAAAATTTTTGGAGAATTTTTAATTATTCTCTAATATGACATATTCCCATGGTTGAAAATGATATTGGTCATTTTCCTGTAAATTAAAATTTCCTGAACCTAAATAAAGTTCAAGATCTTCCTCTAAATCCAGCTCAAAATCCACTGGTTGATCGCTCATATTAGCGATGTAAACCACTCTTTTGCCAGCTTTAGACCTTTCAAACGCTAATACTGTCCCATCTGCCGAAGTTTTCAAACGATTATAAGCCGCTGCTTCTTTCCCTCCATGTAAAGCTTCGTTATTGTTTTTGAGTTCACCTAGTTTTTGAAGAAGCGGCCACATCTTGCCTTTAGTTTTTGGGATGGTATCTTTTTCAAAAAACCTGAGCCTTTTGTCCATATCATATTCCTGCCCACTATAAATTAGCGGCATCCCGGGAATAGTGTAGGTCATTGCAACCATGGCTTCTGAAGCTTCGCCCATTCTTTCGAAAACGGTCCCGCTCCACGAATTCTCATCGTGATTGGTCACGAAATTCATAAGGTAATCATCCTGCTGATAGGTAGTATCTATTTTTTGCATGTACCCGTCCCATACGTTTACATTGATTTCCCCTTGTGCCAATTGGTTCATAAGGTGGTGGCCTTCCCAGTTGTAGCCCATATCAAAAGCATTATGGAATAGATCTTTATCTTCAGATTCTGCCAGCATGAAAACAGGTTTTGTTTCTTCGAGCTGCCCAAGAGCCTGCTCCCAAAACTCTGTTGGGACTTCCCCTGCAACATCTGCCCTAAAGCCGTCGATGTCGTGTTCTTCAATCCAGTATTTCATTTCAGCCGTCATGGCATCCCACAGTTCTTTATTGTCGTAGTTCAAATCGGCAACATCTGTCCAGCCCCAGGATTCACCAGTTGCCGGATTTAATGGATCTACAGGTTCGCCCTGTTCGTTTTGGGTGTAATATTCCGGGTGCTCCTCAAGCCAGGAATGATCCCAACCCGTGTGGTTGGCAACCCAGTCCAGGATCACATACATCCCATTTTCGTGTGCAGTTTCCACCAGTTCATCAAGATCTGCTTTTGATCCAAACTCAGGGTTTATAGCGGTATAGTCTGAAATCGCATAATAGCTTCCCAAATATTTCGCCCTTTCTTCAGGATCTTCAATATCTTCTATACTCAAGTCCTGGGTAGCTTTTCTCCTGGTTTCAGAAATCGGGTAGATTGGCATGAGCCAAATTACTTTGACGCCCAGATCTTTTAACTTCGGAATTTCTTCAGTAAAAGCATCAAAAGTGCCCTCTGGCGAATACTGACGGATATTCGCCTCATAAATCACCGCCGATTCCATGGCTTCGTTGGAAACTGGCTCTATTTGTTGTTCCTGTTCTGCCTGCATTTCTTGCTTAGGCTCATTTTTACAGGAAGCCAGGGTCAATAGCCCCAATAAAAAAATCGATATTCTTTTCATTATTTCTAGTTTTGGTTTTGGTTTGTAATTTCTATTCTTGTGAGATATTCCTTTAAAGAAACCGGGAATATTAATTTTTCCTCCATTGCAAGGTATTCGTAGTTTACTTGTTTTCCGTTTACCGTCACCTTTTCTGGTGCCATGCCCAGGTTATGGATGATTAATCGTGTCTTTTTAAATCCGGAAGATTTTTTAGCTTCCCCATATTCCTTCTGGATTAAAAATGTTCGGCCATTTTGCCCTTTTTGACTGGTGAGGTGAAGGATCTCGTACTTCCCCTTTTCGTAGGCTCGGGACGTTTTCCCGTCGTCGTGGTAGTAAATTCCCTTACTGGTCTCCACTTCATTATCATAGAAGTAATGGATCTCCACGTCTTCTTCGAAAAAATCCTGTGTGTTTTGCATTGGTTTTGCCATCGGTACAAAAGCCCCGCCGCGAACGAAAGTGGGAATATGAGCTTCATTCAGCTGAATTTCCGCAGTGCTTCCACCACTATATTTTTCGCCGGTGTAAAAGTCGAACCAATTGGTGCCCTTCGGAAAATAAACCTCTTTTTCTGAAATATTTTTCCGCATTACCGGGGAAACAAGAAAAGCATCGCCCCATAAATACGTGTTGGCAACCGAATAAAGCCGGAAGTTTTCGGGTTCCTCAAAGAAAAGCGGCCTCATTAAAGGCAAGCCTTCAATACTATTGTTGAAAGCCAGCGTGTAGTTGTATGGTAAAAGCTGATAGCGCAATTCTATGGCCTTCTTTGCCAGGGCTTTTGTGTGCGGCTCCTTGAAAACAGGTTCTGAAGCTACTTCTTCCTGCGCGTGTGGCCGGTAAATTGGCTGAAAAACCCCGTACTGCAGCCAGCGCACATAAAGTTCGTTGTCAAAATAATCTTCAGCAAAACCGCCAAGGTCCGAATGCATGTAAGCCAGCCCCTGAAGTCCCATTTGCAGGGCAATTTCTGGCTGGGATTGCAATCCGCCCCAGCTCCTGCTCACATCGCCGCTCCAGGGGATCAACCCAAAACGCTGCGAACCGGCAGCCCCGGCGCGCATCAATATAAAAGGACGCTGCTTCGGAAAATCTTCGGCGTAGCCTTCATAGATCATTTTTGCCCAATAATGTCCATATATATTATGGACTTCATTCGCAGAACCTATCGAATGCTGCAGCGCTTCGGGATGTACTTCGGGCTCGCCCAAATCGCCCCACCAGCCGTTTACCCCCATTTCTGAAAGTTCCCGGTAAATATTCCAGAGCCAATCTTGTGCCTGCGGATCAAAAATGTCAATTAATCCCGTGTTTCCGAAATAGAAGTCGAAGGTAAAAGTCTGTTGCAAAGAATCGGTTGCCAAAACGTCATTTTCAACCGCCTCCTCCCAGCGATTGGAAGAGGTAAGTATAAAAGGCTCGGTGACCAGAATGGTTTTTACCCCTTTTTTCGCGAGTTTATTGATCATCTTTTTCGGCTTCGGGAAAGAATCTGTATGGAAAGCCAAATTTCCCATTGTTCCTTTCATTTCCTTTCCAAACCAATATAGATCCAGCACAACTGCATCCACAGGAATACTGTCATTTTTGAACTTTTCGATGGTTTCTTCCACTTCTTGTTGTGAATGATAACCAAACCTGCTGGAGAAATTCCCCAGCGCCCAGCGTGGTGGCATGGGCTGCCTGCCAGTCAATAATGTATAATTCCCCACCAGCTCTTCCCATGAATTCCCTACGATCAAATGATAAGTCTTCCTGCCACTAATGGTTTCATAGGTAAGGCTGTTGTCGTGCTGGCTATCCAGATCCAGATATCCAATTGGCGCATTATCGAAATGCAATGCATATTTTTCTGAAGAAAACACCAAAGGCAGCGTAAAGTTCAAAAGTTCGCTTTTGGTGGTATAGCCATAATGCGCCCGGTTGTATAGTTCGAGCCTGTTTCCCCGCCTATTCATGCCTAAAGCCCTGGCACCGCCTCCAAAAAGCACTTCGGTTTCATTTAGGTTGAACTGGATTTTTTCATGCTCCTGCCCTTTTGAATAGCCCGTTCTTTCTGAAGTTACTTTCTCCCCATTGAAAAAATAAGTTACCTGAAAAGGGCTTTTTTGGACCACCACATCAATTCCTTCTGTGTCAATCACAAGAGAAACCGAATCTTCTTCGACGCTATAAAACATTTCTTGTGGCTCCAGCACCACCGCATGCGAAGCAGATGAAAATTCTTCTCCCGCAGGCACAAAAGAAGTCTCCATAATCTCTGGAGTATAGGGTTTGAAAATATATTTTCCGTCATTTACCACCAGGTGGACAGCATCCATCGTGCGTCCATAGGCCACATATTTCCTCTCCGGGTTCTGTGAAAAACCAGATAGGGAAAGAAAAAGAAAGATGGCTGAAAATGCCATTTTTGACACCTGTGCTACGGAAATCTTCAAGTTTTTACTTTTTTAATTCTAGAACAAGTGGGGATTTTCCCTCCACTTTCAACGTTTCATTCAGCTGGAATTCCTGGCCATTCACGACATCTTTTCCCAACGTGTAACCTTCCAGCCCTTCGGTGTACCGGTTTAGATCCAATTCCTGGGCTTCAGGATTGTTGTTGATCACGACCATTACACTTTCATCTGTATTGTACCTAAAATATACGTATACATTATCCTGCGGCACATATTGGAGCAATTCTCCAATGTGCAAGACTTCTTTGTTTTTACGGTAGTTCAACAGTTTTTTGGTGAAAGAATGATAGGCATCCTGCTGGGCTGTCCTTCCTCCTTCGGTAAATGCCGATTGCGGATCACCTTCCCAACCGCCGGGAAAATCCCTGCGAATGTCGCCATCGCCTTCTGCTTTTTCGCCGCGCATCCCAATTTCATCGCCGTAATACAGCTGAGGGATCCCACGGGTAGTGGCTACCATGGCAAGTGCCAGTTTATATTTTTGCAAATCGCCGTCGTAAATTTCGTTGATACGGCCGGTATCGTGGTTTCCGGCGAAAACCAGGAGGTTATCGATATCAGGGTACAAGAAGTCATTGGCAAAATTGTCGTAGGCGCGCACCATTCCGCGGTCCCAGCCTTGCTCGTCTTCGTTGAACATGGCGATAAGGGCATCGTGTAGCGTAAAATCCATCACCGATGGCAAATGCGAATTATAGCTTTGGATCGCACCCACGGGGCTGTCTTTTTGCCAGTAGGAAATCTGCGCCTGGTCGTGCATCCAGACTTCCCCGACAATATTGAAGTTCGGGTATTCTTTCATTATTGCTTTTGTCCATTTCGCTATTCCTTCTTTGTCGTTATAGGAATACGTGTCTACTCGAAAGCCATCTAAATGGGCATATTCTATCCACCAAATGGCATTTTGGATAAGATAATTCAATACCAGCGGATTGCTTTGGTTCAAATCGGGCATAGTGGAAGTAAACCAGCCATCTTCATTCAATTTCCGGTCAATTTCTGCCCGATGCGGATCAAACTGCGTGGTCATCCGGTAATTGGAATTCTTGTAGCCGGGAAACTGGTGCACCCAATCGTAGGTAGGCAAATCTTTGATCATCCAATGTTCGGCGCCCCAGTGATTGGTGACGTAATCCATGATCAACTTCATGTCCCTTTCATGCATTTCTTCAGCCAAACGACGATAGTCCTCATTTGTCCCATACCTGGGATCGATCCTGTAAACATCGCTCTGCGCATAGGTGTGGTAGGAATAGCGGGGATCGTCATCCTCCAAAAGTGGCGTGCTCCAAATGGCAGTTGCGCCCAGGTCTTTGATGTAATCAAGGTTTTCAATAATACCTTCAATGTCGCCGCCATGCCTACCGCCCTGTAAACTCCGGTTCGCTTCTTCCTGAAGTCCCGGCTGCGAATCATTGGCAGGATTGGCATTGGCAAACCTGTCGGGCATGATCAAATAAATGACATCGCTGGAATTGAAACCTTCCCGAAGCTTAGAACCTTCTTTCCTGGGGCGGAATTCATAGCTCCTCGTAAAGTCTTTTTTGCCTCTTTTTTTAAACTGAAGGTCGTAAGAGCCCGCTGAAATGTCTTCGGTTTCGACGGTCACAAAGATGTAATTGGGATTTTCAGTTTTTCGGACATTTTCAATTATCAAATCTTCCGAAGAAACAGCGTAATCTCCAATATCTTCTCCGTAAAACAGGATTTGCAGCTCCCCGAGCTCCATTCCACTCCACCAAAAAGGTGGTTCCATTCGCTCAATTTGTGCCTGAAGTGAAAAACTTCCGCAGAAAAAAACAAGGAAAAAAATCTTTTTAAAATATGCCATTTTTGAAAGGTTATACAGTTATAAGAACACTTGGCTCCACAGTTATGCGATTCCCATTCACAAGGATGGTAAGGGCTTTTTTGCCTTCAAGTCTGAAATCTGTTTTTTCACGGTTTACTTCAACTTGTAAAATTTGACCCCTAAAATTCACTTTAAAGGAATAGCCTTCCCAGCCGTTAGGAATTTTTGGATCAAACGACAAAGTGCCATGAGTCAACCTCATGCCACCAAAACCTTCCACAATACTCATCCAGGTACCTGCCATGCTCGTAATATGGCAACCTTCTTTCACCTCATTGTTGTAATCGTCAAGGTCCAAACGCGAAGTGCGCAGGTAAAACTCGTACGCCTGGTCCATCTTGTCTAAAGCAGCCGCCTGAATACTGTGGACGCAAGGGGACAACGAGGATTCGTGTACCGTCAAAGGTTCATAAAAGTCAAAGTGCCTTTCAAGTTCTTTTTTGGAGAATTGGTCTTCAAAGAAATAGAACCCCTGAAGCACATCTGCCTGTTTAATGTAACAGGAACGTAAAATGCGGTCCCAGCTCCAGTTTTGATTGATGGGACGTTGTGAAGCCGGAAGTTCGGCTACCGGAATGATCTCCTTATCCAGGAAATCATCCTGCTGGAGGAAGACCTGGTATTTATCAGAATACGGGAAATACATTTTTTCGGCAACTTCCTGCCATTTTTCAATTTCTTCAGATCCCAAATTCACCTTCTGCATGATGCGTTGATAATCTTCGGGATATTCTGCTTCTACTTTTTCAATATTTGAAATGGCATATTCAATGCACCATTTTGCAAGATAATTCGTGTACCAGTTGTTGTTGACATTGTTTTCGTATTCGTTGGGACCGGTGACGCCAAGAATCACAAACTTCTCTTTCTGGGTGCTGTAATTTGCCCGCTGTTGCCAAAATCGTGCAATGGCAATCATTACTTCCAGGCCTTTTTCGGGCACATAGCTAAAGTCACCCGTAAAATCAACATACCTTTTAATTGCTATCACCATAGCGCCGTTCCTGTGGATCTCTTCAAAGGTGATCTCCCATTCGTTATGGCTTTCTTCCCCGTTCATGGTCACCATTGGATATAAGGCAGCCCCGTTTGAAAATCCTAATTTTTCAGCATTTTCAATGGCTTTCTGGAGGTGGTTGTAGCGGTAGGTCAGCAGGTTTCTCGCTACATGCTGGTCTTTCGTGACCATATAAAAAGGAATACAATAAGCCTCGGTGTCCCAATAGGTACTCCCGCCATATTTTTCTCCTGTAAAACCTTTAGGTCCAATATTGAGCCTGGCATCTTCTCCCATGTAAGTCTGGTTCAGCTGGAAAATATTGAACCTAATCCCCTGTTGAGCCTTCACATCCCCTTCAATGGAAATATCGGCCATTTGCCATATCTGGTCCCAAGCCCTTTTTTGTTCTTCAAGAAGTTCGTCAAAACCTAATGAAACTGCTCCATCCAACACCGCATTGGCAGCCAAAATCAGTTCTTCCTGCTTGTGGTTCATATCGGTTACATAACCGCCGTATTTTAAGAGGCCCACTTTTTCCCCTTTTTGAATATCTACAGAATACCTGAAAGCAATTTTTTCATCCAATATTTCTTCGGAATGTTCCTGCGGAAGTATTTTTCCGTTTTTCACGACCTGGGACTGCATGAAAGCAGTTACATGAAACTCTGTATTTAAGGTTTTGGAGGTGATGAAGGCTTTTGGACCTGCGGTTTTGACTTTCAGAGTTTCCCAGAATTTTTCATCCCAGTTCGCATCTTCATTCGTGATCCCACTGTCAAGGTAAGGTTCAAAAACAACTGTAGCATCCGAATTCAGCACTTCTACCTCATAATTGATAGCCCCAACTTCGTTTCGCTCAATGGAAAGGAACCGAACCACTTTTACAGCTATTTCAAGATCACCCGGCATGGTCGCAACGAAACTTCGTTCATACCAGCCTTCTTCCATATTTAATTCCCTGCGGTAATCTTTTACTTCTTTGCAGGTATGGAGATCCAGCGCTTCGCCATTGACAAAAACATTGATCCCAATCCAGTTGGGCGCGTTCAAAACTTTTGCAAAATATTCGGGATACCCATTCTTCCACCATCCCACTTTTGTTTTATCGGGATAATAGACGCCGGCAATGTAGCTCCCCTGAAAAGTAGAACCGGAATACTGTTCTTCAAAATTTGCACGTTGGCCCATGACCCCATTCCCAAGGCTAAAAAGGCTTTCGGAAGCCTCTACCCTTGCGGCATCAAATCCTTCTTCTATAATGGACCAGTTGTTTGGTATTATATAATCTTGATTCATTTTTTATTTTCTGACAATTTTTTCTATAAATCCTAAATCTATTTCGGTAAAATCGGCAAAGATATAGTCTGCTTCATTCAATACTTTTTCTTCCCCAATTCCAACACTTATCATTTTAGCCGTGTTGGCGGCTTTAATCCCTGCAACCGAATCCTCAAAAACAATGCAATCTTTTGGTTCCATCTTCAATTTTTCAGCAGCAATCAGGAAGACCTCCGGGTTTGGTTTTGCCTTTGTAACATCGTTCCCATCTACGATTCCGTTGAACTTTTCATATATCTTAAGGCTCTTCAAAATTGGACGGGCGTTCTTACTGGCCGATCCCAAAGCAAATGGCACCTCGTTTTCTATCAAAAAATCCAGCACCTTTTTGACACCCGGCAAGAGATCATCTTCGGACATATCTGAAATTTTCACCAGGTAATCTTCGTTTTTGCTGGTCATTAACCGCTGGAATTCGTCTTCCGGAATTGTTTTTTCACCCCACTTTAAAATCTGCTCCAGGGAATGTACGCGGCTAACCCCTTTTAATTGTTCATTCTGTTCAAGACTGATGTCAAAGCCCAGGTCGTTGGCAAGTTTCTTCCAAGCCAGGTAATGGAATTTTGCAGTATCGACGATCACCCCGTCAAGATCAAATATTACTCCTTTGTATTTATTCATCTATGTTCAATTCTTTGTTCGTTTTGACCCGTAAGGTCAATAAACCGGCGAGTATCATGGAACAACCGCCAATAATGATAGCATATACTGGTTCGTTCCAGAAAAAATCCTTCACTAAGAATCCTAGAATTGTAGCTGCAACAATTTGAGGAATCACTATAAAGAAATTAAAAACTCCCATGAAATATCCCATTTTTGAAGAGGGAAGGGAGCCCGAAAGCATCGCGTAGGGCAAAGAAAGTATACTCGCCCAGGCAACACCCACACCAACCATCGACAGTAGAAGTCCCACTTTGCTCGAAACAAAGTAAATAGAGATGAGACCTAGCCCCCCAAAACACAACGCCAGCAGGTGCGTGACTTTGTTACTGGTCCTTTTGGCCATTACCGGGAGGAGAAAAGCTACGGCTGCAGCTACCCCGTTGTAGACGGTGAACATCACCGGCACCCAGTCGGCAGCATCGTTATATAACTCTGAAGTTGGGTCTGAAGTACCAAAGACGTGGCCGGTAACGGCCGCTGTCGTATAGATCCATAAAGAAAACAGTGCGAACCAGGAAAAGAACTGTACCCAAGCCAGTTGTTTCATGGTCTCGGGCATATTAAGCATGTCGGTTATGATGGTAGTAAAACCATTTTCAACCTTCCTTTTACGGAACATTGATGCCAGCATGAAAAGGATACCTGCGACAATCAATCCCACGAACAGGATGTAAAGTTCCTTGGTAAGTTCCTTATAATAGATATACCAGGTTACCAGTGCCCCCACAATAGTCATGGCGAGCCCTATGTACATTTGTTTTTTAATGTTTGCCTTCCTTTGTTCGAGAGTTTCCTTTATAGGTGCGATTTCCTTATCGGCTTTATCAAAGGCCTCAAGTTCTTCAGGCGAATATTCAGTAGATTTAAATACCGTCCATAATACGGAGAGGAAAAAGACAATCCCACCAACGTAAAAAGACCATTTTACCGAATCAGGAATAACGCCTTCCGGGGCGGTATTACTAATTCCCAGCCAGTTGGAGAACATATAAGGCAAAAGGGATCCAACAACTGCACCTGTTCCAATAAAGAAACTCTGCATGGCGAAGCCCTGCGTTCTTTGTTTGGCTGGTAAATTGTCCCCCACAAAAGCCCGAAAAGGTTCCATGGAGATGTTAATAGAAGCATCCATGATCCACAAAGTTCCAGCCGCAATCCACAAAGTGGGGGAATTAGGCATAATGAACAGGGCAATAGAAGAAAGAATAGCCCCTACCAAAAAGTAAGGCCTTCGCCTTCCCAGGCGGGTCCATGTCCTGTCGCTAAAATATCCGATAATAGGTTGAACCACCAGGCCTGTTACGGGCGCAGCAATCCATAAGATAGGGATTTGATCAACATCAGCTCCCAGAGTTTCAAATATTCGGGAAGTGTTGGCATTTTGCAGGGCAAAGCCAAACTGTATACCCAAAAACCCGAAACTCATGTTCCAGATTTCCCAAAAACTTAAAGTGCGTTTCTGCATTATCGTAGTATTAGATTACGATAAGCTTTTTAGACTTATCAAAACTTATTTAAGGAAAGTAGAAATATAAGTTTTGATGATAATTCCGGCAAATATAAGAAAAAATTTAAAACATGGCCGTGGATTTGATGCTACTAGACTCCCGCACTATCAAACTGGTGCCAATCACGTTGGTTTGGTACTTCTCATCATCCACAGGCAGTTCCAGCCTATCTATCAGGAGATCAGCAGCTTTTCGCCCCATTTCAGCACCATGCTGATTGATTGTAGAAAGACTCGGAATAAACCTTTTTGAAAGTTCCCCATCAGAAAAACTGATTACCGATACATCTCCTGGCACAGAAAGCCCCTTTAGATTTATACCTTTTATGGCACTTGTACTAAAATGTTCATTAACGGCAAAGATGCCATCCATATCATGATCCCGAACAAAGTTCACGATTTGTTGTTCACTGTTGTCAATGTCCTCAATTTTCAGGATCAGGGTTTCATCCACAGTTCTGTTATTTTCCTTTAAAGCTTTAGCATAGCCCTGGGTTCGGAGCTTGCCTACACTCACGTAATCCACTGTGGTAATGGCAGCTATTTTCCTGCACCCATTGTCGATTAAGTGTTGGACGGCTTTCCTGGCACCCTCCATGTCGTCAATTATCACCTTGTCACAGGTAATACAATCCACTACCCTATCCACTAATACCACCGGCATTCCCTGGTTGATGACTTCTTCCAGGTGATGATAATCCTCTTTTTGTTGGGTCTCCTTTGCTACCGATAGTATAAATCCATCTATACTTCCGCTGGCCAACATCTCCATATTCATCACCTCGCGATCAAATGAATTGTTAGATAAACAAATAATGACATTATAACCACGCTTATTCGCCACTTCTTCGATCCCGGCTATTATAGTCGCAAAGAAGTCATGGACTATCTCTGGCAATAACAAACCAATAGTTTTGGTTTTCCTGTTTTTGAGGCTCAAGGCAATGTTATTCGGCTTATAATTATAGAGTTTAGCAAAAGCTTTGATTTTTTGGCGGGTCTCTTCACTTATTTCCACGCTATCCCTTAATGCTTTCGAAACTGTTGAAACTGAGACATCTAGCTCCCGGGCTATTTGCTTGAGGGTAAGTTTTGGTTTCATCAAAGTATAATATTCGTATTGTTAAATTGATAATTTCGCAAAAATACATTTTTCACCCCTGCAAAATGATATTTTAATAAAGTTTTCAACACGAAATCGATTTCGTGACTGTTGTCACTACCTGTAATACCTAAAGATCCTAGCGAAAACCGTACCTTTAAAGTCGGAAAGTAGAAATATAAGGTTAAATATTGTAAAACCTAACACGAAAATTTATGAGAAAATTAATTAAAAGCGCATTGCTTCTGCTGTTTATGATGCCGATGAGCTTTTTTGCACAATCCACGGTCAGCGGTATTGTTACCGACCAGGATTCGGGAATGCCCGTGCCAGGTGCCAACATTTTTATTAAGGGCACCACCCAGGGTACGGTTACCAACTTTAATGGGGAATACACCCTTCAAGGGGTTAATCTGGATGATGTACTCGTGTATTCTTTTATAGGACTGGAAACAATTGAAGTTCCTTATACAGGACAGGAAACTATAAATGTGGCTTTACCACCAGACACTGCTGTTCTGGAAGAGGTAGTACTTATTGGATACGGAACGACCAGAAGACAGGATGCCACCGGTGCAGTAGAACAAATTTCTCCTGAAGAATTCAACCAGGGTGCCATTGTAAGTCCTGAACAATTGATTTCCGGTAAATCTGCCGGGGTACGAATTACGGGATCCAACGGAGCTCCGGGTGGCGGAGGAGAAATCAGGATTCGTGGTGGATCTTCCCTTTCTGCCAACAACTCCCCTTTAATAGTAGTGGATGGAATTCCCCTGGACCAAAGAGGCGTGCAGGGAGTGAGAAACCAGCTAAATGCCATCAACCCCAATGAAATCCAGGATTTTGTGATCTTAAAGGATGCTTCTGCAACTGCTATCTATGGGTCAAGGGCTTCCAACGGGGTAATTTTGATCACCACTAAAAAAGGTAAAAAAGATTCAGACTTTAAGTTTGAGTATGATCTTAAGACTTCTATAGGAACAGTTACAGATTATGTAGATGTACTTGATGCAAATCAATTCAGGGATCTCGTTGGAAGTGTTCCCGGTACTAACATGGATCTTTTAGGAGAAGCTAATACAGACTGGCAGGATCAAATTTACCAGACTTCAGTGGGGGCTATTCACAACCTTACCGTAACACAAGGTTTTGAAAATATTTACTATAGGATCAATTTCAACCACACTGCACAAAACGGTGTTTTGAAGACAGATTATTACGAAAGAAATGCCCTCAACCTGTCGCTAAACGGTGATTTTCTTGACAATGACTTGAAACTTACCCTTACAGCCAAAGGAAGTATTGACGAAAACGAATTTGCAGATAATGGTGCCATAGGTGCCGCAGTAGGTTTCGATCCAACACAGCCGGTTTACGATCCCACCAGCCCCTTTGGAGGTTTCTTTGAATTTAGAAATGCCAATGATGAAGCCTTACAACAGGCTACAAGAAACCCGTTAGCACTTTTATTGCAACCAGACGATCACGGGGAAACCAAAAGGGTAATCGCTAACTTTAATGTGGATTACCGACTTCCTTTTATAGAGGATCTAAGGTTCAATCTTAATGCAGGTGTAGATTATGCCGATAACGAAGGGGATATCTTTCGCCCTCTGAATTCTGCCACTGTATTACAAAGCATTCCATATCAGGAACACTATTGGGGAATTAACAGAAATACCCTGCTGGACTTTTACTTCAATTACAAACCATATATTGAATCTATCAATACCGATTTTGATCTTGTGGCGGGACATTCCTACCAGGAATTCTATGTTTCCAGTCAGCAAAGATATACAGATCAAAATGTGGAGGGTTTTTGGTTTACAAATCCACAAACAATTAATAGGAATGCGTTGGAATCCTACTTCGCACGTGCCAGCTTTGACATTGACGACAGGTTCCTTATTTCAGGAAGTTACAGGATGGATGGCTCTTCAAGGTTTAGTGAAGAGAACCGCTGGAGTTACTTCCCTGCAGTTTCTGTAGGATGGAAGATCGACCAGGAAAGCTTTTTTGAAGATTCAGAGAGCCTTTCTGAACTAAAACTTCGTGCAGGATACGGTATCACTGGAAATCAGGAGATTGGTTCCAACTATGGTTACCTGGGAATCTATACTCCAAGTACGGTAGGTGCGCAGTATCAGTTTGGTGACAGGTTTTACCCTACTCTAAGACCTGAAGAGTACGATCGTGACCTTCAATGGGAAGAACTTGAAACTTATAATGTTGGTATAGATTTTGGTTTCTTCAATGACCGTTTGACCGGAAGTTTGGACGCCTATTACAGAACTACTGAAAACCTTTTAGCCGTGGTTCCTGTACCTGCAGGTGCAAACCTTTCAGATCAACTTGTAACGAATGTTGGGGAAACCGTAAGTAAAGGTATCGAGGCTGGAATAAACGCT
Organism: Salinimicrobium sp.; assembly: GCA_024635665.1. Lineage (GTDB taxonomy): Bacteria > Bacteroidota > Bacteroidia > Flavobacteriales > Flavobacteriaceae > Salinimicrobium. Next base: position 3,939 of record JAGXIM010000109.1, on the reverse strand, counting down.
GGAATTATCCAAACAAACGATTTGAACTGGAATGTCAACTATAACATTACTTTCCAGGATCTCGAGATTACAGCCTTATCACTGGGGGAAAACCCAAACTTCTTTATTCCTCAGGGAGGGATAAGCGGAGGAGTTGGTAATACCATCCAGCTTTGGAAAACAGGAATTGATCCTACTACTTTCTTCGTTTACCGTCAGGTGTACGATCAGCAAGATGATCCTCTTGAAGGTGCTTATGTAGATGTGAATGGTGATAATGTGATAACAGAAATTGACAAGCAGCCCTACAAAAAGGCGTCTCCCGATTATTTTATGGGACTTACAAACACGCTCACATACAAAGATTTTGACTTTAGCTTTACCTTCCGCGGAAGTTTTGGCGGCTATATGTACAATAATGGACAATCCAGTAATGGTTTTAGGACTGCAGGAACTGTTACCCCACAGCCCTACTATTCCAATTACAACGGAAACGTACTGGAAACAGACTTTAACCAAAGTCAGTTCTTTTCAGATTACTATGTGCAAAGTGCAGATTTTGTGAAGCTTGACAACATTTCTGCAGGATATCTTATTGCTGGGGAAAAAGTTGATTTCAGAGCTTCTTTTACTGTGAGTAACGTTCTTACAATAACGGATTATGAAGGCTTGGATCCTGAAATTTCAGGCGGTATAGACAATAACTTCTATCCGAGACCAAGAACCTATGTTCTGGGACTTAACCTTACTTTTTAGAAACAAAAATATATGAAGATGTATAGTAAATTTAAATCGATTTTTATCCTGTTCCTAAGCCTGGTCGTGTTGAGCTCCTGCGAAAGTGAACTGGATTTGCAGCCGGAGGACAATAGACAGGTACCTGGCGAGGTTCTCGCAGATACTGAAGCCTATAAACAATTCCTGGCTAAATTATATGCAGGACTTGCGGTAAGCGGCCAGGAAGGACCAGCCGGGAATCCCGATCTTGTAGGGCTTGATGAAGGCTTCTCGCAGTATTTGCGCCTCTACTGGATGTTACAGGAATTACCTACAGAAGAAGCCCTGATAGGTTGGAATGATGGAACAATTGCCGACCTGCATGGGCAAAACTGGACTTCAGGAAATGAATTTATCAGAACCATGTACTCCAGGATTATGTACCAGGTGGCATTGACAAACGAGTTCATCCGGCAGTCAACCGAAGCCAATCTGGATGCCAATGGCATAGATGGAGCTGAAAGGGATGAGATCAATCAATTCCGTGCCGAAGCTAGATTCCTTAGGGCATTAAGTTATTATCATGCTCTGGACCTTTTTGGAAATCCTCCTTTCATTACAGAAGAAGATCCTGTTGGAGCCTTCTTACCACAACAAATTGAAAGGGCAGAACTTTTCAATTATGTTGAAAGTGAATTGCTGGCAATTGAAAATGAAGTTGCACCGGCAAGGCAGAATGAATATGGTCGTGCAGATAAGGCTGCAGTTTGGGCTTTACTATCAAAGCTTTATTTAAATGCTGAAGAATACACCGGGACCGCACGTTACGGAGATGTTATTACATACACTGAAAACATCATTGGTGCAGGGTATACTTTGGTAGACGACTACCAAAAACTTTTCCTTGCAGATAATGACGTCAACGGTGCTCAAAATGAGATCATTTTCCCAATTAGATTGGATGGTATCAATACCAACTCTTACGGAGGTCTTACTTTTGTTATTCATGCTTCAATTGGTGGAGATATGGATCCAGCTGAATTTGGTGTAAATTCCGGGTGGGCAGGATTAAGAACCACTCCAGAATTTGTAAGTCTATTTCCTGATGGAGCAGATTCTGCAGATGAAAGGGAAATGTTCTATACCGAGGGCCAAAACCTTGAGGTCAACAGCATAAGCAGTTTTACAGATGGGTACGCCGTAGGTAAATTTAAGAACGTAGATGTAAACGGCAACCAGGGAAGTGATTCCACCGGAGAACATGTGGACACAGATTTCCCTCTCTTTAGATTGGGCGATGTTTACCTTATGTACGCAGAAGCCGTTTTACGTGGCGGTGGCGGAAGCACGGAACAGGCTTTAGCTTATGTGAATGAGCTAAGAGATCGGGCTTACCAGGAAACTGCAAATCCGGTTTCTGCATCAGAATTTAACCTAAATCTAATTCTTGCTGAAAGAGGTCGCGAATTGTATTGGGAAGCCCACCGCAGAACAGATTTGATCAGGTTTAACCAATTTACAGAAAATGGGATTTGGGCCTGGAAAGGTGATGTACCTCAAGGAACAACAACCGCTTCTTTCAGGAATATTTTTCCTATCCCTGCATCAGACTTAGGAGTAAATACCAACTTAATACAAAACCCAGGATACTAACAAATTATAAAATGACAACAATGAAAAAATTATCAATATTACTATTAGCTTTTGTCACTCTAATAGGTTTCAACGCCTGTACGAGTGATGATGATGTGGTATTCATCGCGCAACCCGACCCTGAAGGGATTAATTTTGTAAATACCTTCTCGTCTCAATATATTTTAACCAGTTCCACCGCAGAGAATACGGCAGAAAGATTTGTGTGGAACGAGGTCGACATGAATGTTCCTACCAACATAAACTATGATGTTTTAGGGTCTACCTCTCAGGATATGTCCGACCCAGCTTTATTGGGAAGTACAGCAAGAACCAATCTTGCTGTCAAAGTAAAGCAATTACTGGTTCTTGCTGATGATGCGGGATTAGATAATGATCCTGCTACCGATGCTCCAAATAACGGAACTTTATATGTCCAGGTAATAGCTACTGCCGGAACAGCCGGTGAAATGGTACATGCTTCTGAAGTTCATTCAATAAATGTTGTAATCCCTGAAACTACAGGCGAAGAGGAAGAAATCCTCCCTAATTTCTTCTTTGTAGGTGATGCTACTGCTGCCGGTTGGAATCCTGATAATAATAATACGCCTCTATTTAGGGATGCCGAGAATGAAAATATTTTCTACTTCACTGGAAGATTTGATGGAAGTGGAGATAAAGAAGGATTTAAACTTCTTGAAATTCTAGGTCAGTGGCAACCACAGTGGGGGCTTGACAATGGAAGCCTTAGCAATAGTACTATTCTCGGCGGAGATCCATCGGCATTCCCTGTTGATGCAGATGCTTATTACAGCTTCACAATGAACATTGATGAGATGACCTACTCCTTTGAACCCTATGACGCTTCCGGAGCTGCTACTTATGATGCTATGGGAATAGTTGGTCCAGCACAGGTTGGAGGATGGGACGCAGATACAGATTTGACTCAATCTGAATTTGATCCACACATCTGGTTTGCAAATGACGTAGAGCTTTCTGATGGAGAAATGAAGTTCCGCGCCAATGATGCCTGGGATGCAAGCTGGGGAGATACGACTTTTCCTAGTGGACAAGGTACAAATGATAATGATCCAAATATTAATGCCGGAGGTGGAGTATATGATGTCTGGTTTAACGATCTAACGGGTCGTTATATCCTGATTCCTCAAGCTGAAGAATAAACCTTAACCTTCAAAAAAGGCTGCTTTAAAGCAGCCTTTTTTGAAAATTTATTAGTATGAAAAATAAAAATTTAATATATCCCTTTTTTGTTGCCTTATTCCTTCTTGCAGGATGCTCGACAGATGATGATTCACTTGAGCCAGATCCAGGTGGTGGTACAGTAGACCCGCCTCCCATTGAGGGGCAGCCATTAAATCTGGCTGACTATGACAATGGTACCGGAGTAATGATGCAGGCCTTTTACTGGGATGTAGAGCCCCGGCATGAATGGTGGGATCTTTTATCTGAAAAAGTTGACGACTGGGCTGCTGCCGGTATTAATCGAATCTGGCTTCCACCTGCTTCCAAAGGACAATCTGGTGGATATTCCATGGGTTATGACCCCTCAGATTATTTTGATCTGGGAGAATATGATCAGCATGGTACTGT
>JAGXIM010000021.1 GCA_024635665.1 Salinimicrobium sp. | reverse complement strand
GTGAAAACGTAGGCCAATTTGAAGAATTGGCGAAAATACTGAAAGAAAAGCTTGGCTGTATCCTCTGGCAGTTACCGCCCAACTTTCACAGAAATGATGAAAGGCTGGAAGATTTTTAAATCTCGATTTCCATGCCGTCTTTTGCCGGGATTAATGGCACATCTTCTTCCAGGACTTTTATTTTTTTCAGGCCATCTTCCACATTTTCAAAGAACCAGTTTCCGTAGTGTGTGAAAACAATTTTCCCAGCCATTGGGCTTAAGATCCTGATGAGGTCTGGAACTCCGGTGTGACCAAAGATCCGGTCTTTTTTTCGGTTTATCCTGCCGCCTTTATTGATAAAAGTGGCTTCGGTGATCACCAGATCTACTTTCGGCAGCTGCTCGCGTTCGGCTTTTTCGATCCAGGCGACGTCGCCGGTAATGAAGATGCTTTTTTCCCCTTTTTGGATGACATAGCCCAGGGATTTCAGCTTCAGGGCGTGAATGACCGGGACTGGTGTGAATTGGTATTCGCCGATGTTGAATTTTTCAGAAACCACTGTCAGGTTGGGGACGAATTCCTGTGCTTCGGGTCCAAAAAGGGCAATTTCAGAAGAAAATTTTTCCTGCTGGGAAACAAAATAAGCATGATCTGGATGAAAATGTGTAAATACAACAGCTTCGAGATCATACTCCATATATTCAGACTCCCCGACGTCTATTAGGATCTTTCCATCGATCAATATTCCGCTGTGGTTTTTATACCCGCGAGCCGATGGTTCTATTTTTCCACGGGTGCCAAGGATCTTTATTTTCATGTAATTAAATTCCGAAGGGGAAAGTTTCAGGGATTTTGGATCCATCGGGCTTTAAGTGCAGCGGATGCAGACCTTCAGTTTTATCGATATAGATGAAAACATCATAGCGATCAGACAATCTAGAAGGCACGTAATTCCCTCTTTCCTCATGGGGATCATACACAACGCCAACTGCACGATGGCCCTGTCTTTCCTTAAAAAGTTCTTTGAGAGGGGAGTCGTCGTCGAAGATCAAAAGTTTGTTTTTCGCTCCATGGTTGTGCAGCAATTTTTCTACGCTTCCTTCAATGGCTGCGGGAAGTTCCATCTTCTTCATTTCCCCACCCCAAAATTCGCCTGCAATAACAGATCCTTTATAAGAGCCGAAGCCTACCAGCACAACTCCCTCATTTTGATGTTGTTCTCGTACAAGTTGCCCTACATTGTGCATTCCATGGGCGGCCATATTTGTGGTGCGGGCGTCGCCAATGTGGGTGTTGTGCTCCCAAATAATGACTTTTGCGTCATCGTCGTGGAAATCCATAAGTGTATTGAGGGTTTCCACCATATGGGAATCGCGAACATTCCAGGAAGAATTGTCAAAAGAAGCCATGGCCTCGTAGTATTTTTCGGCATTCTTCATGACCAGCGAGTTGAGTTCTGCATTCAGTCCGGCCTCGCGTTCATCCTGATATTGTTCCATTTTTTGTCTTACTTCGATAAGCAGAGAAACCACTTCTTTACGGCATTTTTGGTTGAGCCCCCTGTAGGCAGTGACGTATGAGTCATTCTTTCTATAAGGTTCAAAACAATCAGCTGTGCGACGCGCGAGAACGGCTGTTTCGGGATCCTCTTTTTCCAGATATTTTACAATATTTTCTAAAGATTCCCATAGACTATAGACATCAAGCCCGTAGAATCCAACTTTTTCAGCCGGTTTTAGATTGGTGTTGAATTTTTTCATCCAGTCGCCAAAAGCTGCGATTTCCCAGTTTGCCCACATCCAGGTGGGCCAACGTTTAAATTCCTTTAAAACCTCCTGGATGGACGAGCCGGAATTGGGGAGATCTTTAATATACCGGTTGATCTTATAACAATCGGGCCAGTCACCTTCCACGGCCACGAAGGAAAAACCCTTTTCTTCAATTAATCTTTTGGAGATCTCGGCTCTCCAGGTGTAGTATTCGTGCGTTCCGTGGGTTGCTTCTCCTAAAAGCACATATTTTGAATCCCCGATGCGGTCCAGCAAAGGATCAAGGTCTTTGGAGTTTTCCAAAGGGCGTATGTGTTTTGCCTGTTCATTTGGTTGTGAGGTGAAATTGGATATTATATCGGCCATAATTGATTTTTTAATTGTTTGATTTCTAAATAAGAAGGTACAAATTATCTATGCATTCTACAGATATCCACCAATAGCTTTAGAAAAGTTTAAGGAGCTGTTGGAATATTTTAGGGAGGTTTTAATTAATTTAGAGGAATGGAGACAGTTCAAATAGGAGTAGGTATAGGCATAATCATCCTCACTTTCCTCGATTTTTTTCATTCTACGCTCTCTGGTAATGGTTTCGGTCTTTTTTCGGGAATTCTAAACAGGCTGCTCAACAGGCTTATAATTTAGAATAAAAACCGGTCGATATTCAATTTTTCAGGGCTTACCCACCTTTTGTTGAACACAACAATGTGGCTTGCTTTACTTTTTGTGGCACCTTTATTATTTTTACTTCAGGCGAAGAAATGGTCATCCATGGCACGACAAGCCTACCAGCCGATAAGACGGAAAGATTTTACTTTACTGGTTATATATTGTCAACGCTTGGAGTTGGTGATTTCGTGCCAGGAAATGACACAAGTCGGGTACTGGTGGGAATTTTATCCTTTACAGGGTTTATCCTCATTACCACCGGCCTAACTTACTTGTTGAGCATTGTGCAGGCCGTGCTCAAGAAAAAGGAGCTGGCTTTTTTATTTCCACAATGGGGCAGGACGTTACCTGGAACTTTCTCTCGAAAAGCCAGATGTTGCCGAGCACAACAGCGATAAACTCAATACACTGCGCAGTTTTTGGCAGAAGTACGGATATGTTTACAAGAAGAATGGTCAAATAGAAAGACAGTTTACTTCAAGTTTAAAATTTAGTGGCTGGACCTGGGAGGAGGTATATAAGCTGAAGAAGTAGAAGTAGAAGGTGGAACTTTTAGCCTCTCTTTGATCGTTGGCGACCAATACACATTTTATCAAATCTTGTTACACGGCTTCAGCCCTTAGTAACGTTCGACTGAGTAGTGGCGTCACCGGGGAACAAATCCCCGAAAAACGGAAAATACCTGCTTTAAATCCTAATGTGGCCAGGCAGGCTGGAAATAATGGCTGTTATGATTTTCCTGATCTTTCTGTTTTACCTTGCCGGAACCAGGCTCAAATTCATTAAATAAAAAAGCGGCCTTTTGGCCGCCTTTCAAATTTTATAAGGTGAATTTCTTAGTTTTGAAACTCATTTCTTAACCTTTCCTGAAGTTGTGGATCTGTTTGCAACTTCTGGGCAATTTGTTCATACCTTTCCATCGATAGTCCGCTGTCTGCAATTAAGCCTTCCATTTGCTTCTGGAAGCCAGGCTGCAATTTCTCAATTTTGGCAATTACAACTTCATATTTTTCCTGTTCTTCTTTGGAAGCGTCAACTTTCACAGCAGGATCCATCATTGCCTGATGGATTTCGTTGAACCTTTTTATTTCGATGGCTTCATCTGTAATGACTTGAGACATTTCCTGCTGCGCTTCCTGGTTCATCATTCTCATTTTCTGAAAAGTGATTGCGAATTTTGAAAGTTCAGCATCGGTTACTTCTTTTTGCTCAGCCTGAGCCATTACTGCAGTGGTGCTAAAAATTAAAAATAAAAGCAATCCTGCAATCTTTTTTGTTCTAATGGTCATAATATTTATTTTACTTTATTAAAAAAACAAACCTAATAGGAATACTGTAAAAAGGCAAAAATCAAACCGTTTTTTGTCGATAATTCAGAAATATTAACTTTTGGTAGTGGTTTAGGCAATAAAAGCACTTTCGGGAAGTGAGACTTACCTGTCAAAAATGGCATTTCTGAAACAGATTTTTATTCCGAAGGATTTTCTCCAAAATGAAATGGAATCTGGCCTCTTGTTAGGTCTTTAAAATTTTCTTTCTTACGAATTAAGTGTGCTTCGCCTTTATACCACAAAATTTCGGCAGGCCGGTAACGGGAGTTGTAATTGCTGGCCATGGAAAAACTGTAGGCTCCGGCATTGTCAAATGCAAGAATGTCACCTTCTTTGATTTCAGTAATTCGTCGGTTGCTGGCAAAAGTGTCGGTTTCACAAATATATCCCACTACAGAATAGAACCTTTCTTTGCCTGCGGGATTTGAAATGTTGTGGATCTCATGCCTGGATCCATAGAGCATTGGCCTTATAAGGTGGTTAAAACCACTGTCAACTCCTGCGAAAACAGTAGAAGTGGTTTGTTTGATCACATTCACCCGTGCAAGGAATTTTCCCGCTTCGCTTACCAGGAATTTTCCGGGCTCAAAAGCCAGGGTAAGATCTTTCCCATAAGATTTACAGAATTCTGTAAACCGGGTAGAAAGTTTTTCCCCTAATTCTTCAATATCAGTTTCAATATCCCCTTCTTTATACGGTACTTTGAATCCGCTTCCAAAGTCTATAAATTCGAGGTCTTTAAAATTTCTGGCGGTATCAAACAAGATTTCGGAAGCATACAGAAAAACTTCAATATCTAAAATGTCGCTGCCGGTATGCATGTGGATCCCATTGACGTTCATCCCGGTGTTTTCTACGATGCGCATCAAATGTGGAATTTGGTGTATAGAAATCCCGAATTTTGAATCTATATGGCCTACAGAAATATTTGTATTTCCACCGGCCATCACATGCGGATTAATTCGAATGCAAACCGGTACTTTTGGGTGCCGGGAGCCGAATTGTTCGAGGATGGACAGGTTATCAATATTGATTTGGACACCCAGTGCGGCAACTTCTTCAATTTCTTCGAGGGAAACGCCATTGGGCGTATAGATGATCCTGGAAGGATCCATGCCGGCTTCGAGACCTAGTTGTACCTCCTGTATGGAAACCGTGTCCAGGCCTGCACCCAGTTTTTCAAAAAGGCGAAGGATAGAAAGATTGGATAAAGCCTTTACCGCGTAATTGATCTTTAATTTTTTTACCGGTTTAAAGGCATTCTGTAGCCTTTTATATTGGGAGATGATCTTTTCGGAATCATAAACATAAATTGGGCTGCCGAATTTTTCTGTGATTTTTAAAAGGTCTTGATTATCCATTTTCTGAAAAAGTTAAAGCTGCAAAAGTAAGCGGGTTTTTCTTAATCCCTATATGAGGATCCAAAAATAACCAATTCTAACAAAATGTTATTTCTGAAAGTTTAAATATAAAGGAGATTTGTTTATTCAGGCAGGTCTGGCAGAGAACAAAATATTTTTGTACTTTACTGTTGTGTATCAAACACTTATAAAGTATGGATTCGAGATTAGCATTATTTCCTCTGGAGAACGTTGTTTATCCCGGTGAAAACCTGCCATTGCATATTTTTGAGAAGCGTTACCAGCAGTTGATTTCAGATTGTGAAGTGACTGGGATGAATTTTGGAATTCCCATTTATATCAACAATCAGCTGGAGTATGGTACCGAAATGAAACTCTCAAAAGTTGTTAGAAAGTATCCATCGGGTGCCAAAGATGTGATTTGTAAAGGGCTGAGGGTTTTCAGGATAAAAGATTTTGACCACAATGAGGGGGGAAAAATGTACGCGGGCGGAAATGTGGAATTTCTGAAGGAACGCGATGATCCAGATCCTACTCAAAAAGGGCAATTACTGGAACTTATTTTTGAGCTATACCTGCACCTTGAAGTGCCATCACCAAAAATTGACCTGGAGACCTTCCGAAGTTACACCCTGGCACACAAAATAGGCCTTTCCCTGGAGCAGGAGTATACGCTGTTGAAAATCACTTCAGAAAAAGACCGGCAGGCCTTTCTCATCAATCATTTGAACATCTCCATTCCTATAGTTCAGGATATGAATCGCACCAAACAAACGATTGAATTGAACGGACATTTCAGGAATTTTGATCCCCTGGATTTTCAGGAATTCAGGTTAAAAACCGAATGATTTTAAACCGAGCATCCTAAGGGGCAGGCGGGGCAAAAAAGATTGGCATTATCCTATAACATTTGTTACTTTTGTGAACCTAACAAACACTGAAGAAACATCTAATTATGAATATACACGAATATCAGGGAAAAGAGATATTAAGCAGTTTTGGAGTGCGCGTACAACGCGGAATTGTAGCCCAGGATGCAAAAGCAGCTGTGGATGCTGCAAAAAAACTTACAGAACAAACCGGTACTGGATGGCACGTGCTCAAGGCTCAGGTCCATGCGGGTGGCCGTGGTAAAGGTGGAGGTGTTAAACTGGCAAAAAACCTTCATGAAGTAGAGGATATTGCAGGAAAAATCATTGGGATGAATCTGGTGACTCCTCAAACTTCTGCGGAAGGTAAAAAAGTCCATCAGGTTTTGGTTGCCGAAGACGTGTACTACCCAGGTGATAACGAACCCGAGGAATATTACATGTCTGTTTTGTTGAACCGTTCTTCCAGTAGAAACATGATCATGTATTCTACAGAAGGGGGAGTGGATATTGAAACAGTAGCAGATAAAACCCCACACCTTATTTATACAGAAGAAATCGATCCTGCTGTAGGTTTGATGCCTTTCCAGGCCAGAAAGATTGCTTTTAACCTGAATTTGAGCGGTACTGCATTTAAGGAAATGACCAAATTCGTAATGTCTTTATATGAAGCTTTTTCAAAGTCTGATTCTTCTTTATTTGAGATCAATCCGGTTTTGAAAACGAGCGATGATAAAATCCTGGCGGTCGATGCAAAAGTAACATTGGATGATAATTCACTTTTTCGTCACAAGGATTATGCAGAAATGCGTGATGTGCGTGAAGAAAACCCGGTAGAAGTGGAAGCAAGGGAACTAGGTTTAAACTATGTGGACCTTGACGGAAATGTAGGATGTATGGTAAACGGCGCCGGACTCGCGATGGCAACCATGGACTTGATCAAACAAGCCGGTGGAGAGCCTGCAAATTTCCTGGATGTCGGGGGAACGGCAGATGCCAAACGAGTGGAAGAAGCTTTTGGGTTGATCCTTAAGGATAATAAAGTAAAGGCCATCCTGGTGAATATTTTTGGAGGAATTGTTCGTTGTGACCGTGTGGCACAGGGAATCGTGGATGCCTATAAAAACATGGAAGCAGCAGGAAATGCAATTACGGTTCCAATTATTGTGCGTCTACAGGGAACAAATGCCGATATTGCGAAGGAAATTATTGACAACAGCGGACTCGATGTATATAGCGCTATTGAATTTCAGGAAGCGGCAGATAAAGTCCAGGAAGTCCTTTCTTAAAGTAGAAAGGCCAGTAAAAACAAAGCCTCGGAATTTTCCGGGGTTTTTTTTGTGCCTGTCTCCAAAAGTTAAAATTTCGTTAAGAGAAATCATAGCTGTAACAATCAGTGAATTAAGCCAGTCTTTAAGTTAAATCATCAATCAATCATTAATTTTTAAATTAAACAGTTATGAGACATCTTAGATTATTGTTCGTCGCCTTTGCACTTACTTTGAGCAGTGCGGTTTTTGCCAACCCAACTTCAGATTTTGAAGATAAAGGAGGATCAATTTCAGCAGAGATTGAAAAAATGTTGAAGGATTCCAATTTGGTCATTGAAGAAGAATTTACTGTAACGGTCTTTTTTATAGTGACCGAAGAACGAAAGATTGAAATTCGCTCCATTGCTTCGCCAAATGAAGAAGTGAATGAATTTCTAAAAAAACGTTTACAAAACCAGAAGGTCCATGGGAAAAACTGGTTTACAAACAAGATTTATGAACTTCCTGTGAAAGTGGAGGCAAGGAGATAATTTACCTTCGGCAAATGAAAAATCCCGGCAGCCACCGGGATTTTTTTTGTTCCTGATTTAAAACTTATTTTATAAGGATCTGGCTTCTCCAGCCCGATTTATAAAAAACTGTTAAAAGATATTGTAACCTGTAACACATTGGTTTTGAGGCAGTCTTTATAATAAACAAACCAATCAAGAAAATTAGAAATCATCAATCAATCAATCAATTAAAAAATTAGTATCATGAGACATTTAAAATTTTTATTCGTTGCCTTTGCAATCACAATGAGTACTGTTGTTAATGCCGATGAGAAGTTGAACCTGGTAGACACCACCTCAATATCTTCGGAAGTGAAAAAACTGCTTGCTGAATCCGAACAACGTACAGACAATGATTTTGCAGTGACTATTTTCTTCTCAATTTCAGAAGATCAAAAAATCCAGAATATCAAAGTTGCTTCTCCAAATAGGGAAATCAATCAATTTCTTGAAAAAAAGTTGGCAAACCAGGAGCTTTCAGGAGAATTCTGGAGGAAGGGAATGATCTATGAACTCACTATAGTTCAAAAGAAAAATTAGGAAAATCGGCCTTTTAGCCACAAAAAATCCCGGTCAATTTGATCGGGATTTTTTTATAAATGTAACCCACATTCTGTTTTGGGATCGTTGTTCCATCTGCCGTTCCTTTCTTGACCTGGAACTGTGCAAAGGGTGCACCCAATTGAATGATAGCCTTTTTCGACCATTGGATGGAAGGGCAGCTCGTGTTTTGCAATAAAATCGTCACGTTGTTCTTTCGTGACGTCCAGGAGGGGATAAAACTTCAGAATATCTCCGCGATTTTCGAAAATATTTAATGAGGCGCGGTGATCGCTTTGCCACTCCATAAGGCCGCTCACCCAAACCGTGTACTTTGCCTTTATAAGGTCAAGAGGTTTTACTTTGTTGATATAACAGCATTGATCTGGATTGGTTTTCCAGGTCTTATTCACCGTTGTGAAATCGTGTTCTTCTTTGACCGCACTAATGGATTTCACCCGAAGGCCATAAAGGGCGGAAAGTCGTTTTTTATATTGAAGGGTTTCGTCAAAGTGGTAACCCGTATCAATGAAGTAGATTAATTGTTGGGAGTTGGATTCAGAAAAAAGCTTGAGTAAAAAAGCAGAAGTTGCCGCAAAAGAACTGGTGACCATAATTTCGGCAAGGCTGAAATCCTTGTACAATTCTTCTATTCTTTCATAAAGAGAGAGTTCCCGGTACTTTTCGTTAAGGGCTCGCACTTCGGCAGTTGAAACTTTTCTTTTTTCGGCAATCACTTCCATAAATGGCAGGTTTATTCTTTTTTCTTGGGCATTGGACCACGTTTGTAAATAACGAGTCCGTTTAGAAAATTCCTCAAGAATTGATCGCCGCACTCCATATATTTAGGATGATCTTCATTTCGGAAGATTGCACCAATCTCACTTTTGGTGACTTTAAAATCCACGAGGGAACAAATATGCACTATATCGTCATCGCGTAGTTTCAAGGCTACCCGTAGTTTTTTGAAGATGTCATTGTTTGATAAAGGCATAAATGTGCTAGATTCAGCGGCAAAAATAAGGAAGTTTCGCAAACTGTTGAAGAAGTTACGGAAAAACAGCTGTATTTAATCCTTATCAATTGGTAAATGACAAAAAGACAGCATATAAACCGGATTTCCAGACACAACGTCCTGGGTTTTCTGTTGGTATTTGATTTGCTAAGGATTTTATGTAAATTTTAAAAACAAAAATTATGAGCTTGATAAAAAGAAATGAGGCCAATTGGCTGCCATCAGTTTTTGACGACATGTTAAAAACTGATTGGTTAGGAGGGACTACCAATGTGAACAGTATTGGCACCAGTATTCCTGCCGTGAACATTCAGGAGAGTGACGAGAGCTTCATGGTTGCCGTAGCGGCTCCCGGAAAAACCAGGGAAGATTTCAACATCGAACTTGATAATGATGTGTTGACAATTTCTTCTGAAGAGAAAAAAGAAAATGAGAACCCTGAGAAGAACGGAAGGTATACCAGAAAAGAATTTAGCTACAGCAACTTCAAAAGAGCTTTTAGTCTTCCTGAAACTGTAGAAAGTGAAAAGATCGCTGCTTCGTATACCAACGGAGTACTTGAGATCATGCTTCCAAAGAAAGAAGAAGCAAAAGTTCAACCTAAACGTATGATCGAGATCGCCTAATATAACGGGTTCTCAAAAATGATAAAAACGCTCCTTTTTCGGGAGCGTTTTTTTTGTTCTAATAATTAGGTGTTGGGCT
>JAGXIM010000108.1 GCA_024635665.1 Salinimicrobium sp. | reverse complement strand
TATTTTTCATTTAATTTCTAATTGATTGATTTCCAACGCTTAAAAAGAAAAGAAAAAGTGTCCGTGCTAAACTGAAAGTGAGTGCTTTTAATCCGCACCAGACACACAACAATGTATAAACGGCATTAAAACGACCGTTTATACTCAACGTTACTTAAATATATCAACACCCATTCCCACATAACCACTAAAAACAATCTGCTTTAGATCTCCCCGATATCTCCCTTCATTTCTTATATAAAAGAAAACTCTCTGGATATGATATTCTATTTGTGCCGAAAGTGAAACGGAAACATTCAACCTCTTCGTCCAGGTAACATTCCTCTGGATATAGCTTATTCCCAATAAAGGCAAATAATTCACGTTCCCTTTATGGTTCAACACCATTCCAGATTTTATCCCGAAAGAATAAAAATCTATTGCTTTGAAATTTTCATACGAAGCCTGGATCTGAAAATCATCAGATCTAAATCCCGCATTCAAAATTCCGTCGTATGCTGCTTCATTGACTTCACTTCCAAATACTGCGTTCCTGGCATCAATTCCGGTACTGATAAAGCCTTGAGCAAAAGACATCCAAGGCAATAAAAACATAATATATTTCATTATTTTTAATTTTTACTTTTATTTATTCCTCCTTTGGGGGCCGGGGGGATTTCACCCCGCTATAAGGGCCATGGCAAACCACAGTGCTACCCATAACAGGGCCTTGTAAAATGATTTCATTGGGGTTGATTTTTTGGTTAAAAACATAGTTTTGAATTTTGAATTTAAGGGTGAACTGTTACTTATCCTTGTTTGGCTGGCTGGCGCTTCTCTCATCTCCAATTCGTCTTGCACGGGGTGGTGGGGGAGGCGGAGGGTTTCTCATTCGCGGGACATTCCCTTTTTGAATCGGGTGATCCGTCCGGCCATCTTCATTGTAATAAACCGGAGTCTCCCTGAATTCTTTTATTTTCGCGACCGCTTCCTCCAGGGTGTCGAAAGACTTCAGCTTCTGGTTGGAAGCGGTTTTTCCTCCGAGTTTTCTTGAAGTTTCTCCTTGTCCAGTATCCTGTAAATTTTTAAATATTTATCCAGCAAGAGATCCAGTTCCAATAATTCTTCTTTTGAACAGGCACTTAAATACTGCTCTGGAGTAATGTCTATGTGAAATTGTTTGGTGATGTTTGGCATAGCTTAAAAATTTTCAGGTTTTTCCACTCGCTTAAAATCATACACCCAAACCCACGGGTTGGCTTCCCAGGATTCTTTTCCGTTGATTTTCGCCCATAAAGAAGCCCAATGAGCAAAAAATATTTGTTTGACTGAAGGTTTTCCGCCATTGGCAAAACAACCATCTGGCAAAAAAGAAACAGGACTATTTTTTTCACCTAATACAAAATCCGGCTCAACTTTCACTCCTTCGGCTTTAATATCTTCTTCTGAAATATCCTGAAGCCTTTCCACTCGCACATTGGTAACTTTTAGGAAGATCCTGCAAGCTATTTTCGGCATATGAATGGAAGGGCGCCATCTTCCCCTATGTAGGAATTTTGGGATATAATCATCATTACAATCGGCTTTGTAATTAAAATCAACCCCTTCAGGCAATGATGCCGGATTCCAGTGATCCCAATTTTTTGCAACACAAAATCCTTCCCGAACCCAAAGAATGTCACCAACCTGGTATTTTGCATAATTCCTGAAAGCGTTCAATGTTAATTCTTGGCCAGCATAAATAAGTTTATTATAGGTGCCTTCTGTAGGCTGTGGCTTTATGATTCTCCTGGTCTGGGTTTTTCTGTCTTCCAAAATGGCCTGGACCATTGGCGTGCCGAATAATATTGGTCTAATTTTCATTTTGAGGGGTTTTAAATTCCTGGTTAATATCATAGATGGTTCCACGAGTGCAACCGCAGGTAAGGGATTCATCAACTTTTGAAAAACTCCAAATCGTTAAAGGAATGTTTTTGCAGCGGGGATGGCTACGGTGGATCTCCTCCACCTTATCCGTTATGCCCTGTTTGAATTTTTTAAGATCAAATTCACTATTTATTAAAGAAGCATCCAGGGTTGATATAAATTCATTTATTTCTGCATCCATCTTGTTTGCGTTTGCGTAGCTCCCACCGAGCTTAAAAAAATACTTTCTAGCCATAATTTTGAATTATTGATTATTAAATTTCTATTTGTCTATCGGTTAATTTCCCGCACTCGCTGCATTTTTGAGCGGTTTATTCTACTTCAGCGGCGGCGTGAAGCACTACTTTGGTTTTGGTTTTACACCTGCAGTATTTTCGGGCAGCTGCTATCAGTTTTTCAAAGACTGCTAATTCTTTAGCTGTGGGCGCATTTTTCCCGCTCCATGTAATATGCCCGCCGGGGAAGGGAATGTGGACGTGTTTTGCCATGGTTAAGCTGTTTGTCTTTTTTCTGCCTGGATATCAATATCACTGGCGGGAACAAAAACCATCTTGTTTTCTACCCAGCCCTTGAGCTCCTGGCTATTGGTCAATTCGCTGACCAGGTAGGCTTTATTGTCGAATTTCCCGGTTTCAAGGCTCTTTAACCAAAATGGCTGGCCAATACGCTTTTTGTGAGCCGAGAAAAAAACATCCCAGAAATCTGCTGGTCTTAAAATAATTGTGGCAGGAATTGTTTGCATGGGTTTTAGTATTTAGTATTGAGATGTGAGTATTTAGAATTGAGTATTGTCATTTTCATAGCTTTTATGTAAAAGGAATATCATCCTCGTTATCATTCTCCTGGGAGGCTTCAAAATTTTCTTTTTTCAAATTCTCCATTTCGCAGGCGGGAATGAATACTTCTATAAATTCCTTTCCTCCGGTTTTAATATCCCTGCCGGGCTGTGGTTTGGCACTGGGGTTGAATTCCCATCCCTTAAAGCGGCAATAGGCTTTCATCTTGTTTTTGAAGGTGGCAATGCTACACCACTTTCGCTGCATCGGAAATTTGGTGATGAACCCGTCTCCGTGGATTTTGCATTCGGGAGCGGTGGCAAGTCCATCGTAAATGAATTGTTTGTAGATGCGGTTGTTCACATTTGCTTCCCGGGAGAAATATTCTTCGGCCCAGTCCAGGAAGCTTTCCCCAATTTCCTGGCGAAGTTTTCTGTTGATCAGTTTTTCTGTTGGCGCGGCAATAAGGCCGTGTTTAAAATACAGGTGCAGGGCCAGCGCAGCGAAGTTGTAAAAGCGGTTCCATTGCGGCTCGTCCCATTCGTCAAAGAACATCACCTTAAAATCATCTACCGGTTTATGGTGCTGATTGTACCAGTCACTAAATCCTATCAGGAACTGCCTGTCCTCAAAGCTCCCCCCATCACCGCTAAGGGCGTGGTTGGTGGCTATAAAGAACTTTTGAACGAACTCCCGAGGCAGGGTCATTTTCCCGATGCCTTTTTTCTCAAGGGTAAATTTCCCGGTGATGTATGGGAATAAAAATTCAAAGTCGAAATTCACGCGCACATCATCAAAAAATATGATGCCCGTCCTGGAATCCACTTCTTCAAAAAGGAACTTGTCATCCAGCAGATCTTTCTTTTTCCCCGGAATGGTCACCGTGGGTGCCAGCTGCTCCAATGCAACCCCGAACAATGATTTTCCGGAGCGACCGTTGCTTTTTCCAACCTCGCTCATTTGGCCGTCCATTCCTATAATTGCCCGTTCGCTGTTGGGGTTCCTGAACCGGTGCAACATATATCCAAAAGCGGTGACCTTTGAAAGAAAATGGCGGGAGGTTTCAAATTTTTCTGCCCAGGAAGCTTGGTGCAGGCCGTAGTTTTTTCCGAAGAAAATTGAAGTATTCAAAAGAAAATGAAGGAAATCACACTTCATGGCATCTTCAGAAAAATCGATCAAATACTCTCCTTTATAGGTTTCCAGTTCGGGATCATCTTTTATATCGGCGGCATCTATCTGGTGAACTTCCTCGATCATTTTAGGCATCAGGCTGGGCTTGAAATCCTTGATATTATCCTGCCACACCTGTCCGGTTAGGTTTTTAAGCTCTTCCATTTCAATGCCTTCATCGGTGACCTTGAAGTAATTTTCGGCAAAATACAGGTATTGCATGTTTTTGGAAGGCTCGTGAAGCTGTAGCGCGCTATATCGTAAATTACCAAGGCTATCAGCTCCTAAATATTGCTTTCCGCCGCGGTACAACATATTCTCCACATCCTCATTATTGAGTTGGGAAGTGAAGTCTATCACATAATCTTTTATCTGGTGGGGTTCCACTTTTTTAACCACATTGCCGTCAAGGTGGATCCAGATAAACGTGTTTTTAGGCTGATCCAGTCTGAAATAACCGCGATGTTGCAAAAACGTATAGCAGCGTTTATGATTAAAGGTATATTTCTTGGAGATCACCCTTCCTTCGGAATTATGATTAATCTCTTCGTTCCAAAACTGCTCGTGATCCATAAGCGGCTGGGCAAGATCCAATACTCCCTGCTCATTAAACCGCCACTCGATGCCCTTGAATTTAAACTTCGGCAGATCCTTAAGGCGCTCTTTGTAATGGTTGGCAAATGCATCCTTATCTGTAAGATGCCAGTATTGCATGATCTTATATTCCGAAACCGTGGTGATGTTGTAAAACTGCAGCCATTTCGCATCCCCTTTAGGCTCCAGTATGGCCGTATTACATAGGTCCTTGAGCGTGTCCTCTTTTCCTTTCAGGGAATTGGCCAGCAAATCATCTATTCCTTTATCACCATGCGGACCATCATTTACATGGGCAAAAAATATCCGGAGGTGGATGTCATTGTTGGTGAAGGCATAAAAATGGTTCTTGAAATTGACCACCGCCCTAAAGAATGACCTCGGACGGTTATCTGCAGGGGAAGTGCTGTCAATCTTATTGGACAGGTTTTGCCAGTCACTGTCCAGGACAAATACTACATTCTCCACCTGACAGCGTTTAATAATCAATTCGATTTCCGGCGGAAGGCGCTTATTATAGGCAATATTGTGAATTCCCATGATACCAAGGGAGATCATTCCATGTTTAGTGGCTTTATCGGCTTTCTTCTCGCCTTCCTGAAGGTAGAGCGTAGTGATCTTTGAAGCTTTTTTATACTTCTCCCGAACCCATTTATTGATATAGATCTTCGTATCGCTGCCATAAGGAGAGCGGTATTTAACCGGATTTCCATTTTTGTCCGGGTGAAGTTCCGGAGTCTGGTACCGCACGCGATAAAATTCCTTCCTGGCCCCGGTAGCGTTCCCTTTTCGATCGTGTTTGTAATAATACATTGGGCGGCCATCAAGATCGTAATAGCGAATAATAACATCATCGCCCCGGGTAATGGCAAAAGCATTGTCCACCGTTCCTTGCTGGTACACTTCCACTTCTTTTTGAGTGTCATCATCTACCAGCACCATGGCCTTTACATCCTCAGTGGTAAGTCCGCTTTCAGACAGCATTTTTTGCACGTAAGGAACTTCAGCCTCTTCATATCGCTCGCGCTGGGTTTTTCCTTTTTTAGTTTTTTTTGCGGGTTTTTTCACTTCGTCCTTCTCAATGGTAGAGATCCCCTCGATCCTGGCAAGTTCTACAAGAGCCTCGAGATAGCTGCGGCCTTGGAATTTGGTAAGGTAATTCACCGGGGTTTTTACTCCTATATCACATTTAAAACATTTGGCCACATTCTTGGATTCCGAAAATTCAAGTTTATCTGGAGTGCCACACTTTGGGCAGTCCATGACAAATTGAGATCCTTTTTTCTTGTGGTAATGATGATAGTCCTTCAGAACATTGGCAAGGGTAGCTTTATCTAATATTTCTTTTGTTAATTCTGGGGGAAAGTGCTTCATTTTTTATAGTGCTTGAGCGTTTTTTTAGATTGATTGGTTGTTCTTATCCTGTAACAGTTTGGGGTTCTATCACGGGAGTATTAAAGAGCTGTTCCTCTGCCTTTAGCCTATCCAAATCGGCTTTATATTTAGGCTCCAGTATAGCCCGGTCCTCTTCAGAAAAAGGAGGGCGGTTGATCGCTTCCAGATTTCCCCTGGTACGGATGATTTCGTTTTGTATATCGGTGATTGTACGTGATCGTAATTTCATTGTTCAGTTTTTTGGTTTAGTTCTGCAGTATCAAAGGCAGCCCATCGGCCAAGCCAGAAAATATCCTCGGGTTTTATTTTTCCATCTTTTTCGGATGGTTCTATTGCTGCCACTGAATAGGTGTCATGGTGATTGACCGCTTTTAGTTTTAAACTCCGGCCTGTTGAAAAGGCGCGCGATTTAAAAAATTTTTCGACAGATTCTATAATCTCCTTGGTACTTGTTATGGTGAAATAGTTCATCTTCTAGTGGATTATATGGTTCATAAAAGCCTTCATCACCACGCCCAGTTTTGTTTGGGTTTTGGTCTTGATGAAAAGGTTGCGTTTGTGCCAGTCCAATGTGGAGTTGGTAATGTTGAGTTCGCACGCGATCTCATAATCGGTACATTCCCGGGCAGACATGTCGATGATCGTGAGCTCACGAAGGGTCAAGCTTACACCATCGATTGTCATGTCTTTACCAGAGAAAGCCAGGGAGGGGCAGTGGGGTGAATCCCTGAAATTTTCGGAAACCTGTAGCATTCCCGAAATAATGTCGGGCGTATGGTCCAGGTACCCGTATAAGAAATAGGTGTATAATTCTACTTTACGTGTTAAGGAATAGTCAAATTTGCTGAAATATTGGAGGGCCGGTTTATCGGAATTCATTTTTTTGTGCAGCAAAACGAAGTATTTCGCGGGCAATTCCCTGAAATAATGTACCCTTCCCGCTTGCAGGAATTGTACTGTTTTATTTTTTTTGATCCCGAAGAATTCGATATCTGTTTCATTTTTTAAATTGATCCCTGCAATAAGCTGTTGCGAGATATGGTCAGGAGTTGTACTTTTGTCTTTCATAATGATTAGGAGTTTTAAGAGATGATTAATTGTTATGTTTTACCCCGGAGTTACCGCTTCGGGGTTTTTTATTTCCATATTTTCAATAGTGGTTTTTGTTTGTTCAGTATCAAAACTTTTCATCTCGTAATAAGAGAGGATTGCACCGCCAAGGCTTATCCAAATCATAAGCAGCACATATAATTGGTGGTTACCACGTCTCAGCGCGATCTGGTCTTCAATGGCTTGTAGTTCGTCCATCCTATCCATTTTTATTTATTTTGTTTACGAAATCAAGGCGGGCTGTGGCTTCTTTTTGCGAGAGGGCATAGTGATAGGATGCAGCGGCGAAAATGACATTTTCAATAACCGGATGATCAAGCCTCCCATTAATGACTGCCGAAAATGTAGAATGGGAAAAAGGTTCTTGAGTATCTTTTAGCACTTCATTCTCTTCGGCATAGATCATAACTTTGTGAATGTGCTTTTTTCCCAGGCTTTTTAGAAGTGCTTTTTTTTGGGTTTTATTAATCATAGGTATCTATTATTGAGGGTTTCTTTTTTTTGTATTACTTTTATATTAGTTTGCTACTACAATAATACGAACTATTTTACTCACTGCAAACTATTTTACTCATAAAAATAAATTAATTGAAAACAATAGACCGTATATCCCTATTTATCGAGCATCAAGGCATAAGTCAAAACGCCTTCGATGTTAGCATTGGTAGGCCTAAAGGATATATTGGTAAACAATCAAGAAGTAAGGCTTCAATAGGATCGGATATACTGGAAACTATTTTACGCACTTATAAAAACTTAAATCCGCAGTGGCTCATTTCTGGTGAGGGGGAAATGGTTAAAGTCAGTCGAAATGAGAACGAAGTGAAAGAAGTTGCCTCTGAATATACGCAGGATCCATTTGAAAAACTCCTGTTGATGTATTTGGACAGGCCTAAAATAAAAGAAAAGATTAAAATTTTATTAAATGATGGAGAAAAGGAAAAAATTAATCGATAAAGATCTGCCGGATGCCGATTACGATACGAACAAAAAAGTGCAGAAGGGATTGGATGAAGCAGCCAAAAAAATGGCCGAAAACAGAAAAAAAAAGAAGTAAGCTGCTTCCTGAATATCTGTAAGCGCCCACCAGCGCTTATTTTTTTGAGCCTTGCGCCGTCACGAATTTGGCACACTAAGATGTAACATAGGCCTTGCAAACCCGCTGTTTACCACAAAATAAAAAAGTTTAAGGGATTTTTAAAATCTCGTTCTCGCTACGATTATTCCGTAAACCCTGTAATACACTGGGTTTACGGGAAATTTGTAAAAAATGTGTCACAAATATGGCACATTCATAGTCCAGGACTTTTTTATGGTTGGTAACGCTAACCGTAAAAAAAAAATGGGAAATTCTCAAAACAACACCACCTCCAGAATTCCGATAGTAGATTTTGTACCTGCCGAAATAAAAAAGGGCAAAAAAGGGAACTGGCGCATTGAATATTATGTGGTGGATCCTACCAGTAATTATCCAAATCTTAAAAGAATTCAGCATCGGGTAAGGCCAATGGCTAACCAAAGGGAACGCGAGCGGTTCGCAAAAAGAATATGTTATGAAATTAACCGGAAACTGGACCGTGGATGGAATAAGTTTATAGAAGATGAAGCCTCCAACTCTTTTGTTATGCTGAAGGATGTTATTAAAAAATATCTAAAGGAAATTGATAAGCAGGTGAAAGATAATTCCCTTAGGGAAGATACTCTTCGGGCTTACCGAAGCTACCTGAGTAATTTGGAAAAATACCTGAAAACACGTGATCAACAAGATATGTTCTGTCTTAAGTTTAACCGGCAATTGGTGGGCGGATTTCTCGATCATATTTATTTTGACAGAAACAACTCCCCCAGGACCTATAATAATTACCTCGGATTTATGAGCGTCTTCTCAAAATACTTGATAAGGAAAGATCATATTAATGTGAATCCTGTGGCGGGACTACAGAAAAAACCAAAGGGCGAGAAAAAAAGAACGGTTATTCCGGATAAGGATCTCAAAGAAATTTTTGATTACCTGAAATTAAATGATCATCCTTATTCCGTGGCCTGTGCAATGATGTATTTCGGTTTGATTCGCCGTACCGAAATGAGCAAAATGCTGGTGAGTGATATAAGTTTGAGCAAAAGACTGATCCTGGTACGTCCCGAAGTTTCAAAAAATGGAAATTCCCAAACGGTAACTATCCTGGAGGAACTTCTCCCCTACCTGATCACTCATTTGAATGGAGCTCATAATAGTGATTTTCTGTTTTCTCAAAATGGCCTGAATACGGGAATGAAAAGAACCAAGCCAAAGTTTTTCAGTGATCAGTGGACCCGGCTAAAAAAGAAAATGAATCTGCCTTCCCAATATCATTTATACAGTCTTAAAGATACTGGGATCACAAATTTACTTCGTGCCGGGGTTCCTGCTATTCACGTAAGGGATCACGCCCGGCATAGCGATATTGCAATGACTCAAAAATACACGCCCATGAGCGGCGGAGTGAGTGGGGAATTTCTGGACGGAAAACTTAAAATGTGATCCCCCCTGCCCCCAAAGGGGGAGTTGTTTTAATCTTAGTTCTTTAAATTCCAACCTTTTGCATTTGCAAATTTCATTATTTCCTGGCACTCTTCATAATTTTCTTCCAGTTCAGCTTTTTTAAGTCTAAACTTCAATCTATTTTCACTCGTTCCGTCTGGAGAAGACGGCCATTTATCGAAAGCAGCGTAGGGAAGAAAAACAACAGAAGGCATAGGAAGACAATTGGAACGGAATTCAATAAATATTTCCGGAGAACCATTCTTAATAAAATTTTGAATGTTTATTATTTCTTCAGAGGTTAACGCGATTTCATTAAAAATTGCACCAGTAATTCCATTTTTATGATCTTCATTTACCTCAAAGAATTTTCTAGGATCTTCTTTTAAAAGTACTCTTATGTATTTTTGCGCTTCAGAAGTCATAAGGGAATTTGTTTAGTCATACCCAAATATAGTAAAATAATAACATTCCCCCTTTGGGGGTTAGGGGGAATATTAAAATGTAATACTCTCCAGCTCCAATTCCGTTTCAAAAAGGGCGTTTGAATTTTCTTTGTAGTCAATAGCTTTCACCAGCCATTTTTGATTGTCGATAATTACCTTCATCAATTTACTTACCTGGTGCAGTTCTGTTTTTGAGAACGGACCTTTTAAAACCACGTTCCCGGAACTCAATCTAAAAAGAAGCCAGCGTTTGTGATAGGTTTCAAAAATGCCACCAGCTCCGGGAATACTCAGGGTTTTACTGTTATAATGTTCTGAAATATCAGGCTGGTTAATAGGATCGTAAATCATCAGGCCAACTCCGGCCTTGTCTTCCGTTTCTTTTGAGAGTTCACAGGTCAAGCGACCGTAAGGAATAAATTTAAAAGCGGTTTCAATTTCGGTGGTGTTTTCTTCTTTAACAGCGCCTTCCTTGAGTGAAATAAAACTGGTTTTATCAATGTCATTTTCATATTTGAGCACATAACTTTCTGATTCCACGTTCTTGATTTCAGCGATTTCCAAAGATTTATGGATAGCGACAGATTTTCCTCCAATTAAATAATCTTCAACATTAAAATTGAGGGAAATGGTTTTTTCAATATCATCAAAATCAATTTTTAAGTTGAACTGTTTCTGGATCTTATTCAAAAAATCGATTACGGTCCAGTCCGGAATATATCTACTGAAATCTACTGTTGGGTGCATATCGTAAAAATCCTGTTCCGGCAGGTCTTCAAGCCATCCTATTTCATACCCGGCTTCCGGCATAATCTTATTGAAATTGTAATAGACAAAGGTGATCGGTGCATTCTCCTGTCCTTCTTCCACTGTGAAATATAATTTCCCTTCAAACCGGCCTGGAAACATACTTCCGGCTTGGGCTGCAGTGAGTTGTCCGCCCTGAAAGATCTCAATTCCATAAGCAAGCGGATTATTGCCTGCAAAAAGGATGTTCATATCATACCTCAAAATATAATCTCCGGCATTAGGAGGGTTGAATATAACTTCCTTTACATAGCTCTGGTAGGGATAATTTGAAAAGCCATATACTGTTTTCCGTACCCATGTAGTAACGGATATATCCAGTTGCACTCCGGGCGGTTTTCTTGAAATCTTCACCATATTATCGTTGAAACTAAGCAGAAGCAAGCGTTTAAAAAATGCGCTCACAACCACGTTTCCCTGTAATTTATAGCCAATGCTTTGAAAGGCATAAAACAAAGGAGCAAGAAAAAATACCTGAGGGCTCAAAACATTGTTGTTGTGCATCGCAAAATAACTCGCATTTGAAATAATGGAATTGACATCAAGGCCATCAAGGCCACGGCCATTAATATATCTCCTGAAGCCAAAATGAGCATCTTCCGGTTTCAGATCTGAACCGAATTTATACCTATAGCCCATTCTTGGCAATTGCCACATCACTTCCGGGAATATTTTTCCGGCCAAAAAATCGGCCTGGGCAACCCAATCCGGCTGGTTACCAAATTCATCTACAGCTTCTTCGTTATAAGCCACGGGAAATTCGGCATTGATCACACTATAAGCAGGAAAAAAGGAGCTTATCTTTTTATCCATGATATTATTAATGGCGCTCCCAAATTTCAGGTCGCATTTCCTGAAGCCGCTAATTTTATCCAGTTGCGTGAGAATCCCTGTGTACCTGGTTGCACCAATAACTATTTGGCAAGGGAAATACTTCGTTTTTTTTGCAGTGGCAATAGAAAATTCCCCTAAAGCAGTGATGGCCGCAGTATTTTCAACGATCCTGATAGGACGGGTGGTATGCTGCACCTTGATGGCATCAGAAAAAGAACTGTTCTCATTGTGGATCTGTGCATCTTCACGAACGTGGTCCAATTCGATATTATTGACAATAATCTTTAATGATCGCATAGGTTATATATGATGAGTTGCGGTTACTGTATTATTTACGGGGTCTATGATCTGGACACCATCCACAGAGGTAATTTCTATGATAATGCCAACAGAAAGCGGAGATGAACTATTTAGCTGGCAGGGTATGGTGGCAGCACCTGCAGCATCCAGAACAATTGTAAGGGCCGTCTGGATTCCGCCATACAATATTTCTTCCTGTGGGAGCTGATAATTATATATTACCCAGCCATCTACGCCAAGAACAGAAAAAGGAAGGTACACCGTTCGTTTAAAAGTTACTGTGCCAAATGCCTGCCCTCCGGAGAAATTGATGTCCACCTTTTTTGTGGTAGAAACAGGCGCATATTCTGTTTTTAAGACTTTTACACTATAAGAACTCGTACTTATATTGACGGTTTTCTCGGCAAAAAGGCCATTTGTGGTATCGGTGGCAGTGACCTTGATCTGGTAAACCGTATCATCTGCTGCCCCGGTGAGGGTGATGGTGGGTTTTTCTACTGAATTGCTGTCGAATGTGATGGGAGCACTGCCTATTACTGTCCAAAGAATTGTGAGGCCGTGCCCGTCAGCTACGTTTATCACGGCATTTATATAAGCAAATCCGTTATCGCTGGCATCCAGCGCGGCATATTGAAGGGAATTTACAATAATCTCTGGCGGAAGATCGGCATCCAAAATATCGGTTACATTAAAATTGAGTTGTGCCACGTTGCTCCAAACTTCACTGGGCCCCATCTGGAAATCGAGGGAATCCAAGGGGGAACCGGCAGCCCTTTGGTTTGGGTCATATAATACCCGAATCAAATCGGCTAATAAGATATCATAAGGCAAAATGGAAGGATCGTTTGCTGCCATATCTGATAGTGCTATTATTCCCGTGCCGTCTTCATAACTCAACAATCCGTTTATTGGCACTTCCCGAATGCGGATGCGGGTGGCTGGTTGCACAGCAGAATAGGCGGTGAAAAACTGGCCGGGTAAAATTTCGAGTTGAGAGTTTTCATCCCCGGAGATGGAAATATCCACTATTTCGGGAATAAGGGCATAAGCGTTCTCATTGGTGAAATTTGGAATGTTCAATCTTGAAAACCTGAGGGCATCTCCGTATATAAATTGATTATCTATAAAACGGGTGATCTTGGTGGTACCACTTTTTACACGTTCCCAAAATCCGTCCAGTTGGATGCGCACATCTACACTTGTGGCAATGGAATGGATAAGTGATGTGATATCCTTATATCCAAAACCGCTGCTCAATTCGAGTTCGCGGGTGTCTTCCACTTCATAAGTGATATCGGTGCCGTCCAGTTGGGTGTAGCTTTTTGGCGAAAGTGAATGTTCAAGTGCTTTTCTCCCGGTAAGGCAGGCGGTAACAAAAAAGCCCGAATTATTCTCGTAAAAGATGTTTTTGGGCGGAAAAATATTGGCATCCACAAAAATCAGTTTCTTTTGAACCGCATCCTGGGAAGTTGTAAATCTGATAAAAACATATTGATTTGCAGAAAGGTCATAGTCTGAAAACAGCAGTTCATATTGGGTGAGCTGTGTTTGGTAATTCAGAAGTTGAGTAGTGTATAATACCGCCCCCAATTCATCCAATATGTCCACGGTAAGTGCAGCGCCCGATTTCAAAAATAGGGGAAACACAAAGCCTGATTCTCTGTCCACATTGATGTTTTCCTGTGGCAAATCCAAAAATGAAACCGTTTTTGAATCTTCAAATTTATAGGGCCTTAGGTTTTTGATCAAATAAAATTCCGGCAGGCTCAAGGTGGCAACGGGAACCGTCCCGCCCACCAAATATTCTTCGGCAATGATCTTTATTTTTTTGAACAAACCCGGCTTTGGGTTGAAACCCGTGGTAATTGCAGAAGAAAACGTATTGACAAAATACGAATAGTATAAATGCTTTAAATTGAATTCGCACAGGCCAGCATCATCCTTGCTCCATCCCTGCACCAGGAAAGGATCCGGAAGATCATCCACATATATTTTTGCCCGAACAAAATAATTGCCGCTTAAGCTGGCCTGAAGTTTAATGAGGGTGTCGTTGCCATCGGCAATAACACGGAATCTATCTGGTACCTGTACAATTTCTATCATGGGGTGAGTTTTCCGTTGTTTTTAGAGGCTGTTATTTCTATTTGTAAATCGTTGTTTTTTTCTGCCTGGTCATAACCCCAAACTATGTTTGGAGAAGGAGGATTTTGCAATAGGTTCATCATTCCAGCGATCATCATTTTAAGTTCAGGATCACTGCTTCCCCCAGTTTGGTTTGGATAGCTGCCGTTTTCATATCCTTTCACGTTGTCCCGGACATTCATGATGTTATTGATGATTTTTGGGTCCAACCTTCTAAAAACATTGGTATCAATAATCATTTCGGGACCGCCTTCCCCGGTGAGGAAACCGCCGTTGTTTGAAAAGTAGGAAGGTTCGTTCACTATTTGGGTACCGCTTCTACCCATATTACGGGCATTAAAACGTTTTCCATCTGTCCTGGTCACATCGCTGTAAAAACCGTCCTCGAAACCTTTCACACTCGATTTTCCTTTGGTTGCGGCTGATTTTATAGTCGAAATAATACCTGCAATGGAGGCCACGAATCCTATAATTAACGGAAGGTTGGCGGGGAAGGGTGCTGCAGCGGCAGATTTTGCGGTTCCTGCGGCAATATCAACAGTTGCCCCGGATGCGGCCATAGAAGTTTTGGCAGTGAACAAACCTAATTCAATGGCCATTTCCTTGGCGGCAAGAATTTGTTTTATGAGCAATAAGCCCTGGCCTAATTTAGATTCTGCCCCTACCGCCTGAATGGAGGCATCAAGGCTTTGGTTGATAAGCGCAATTTTATTGTCATAAATTTCCCTGTCCGCAACAATTTGTTTGTCGGCGGCTTTCTGTTTTATTTCAGCAATAATGGCTTCATGATTTTCGGTAAGCAGTTCAACCAACTGGTTTTTTTCGGCTTCCGTCAACAAAAGGGCTTCCAAATCCTTCTGCAGCTTCTCCTGATCCTTTTCAAATCTCAATTCTTCTGCCAGAACCGCCTTTTCAAGATCGGTTTCCGCTTTTTGCATTGCCAGTTCATCTTCAAGGACTTGTTTTTGATCGTGGAATTTTGTCAAGCGTTGGAGTTCATCCTGCTCCTGCTTGTCTTTTGCTTCCTGAATTTTAATATCATGCTCGGCATTAATTAAATCCATGGCTTCATTTCCGGCCATTAAACCTTCCGCTTTTTCAATTGCACGGGCCTTGTCCAGTTCTGCCTGGGCAACATATCCAACGGCCAGACGGTCTTGTTTGTCCTGAATGTATTTATCCTCCAAACTTTTTAAATCACTTTGTCTTCGGGCTTCAATTGCAACGGCATCTTTCGCCCTTTTTTCTGAAGCTTTTAACAAGGCAGCTTCTTCCTCTGGGGTAAGAGTTGTACCGTCCGGATTTTCAACGGGATCGGGGGCAAGGATATCCGCCACATCTGCAGGGTCAAAATAGGATTTCTTCAAGGCATCCGAAATTTCTATTTTCCTTTGTTCCTGAGTTGCGATTTCTTTGTTGAGATCTATCAGTTTTTTCAATTCCTTGTTCCGGTTTGAAATACTCTCTGGAATTTCCTGAGCTTTAAAACCGGCAGGATTGTATTTTGCTGCCTTTTCTGCAGCCATATCATTTTCTGAAACAAGGCGTTTTGCTGTAGCCAAATCCTTCTCGACCCGTGCTTTATCTTTTTTCAGGCTTTCCAGTGCCTGTTTGTTTCCTACCAAATCTGAGGCCAGTTCACTTGCAGAAGCATTGGCGGCCAGTCTTTTTGCGGTGATCTGTTTTTTAACGGCACCGGTATTCAATATCAAGGCTCCGGTTTCTTTATCTATGGCAACTACCGATTCCCCAAGGTTTTTCCTGAGGGTGTAGGTAATTTCATCCAGCCTTTCCTTGGATTCAATGGTAGGTTTTACTCCCTCTTTGGTAAGGGATTCATATTCATCCAGTAATTTTGAACTTGTTTCAGCAAGGGCGCGGTTGGCCTGTACATTGTCCGCTTTTGCCTTGGTTTCAATGGTAAATGCTTCTGCAGATGTTTTTGTAACGCCTATTAATTGAAGGAAACCAGCGGTAACATCGGTAAGCCAGCCCGTAAATTCGGAATTCTTGAAGTAATTGGAAAATGCATTTCCTATTTTTTCAAGGTTTCCTGCGAGATTGTTGTTTTTTACGTTGAATTCTTCGGTAAGGGAAGTGGCTTCCACAATTGCTTTGTTGGCAATTTCCTGTTTTGCCCGAACATTATCCGTATTTGCTGCAAGGGAAGAAAGAACGGCCACAGAGCGGGCACCCTCCAATTTTAAGCCTTCCATTTTCTTGGTCATTTGCTCAAAACCTTCATTGTTGCCATTCAATCCTTCCAGGAATACAAGAAGGGCCTCGTTGGCATCGGTTTTTAACAGATTCGAAAATTCGGCTGTGGAAACCCCGGCAATTTTCGCGTATTGATCGGCATCTTTATACATATCCACAATGATCTTGGACATGGTGGTACCGGAAACTTCCACGCTTTGCCCAGCTTCATCCAGTGCGGCTGCATAACCCAATTGCGCATCGGCAGAAATATTGGTTTGTGCGGAAATCCCGCTCAGGCGCTTCAAATAATCTACCAGGAAGCCTGCCTGGTTGGCGCCAGAAGCCGCTACTTCGTTCACGGCAGATCCCACACGCTCCATGGACTTCCCGAAGTCGCCGCCGTATTTTTCGGCCACCTTATATTGAGTGGCCAATTTCCCAATAAGCTGCACATTTTCGTTGATATCCCCCTGAAGGTCATCCCCAAGGGCCACGCTTATTTTATCGGCGGTACGCACAAAGGCTTCAATATCCTGCACCGATGTTTTTCCAAGGCGCCCGGCTTCTTCTGCCAGCGCCAGTAATTCGGTTACGGGAGTCCTTGTATTGAAGGTTTTCAGGGTCTTGGTGAGTTTTCCAACGGCTTCATCTGTAAGGCCGGTGGTTTTCCGGACGTTTGCCTGTGAGTCGCTCAATTCAGCGTTAACGGTAACGAGTTTCTTCAATCCGTTCCAGGCAGCCATTATCCCGGCGCCACCCAATAAGAGGGAACCAAAACCTCCAAGGCTTTTTTTCATCCGTCCCATCACGCCCCCGGTCTGGTTCATTTCCCCTCTTACTTTTCCAAGACGGGCATTTGTTTCCTGCAATTCGGCATTGAGTTTCTTCCATTCCGGCGTGCCTGGCACAAAATTGTTCATTTGGGCTTTTAGGGAATTTTGGTGTTTTCCCAACTGCCGCATAGTAAGGCCGGTAAGGCCTAACTGGGTTTGCAGTTTCTTTTGTTCTTTGGTATAGCCATCAATAGCAACCTTGTTCTTTTGCTGTTGCGAAGTGAGGTCTTTGTAGGTTTGGGATTCCCGTTTGCCTTCAACTATAAGTTTGCGCTTGGCGGCGGCCAGATCTTCATTTTCATTTTTAAGGCCCCTAACAGAGGTTTGGATCTTACTGATCTCTGCCTGTGTCTTATTGACCCCATTAATGGACATCTCAACATTCAGCTTTTCATCTGTGATTTTCTTTCCCATTATATTTCGAGGTTAAGTTGCAGCGCCATTTGGCTGCGCAATGCGTTGGTGAGTTCCACCTTGGAGCGGAATATTATATTGTTCCAATGGCCGTAAATAATGGTATTATGCACGGAAATGGGTTTTTGTTTCCCATAGCGGGTACGCTTCATATCTATAAAGCGTTCCTGGATATTGTGGGTGAGTTTAAGGTTCATATTGGAAACCGAAAAGGAGCGGGAATACCGAGTGAGATTGATTTTTTTGTTGTTTCCTGCCTTGCTCAAAACCCTGTCCTGGGCGCGATAAATATTATCGGCTTCTTCCCGGAGGATATTTTCTACAAAAGCTTTTTCAATGAGGCCGTTATTGTGGGATCTTCCAATCATATACTACAAGTATAACGGAAGAATTGAAGTGAGAAAAGGACATAAAAAAACCACCGTAGAGGTGGTTTTTGACAGACGTACGCGGGCGGTGAGGCACCGGCGAACGAATCTGTATAACGTGTTTCAGAAATTTCATTGGGGTTATTTTGTTTTTAATTGGAATTGTATCATATAGCCGCAAAACCCAAAGTAATTGCTCACGGGATCTGCGGTGAAGGTTTCAAACTTTATTTCCTTGAATATTGGGGGGCAGGGAAATTTATCGCTTTCAAGGAACATCCAGGCTTCAAACTTTAAAACCACGGCGGAGATATCATCAAACAATTGCATCAAAGCCTCTTCCCCACTCGTGGTATCGTATTTTTGAAGTATAAATAGCTGCATTTTATTGTTGTGGCGAAAGTTATCGAGGTTTTGGAAATCAAGGCCCATGGAGGGCAATACGCCAACGATCACGATATTCCCACCGCTGGAGGTGACTGCCCTGGTGAATTTGGCCACATCTTCATCCTGGATCACCCTGAAAGATTGTTTGATCTCCGGCACATTCTGCTTTGCCAATTCCAGAAAGCTTTTTAATTTACTTGCGTTTAGCATTTCGTTTTTGTTCTAAATATTGTTCGTGCAATTGCACCATTCGTGATAATATCGTGAAAACATTTTCCCCGGCGGTTTCCCTGGCATTTCCAAAAACACCGCTTTCGGCAATGGTGAAGATGATGCCCGCAGGACCTATTCCCTTGGCTTTTCCCTGTGAAGGGTCCGGCTTGAACAATTGGGCCACATCTATACTGGTACCACCGCCTATATTGAGATTGTTGGCCGTGGTGATGAATTTATGGCAGCTGGCAAAGAACAGGTACACGGCAAACTTTATTTCAGGCTGCAATTGCTTTACAAGCTCCAACCGCTCTTCATAGGTTTCGGCATTGAATTTAACACGTTTTCCCTTGTGCATGGGGCGGTATAAAACAGCAACCAACTGATCCAAATACCCTTCATCCCTATCATTTGAAAAATCCAGCAATGCATTTTGTCCGTGAACAAAAACCTGTTCATAGCTGCAATCCTGGAGCGCCGCATCTGGACCATATAGTTTTGTGCCTTTAATTTCAATGACAGGGATCAAATTCGATACAAAATTGAGGTCCAGGATGGTATATTTTTTTCCCTTTACAGTTTGAGTGGTGAAATAAGGCTGTACCAATTTCCTGAGATTGGTGACATTTTCAACCACCAAAGGAGTTTCTGAAGCCCGGAGCATGTTCATTGCAAAATACACGAATAGCACCTCCAGTTCTTCCATGGTCAATTTTCCCAGTTGGCGGTTCATTTCCAAAAACGAGAAATAACGGAATTGAGGTTCTGTCATTTCTGAAATGCTTTCAGGGAAATCGAGCTCTATTTTTCCGAATTTGATTTTATGCATTGATCAGTTTTTTAGATTCCGGATGCAATTTAAAACCGAAGTATTTCATTGGTTTTCCGAATTTATCCTGCAAAAGCAGTTCTTTTTGAGATACAGTCAATTTCCTGATATTCTTTTGGTTCAGGAAGCTGTCCATTTCCTGCTTTAATTTACTTTTTATGAGTTGTTTCTCCTCATTTACACCTTTCATATTGTCAAGCGCTGCCTGATAATAAAGATTTTCCCGCCCTTTTGGGGTGAGTTTCAGAAAGAAATGCCAGATAGCTTTAAAGAATTGTTTGAATTTGTTCATTAGTTGTTTGGTTAGAGGTTCAAATATTTGTTTTCCGGGTTGATGCCGTGGGTTTGATCTACCGAAAAAACTTCCAGATCAAGGCGTGCAAGGATGCTTTGAAGGTCACGTTCATATACCTGAACACGTTTTAAATGCGCAATGGAGCGTTTTTCCCGAAGGTCTGCGCGGGCAGTGTCGGTAAGCTTGTAATTCACGGGTTCCCCCAACATTTCTTCCGGAAGGATGCTCCAGGCGCGATCAATAACCAGGTATGCTGTTATTTTTCGGCAATAGGAAGTCAGTAGGTTAAAATCGATTTTAGGAATAGTAGCTGGAATCCCGGTTTTCAATTCGAGGTATTTTACTTCCCCAAGGATCGCAAGGATGTTTTCCTGTTCAATATCGGCCATAAATGGCACGAGGCGGTAAAACAACTGTCCGCTGTGGTTAATGGGGTAGATTTTTTGAAATGAATTGGTAGTGGGAATGAACAGGGCCTTTGCCGCTTTATAAGGCTCACTGGTTATCCATTCATCATATTTTGCACTGGTAAGCAAATCAATAAGCAAATCAAGCGCTTTATATGCCCTGCGCTCCAAGGCTCCGTTATCTGCTTTGATTTGCCAGTCCCATGGCGTTTTTTCATTGGCGGCAAATATGGCTTTACGTCCATTATTGCCGTGGTTAAGGTCACCGTTTGAGGCATATTCCAAATATGCTATTAGCAGAATATAAAGCTGGGCACATTTCAGGATAGGTTTTAAAACTTCAAATCCTTCAGCAGTTTGGGGAGATTCGTAAAAGGTCGCAATTTTATCATAAACCGACTGCCCAATAAAATGTACCAGGTAAGGTGTGTTGAGTTCAATATCTGGTTCAAGGTTTTTGTAGGTGATATCGGCATTCATAAAACCCAGAAGGGCTTTAACTTCATCTTGACCGGCTTCGGCTTTATTGAATAGTATTTTCATTATACGGTGGTGTTTTTAACCCTTTTGGATTCTGATGTATCTTCCTGTTTTTGCGCCTGGACCTGGTAGAACCCAACCCTTATATTGGTGTTGAATTTGTGCTTTATAAGATCGTTAAGGCCCTTGCAAACAAAAAGTTCGGCTATTGGCAAGGCAGTGAGTTGATGGATCAGGTAGGCGTACAATTGTTCGCTTCCCGAATCGCTTTTACCATCGGCACCCACAAAAGCAAGGGCGGCGTGCAACCTCAATCCGGCCTGTACGGCAAAATCAGACTTATTGGCCACTGCAATTTGGGCATCCACATACTCTTTTACCTCCTGTTTAATTGGGCTGATCTTCCAGCCTTCTTCAACGGCTTTTCCGCCAATAAAGGACTGCACTGTCTTATTGTGCCAGAATTTCCCAACATTTTCAACCCCTGAAAGCACATCAGAAAGGCCATCGAATATCTTATCTTCAAGGTCCTGCATCATTTTCTCGGTGAACTTAATCTTCTGAGCGGTGCAGTTTTTCATCATAATTGCACGCTGATCATCCCAAAATTTCTGTGGGGATGTGATATGAAAGCGGATATTCAAGGAATTATTGGTAAAAGCTTCAATGATCTTTGGCGCTATGGTAGATCTACGGATCCAATTGAGCGTGCCATAGATGCTAGGAAGCACATAATGCGGCAATCCAAAGGATTTAAAGCCGGTGATATGAATGGATATTGGGTAGCGGTCTGGTGTATTCTTGTCCCAGATAGGAAAAACCTCGAAATCTTTTTTATCTGTTGAGTTTTTCCAGTCCCCTACGATCACATGTGTAGGTGTTTTCTTGGCATCACTTCGCTTATATGCGAGCCTACAATTGACATTGCTCAATGTTTCAACCCCGGCGGCAGATACGTCCGTCCTGCCTATACGTGCTCCCATCCCGCGGCGTATCTTGGTATAAATCTGCTCGGCATAGTAGTACTCGGTAGCATTCTTTATTAAGGATGTTTCGTAATCTATAGAATCTAACCAGGCTTGAATGTTCGCATCTTCTACAGGGATTCGGGAGAATTGTTTTCCGTCCGGTTTAAGCTGATACAGGTAAGGCCCCTGACCAAACAACAGCTCAACCTTCCTATCCAGTACGCCGGGCGCTAAGTGATTAGGGAAGATTGTTTCCTGTAATTCATTAGGGATATCATTGTTGGATCCAAATGGGATAACCTTATAATCCCCAAGATTCAATGTGTTTTCTTTCCAGGCATTGAAGTCCTCAGTACTTTTTGAAGCATTGGAACCGGTTGCATCCCTACCCTGGATCTGGAAGTAGTTCGCTTTGCCGTTTGATACTCCTAGATATTCGTTATTAGATAATCTGTGTCCTGTCATATTAATCGACTTTTATTCCGTTGACCTCTTTAATTAGTGGGATGTAGCAGCTGCGCTGTGTGTTGTTTTCCTCGTTGGTAAGCTGGAGCTTATACGCCCCGAATTTATCTGATGCAGTGGTAGCCATCGGCCTAAGACTGCATTTACTTATAATGCTATCCCCCCCTCCTATCTTCCTGAATTTAATGCTGAAGGTCTTATGGAACTTAGAGAGGTTCCTCATAAGGGTGATCGCTTCCTCGATAGTGTATGTATTGAGCTTCATTACTTCAATATTAACGAAGGCCCCGCAATAAGAAAAGGACACGGAAACAGCAGAATCATATCTCTAAAAAGGGTAACAGAGGGTAATTACCATAACGCCCCTGAGCGTGGCGGCCTATTCTGTGCGATAAAAATAAATTTACGCCTTGCCAAAGGGGTTTAATTATTGATTTTCAAAGATTTACAGAATTTGCGAGGGAAATCAGGGCCATAAGTTGAGCATTTTAGGAGCAATGTTGTTATCGTACCCCTGGCAATCCGGTGAATTGGATCCTGTAACCTGCGATTTTCTCAAAATAGTGCGGCCGACATATATAATACTTGAACGCATCACTGAAGTTTGTGGAGCGCATTGGAAGGTGCTCTTCCGGTAATTTTTCTGAAGATTTATTTTTGTGAATTGATTTATCCCCGTTTGGAGTGACCCGAAGGATTTTCTCTGCTCCTTCCATTGAAGACTTCAAACATTTGCAGTTGTGCTGATCCAGTAATATTTCCGGAAGTTCCGGATGTGATCCCTCCAGCATGATAAATGCCAGTTCAAATTCCGCTTGCTGACTTATGGTCTCCTGACCTTCATTCATTATGGTCACCGTCCAGCCTGTCGAATTTCCTTTCTTATCGTACTCAACCGCTTTCTTGAATTTTGAAGCATGGTCTTCCCCCACCTTTTTATATTGATGCGTGGACCTATCCGGATAAAGCAACAAATGTTTTTCCCGATGGTATTTATAGAACTCGACAAATTTCTCACCCAGTTCCGGAATCCATTGCTGGGTGGTACCCGGAATGGTATAAAACTCTTTTAAGATCCGATTCGCCTTCCCCTGGTCCTGACCGGTAACCAATGAACACATATTCCCGGTATCAAGGCCGCCCTCAATGGCTTGTTCGTGATTTATATATTTTAGGTCCAGGGATAGTTCCTCGATCTCTTCTTCCCAGGCAATTTGATCTACCCTGGAATAATTGAAACCATCTTTATAAAAGTTCTTTTGGGAAAGCGTGGGATAAAACTGCTTTCCTTTTTCCAGTTTTGGAGTGATTGAAAAAATGGAAGATGCTACTTCCGAAAATATCATGGTCTCCAGCTGCTCCTTAAAATAATCGAAGCCTAAAAAATCAGCGTTCACAAGGGAACTGGCAATATAAAAGAATGTCGAATTTTTTCTAAGCAACCTGAACCGCTCTATCCAGCGATCAAGCTTGTTTTTTGTGTTCTCATATTTTTTGGCATCCTTGGAATTCTCCGCGTGGTAAAGCTCGATCTTGATCTGGTTAATGGTAAAAGCACAATGAAGCATCAGCGTTATTTGTTCCACGTTCATGTTCTTTTCCATCCGCAAAATCCAGTCGTGTTCCCCGTGGTTTGTGTTGGGCATATCCGTCATAAAAGTCCTGCCTCCATAATACGGGGAATTCCGGTATTTGATTTCACCACCACGAACCGCGGGCGTAAGCTTGTTTATTTTCTTTTCCGATTGGAATTTTACTTCATCACCGCCTACATGCTGATAAGAATCCCCTGCACCACCGGAAGGCCTGTCCTGTGAAATGATTTTATAGTGCGTACCGTTGTGGATGGTCATGGAGTCCTTCCATTCAATTGGCGCTTTGTAAGGTTTATCGAAATGAGAAGGCGGTTTTCTATTAATGACAAAATGATAATCCTCCTGCCAGTCATTCCGCTTCCAACCCTCAATTAAAGAAGGCACAACGTTCTTCCTGGCATTCATAAAAGTATCACTGGAAATGGCAATATAACAGCCGGGCATATCATAAGAAATATCCTGAAGGCGTTGGGAAAAAATATCAGTGGTTTTTGCGGCTCCACGGCCTGCCACCAAACCCAAGTTTTTGGGCTGCAGCATTAATATCGTTTGGGAAAGCCAGTTGGCATACCGCAATTCAACATCTATTTCATTCTTCGGGAGCGCTCTCTTTCTGGCCATTGAAATCCAATATTTCGCGGGGTTCTACTCCGGCATCTTGTTTTAAACGAATCTTTTCCGCTTCCGTAACATTGAAGCTGTCTATCATTGCACCCAGTTGGTTCCGGTCTGCCAGTTCTGGAAGTCCAACATCTGAAGTGTCCAGAGAATAGATCTTCCATTTTTGTTCAAACATTCCTTCTGGAAATTCCTCGGCATCCGGCAGGTGCAATTGTTTTGCCCTTCCGGCACGCTCCCAAATTTCGGAAGCTATCTTTATATCGGCTGCAGATCTGGCGGTCTCCAAAACAAGCTGCGCCGCCTGCATTTGCTTTTCGTAATGAATCTGGCGGTAAGCATCCTTTTTTAAGTCCCCATCAATATAAAAGTACTCCACGGCATCGCGCACTCGGGATTTCGCCTGCTTCATAGAAAGATCGGGAAAATGAACCTTTAATTTTCTGGATGCGTTATTGGGGGAAGCGCCGGAATATATAAAACCCCTGGCATATTCCAGTTGTTTCACATAATCGTGAATTTCATCCGGAAGGACCACGCTCTCATCACCCGACCATTGTTCCAATAGTTGATAATGTTCGCCTTCTGCTATTTTCTCCATGATCTTACTCAAGTCCGAATATTTCTTTTTTCTTGGTTTCAAATTCAGTTTCCAAAAGCATTTTATCGTGGATCTGGATAGCCGTAATATTTCCGCCTTTAATTTCTTTATTCAAGGCCTTCATTTTTTTATACTGAATTGATAATCTCCCGGCTTCATATTCTTCCCTAATAGTAGATTTCTTGTCCCGCCAGATATTCAGAAAACTGGATTTGTTCACTCCCAGTTTCAATGCAATATCACTGGGACCAAAATTGCGAGAAGCCAGCTTTCTCACATCTGCAAGAAGCTGGCTATCCAGTTCATTCAATATCACTTCTCTGGAATGCATTGCTTATTTTTTCTTGAGCAATGATTTTACATATTGTGATTGCCAGCTATATAATTCCACAGCGGCATCATACTTTGCCTGGTCTTCCACATTATCTGCTGCTTCCGATTTCTTCTTGTTGGTAGAAATATTTTTTCGAAGGGCACTGGCTTTCAAACTCAGTTCTTCGGCATTTAATGCATCCAGTTCTTCCTTGATTTTTTGCGCTTCAAAGATTGGATGTGCGCCAAGGATCTGCCCGTTGTTTTTATAATGCTCCAATTCGGCAAAAGCCTCTTTGTTTTCGATAAAATTATCGACTATATCACGGGACAACAAGGCTTCCTCTTCAGCGGTAAGCGAATTGAACAACTGGCTTCTGCCTGCCTTATATTTTTCATAAGCGGTGATCATCTCGTTTACCAAAAGTTTTAAAATATCCGGACAATCTTTCTCCCTTAAAAATGGGAATTGTTCCCGAAGTTTTATTGTTTTCTTGACTTCTATCGGAACTTCCTTTGAAGTCTCCACAATTGCCAGTTCCCTTTCCGATTTAATAAAGGCAAGGAGGTCCACCTTTTTACGGCCTTTAGGATCGCGCTCACTATCATCAGACAATGCGCCCGCTAATTCCTGAATTTCTTTCCAGGAGGCTGTGGCAGGATTTAATGAAAGAATTTTTTCCAATGGAGTACCGGGGAAATCAACCACAACCATCTCAGGCTGCTCTTTTTCTTCTTCCGGTTGCGATTGCACCTTAGTTCCCCAAAGCGCCAGCATTTGCCGTTCCTCAAGTCCTACAGCTTTGCATAAGTGGTAGGCTACCAGTTTACGATCTGCTTCAGTGTCCCGCATCCTGTTAAAGCTGCCAAGGAAGGATAAAGATTTGTTTGGAAGGGAATTGTAAAGTTGTTTTGCCCCGGTGAGGCTGCGGTCAAATTTAATGAAATCAATTACGCGGTTCTTGTGGCTCATAATGCTGTTTTTTGATGTTTTATATCTTCAATATCAAACATAGCATTTAGATCGAGGTAACAAAAGGACAGTTAAGGTAACAAGCCACACATACCCCTCTCTAAAAGTGGTTAAAAAACTGTGCAATCGTGCAGAAAAGTAAATATGAACGCTTAACGCCTGTATCCAAAGGGGTTCTTTACGCACAGCAAAACGCACGAATTGCACGAATCAGGTTCATTACGCACGAATTGAATCCACAAAAAAATCCGCTCTCATTGCTGAAAGCGGATTTTCTAACTAACTAACGAATCAAACAAACTTCTTATATGCTCCTGCTATGCTCAAAGAACACAAACACGCCTGCGGCCTGTTCGAATGCTTTAAGCGTGATCCTGGCACCGGCAAGTCCTGTCCACCCGGCTGCACCGGCAAGGATAAAGTTCCCGCCGCTCGCGATCGTTGCAGGGTTGGTGCCACCGCTACCTATCAAGGTATAAGTGCCATTTTGTTCTGCATTTGTAAGATCGGTGATCGCGGTTGGCACAGTGTTGTCCTGAAGTTGGTATTCACCACTTCCTGCGGCAACATCTACAGCTACAGCATCAACATCAACAAGGGTCGCTTCATCAAAAGTGAAAGTACTGTAGTATCTACCAGGTAAGCTCTGACTTCTTCTGAATTGCTGAAATTTGATAAGGTCTTTTACACCTTCATTGTTATCTGTCCCTTCCACCATAAGGCTCAAAGGGTTGCAGCGGCTTCCATATACCTTGTAATAAGGAGCTTCACTTCCGTCACAATCTCCAACTTCTACAGCCAAACCGACTGCTCGGTTGGTCATATTAGCTAAAAATTCTTCTAACTCAACTGGGGAACCCGGATGAGTGAATTCAGGCAATGCCTGGAAGGACATGGAATCTTCTTCTCCCTCGCTTGAACGCGGTAAGGAAATGGAGCTGGAAGTAGCATAGATCTTGATCGCATATTTCCCTGACTTGAAGACAAAACTCCCCACCATTTTTATTCCTTTACTGTCCCTGGTAGGGGTACTTAGAACATCTGCCCAATCAAATAAAACAATATTGGTGTTTTTTCCCTGCGCCGCTCCGGCACCGGCAATATTGGTTTTTGGGATATTTAC
The DNA here is from genome assembly GCA_024635665.1 of Salinimicrobium sp. Lineage (GTDB taxonomy): Bacteria > Bacteroidota > Bacteroidia > Flavobacteriales > Flavobacteriaceae > Salinimicrobium. Next base: position 17,864 of record JAGXIM010000108.1, on the reverse strand, counting down.
TTTTATAAATGACATCTTTTTTATGTATTAAGATTAATAAAAACCCCCGGTTTCCCGGGAGCCTTTGACTATCCTCGGGCAACTTCTATGAACTTGCTTCCGTTAAATTCTACAGTGATATATACACCCACATTAAGGGTTATAGCAGCAGACAGGAAGAAATTCCCTGCGTTGGCTATGGTAGTCGCATTGGTAGCAGATCCACCTTTAATCGTGTATTGCTCTCCAACAACGGCATTCTCAATGTTTGTAATGGCAGTTGCAACAGTGTTGGCAACGGTCACGAATGAAGTACCATCAGCGGCATCAGCGGTAGTGGCATCAGCAGCAAGTGCTATCTCTACAACAGGCGCAGCGGCTCCGGCAACTTTCCGGCTTATCTCAATGAATTTTCCTCCTGCCAATGCCTGAAGCACTAGTAAGGATCCATTGTTCAAAGGAAAATCTCCATCGGCAAGAATAATGTTCGCATTATTTTTAACAGTAGAAATCAAAGTATCCTTGTTTCCGGTGATATAAACCCTGGATCCAACAGTTGCATCATCAAAATTGGTGATGTCTGTGGCCTGTGTATTATTTGCTCCTATCACAAGGGAATTGTGAATAGCAAGTGAAGGTGTGGCATCATCTGCGGCAACCGGTACGTAAGTAGTTGTCAATGCTTCCACATCGTTAGAGAAAAACAATTGGTTCTCAAAACTGTCTGCTGCCAGATCTAATTGTTTACGTCCAAATACGGCAATAAATGTGGACAGTTTGTAATCTCCAAAAGCTTTAATATCCCTTGGATCTTCCCCACCTTTTTGAAACTGGATAAATCCATCTTCTCCCGGCTTATCGGTCAAACCATACTCATTATCTTTTGTGGTGATGTACATCAATTCTTCGCCTTCCAGTTGGTCATAAGTAACCAGTTCTATATTGGCAAAATTATCTACTGTATCGGTATCACCTGTATAATTGGTATTTCCTCCATAAATATTCTTCCTGGCTTCGAGGTATTTACGTTTCCAGAATGGGGAAAGAACATATTGCAATTCGGGCAGGATCTTCACGTCATGCGGCAAGAGCTCGCACATGGTATTTACATAATCGTAAATATTTTGCGCGGTAGGCTTACCAACTTTAAATGGGTTAAATTTAGTGCCCCTTGCCCTAAGGATCAATTTAATGAACCCGTCAAAGTTGTTCATAAAGCTGGCAGGAGTAGTTCTGTCCGGATCACTGAAGTAAACTCCACGTCCCATCACTATTTTATCCTCCTTACGTGCGCGCTTCATAATTTCGGCAACCACATAATTCACATATATAAGTTTATGCGGATTGGAATCTGTAATTCCCAAAGAAGCAATGTTTTTTAGGTAAGATTTTTCAAGTTTTTTCAACTCATATCCTTTAAACAACATGTCTATTTGGATATCTCTTACTTTTCCAATTTCAGCCTCAAACTTCGCTTTGTTTTTTGGTAAGAACTTGGATTTTAAAGACTGAGTGATTTCACCTGTTGCAATGGTAGTGTAAACATATTCATCACTTACCCCACTTACAAGCTCCACATATTTCTTCATTTGCAACCCGTCTAACAGGGTAGAATGAACCAACATAGGATCTTTACGGAAATAAGCCTGGATATCCGAGTTCAATTTATCGATGTTGGCGGTTTCTGTCCAGTTGGTTACGGCTGTAATAGCTTCCCCGGCCATTGCCTGTTTGGCTGCCTCGTTCCAAGGCCTGCCCGCAAATTCATTCCAGGCGTCATTGCTCGCAAACAAGTGAGTCTTGGAATGCCCGATTTTTGAATTCTTCATTGCACTTCCTTTAATTTTTTCAACCGTTTCATCGGTTTCCGGCTTATTGGCCATTTTTTCGTTTTCGGCCCTTATAACTTTCATCTCCGCTTCCATTTTGGTTTGGCGTGAAATTAGTTTTTGCACATCTGTAGATGCAGTTGTTTCAGGAGCTTCTTTTCCCGTTGGTTTTTCAGCATCGGGATCTTCAGCTTGCACCTCTTTCATATAGGCACTCACAAGCTCCAATGCCTTATCGGTGTCCTCACCGGCAAGAGCCGTGTTGTAATCTGTCATAAACTTTTCTGCGAAGCCTTCAATTTTCGCGGCCGCATCCAGTTTAACTTTGTCCTCTGCGGACAATTCCAGGGTTTCCTTGGCTTTCAATTTGTCTTCCATGTTGATGTTCAGGAAGGCAAAAATCAGCGGGAACATTGCTGCTAACTTTTTCATTGGTTTTTAAGTATTTGGTTATTGAAACATAAATGATCTGGCACCTGCCAGAAACTTAACCTGTTCAGCTGCTTCTTCAAAATCTTTTATTCCATCAATAATCCCATATTCCTCTGCTGCTTCAGCATAGAACATTTTTCCTTCTAGGATGCCTTCCACGTCTGTCTGTAAGTTTGGGCGGGATTGTTTAACAAAATTCTGAAATTGAATCGCGAGCGGATCCAGGTGTTCTTTTCTAAATTCCTCATAGTTGCCTTTAAGGGCTTCTTTGGAACTTTTATTTTTAAATGAAGACACACTAGAGTAGATAGCATGTTCTTCTACCCCCATTTTTTTTAGATATTCGGTATAATCAACAATTGTGGCCATTACCCCAACACTCCCGAACATTGCAGAAATATTGTTCCGGGCATATAGCTTATCTGTCGCAACACCTACATAAAGGCCGGCACTGGCGCAAATATCGGCAAGGCCAATAACAGGTTTTGATTTTTTCTTTAGGAATTCCAAATATGGGGCAATAGAGGTCATAGTTCCCCCGGGGGTTTCCATCAGCCAGATTTGTCCAATAATATTGGGATCACGGTCAAACTGTTCAGCAAAAAAAACGAGTTCATCAGATCCCCAATTGCACCAGGAACCATATTTCAACATAGGCCCGGCAATTTGAATAACGCCTATACTGCCCTCTGGCGTATTGGGATGTTCATTCCTGTTTATATAATCCCCATTTCCGTCAACAATATAGCGGCGGCTTTCAATTTGCGATTCCTTGGTGATGGTAGATTTGGATTGTTTTAATTGTTTTCCCTGGAGAATTTGGGCAACCATTAACAGCCACGCTTGTGCGTGTTGTTCACTGATGGCCCATTTTGAAGAAATAATATCAGAATCTGAATGCGTGAACATTGTTCTACTTTAGTAATGAGATTCAATAATAAGCACTGGGAGTTATAAAGAAAAGGACACGGATTATTGGAAGAATGAGATTAGGAAAATTTTGAAAGGCATTTTATGATGTTATTTGGACAAAATCTGACCAAAAAGCCCTAAAAACGCCAAAACAAAAAGGACACATGTTCGATAAATCACGTGAAGCGCTGTAATTGCTGACGTTTCGCCTTTTTTTTGCGATCGTAATACTTGACAAAGGTGTCAAATTTTGTTTTTGAGTTGGAAATTTTATAATAATTCATAAACTCAATGATGCTCGCGTGAACGATTCCCTTGGTTTTCCCATTGAAGGTATGCGCAAAAACGGCCCCATCAACAAAATGGATCAGGCAGGTCTTGAACCAGGTGTCAAAAACCGAAATGATTTCTTTGATTTCCTCCTCGCCAAGGCATAAAAACGAATATTTTCCCCCGGGAACAGCTTTGTCATGATCCCCGGCATAATTTGAAACCGCCAGGAACATCGTAAAACCTTCTTTGGCAAATGCAGGTTTGTTGGTTTTTTTAAGGCAGCGATGGATCAACTTCCCAAATTTACTGTCCCGTCTAATATGCAGGGCTTTTGTGTGGCTTCCATCTTCCAGTTCCTGAACCGGAGTGTTGAGCTGGGAAATCACAAATTCGTTCAAATGCTCAGGGAGAGGGAAGGGAATCAGCTGTTTGTTCACAGTGGGCGGGGTTTTAACAAATATAGCATTTTTTTAACATAATGTTAAATATGGGTCTTAAAATAAAATTAATTTGCTGCGCCAATCAAATATCCAACCCCGCCTGCTGCCAGTAGGATCACGAATTGCCGGAACCATCCCGGTTTCTTTGCTTTTTCAGCTTTTAATTGGGATTCCGTGATGCCAAGGTTCTTCAATATCAGTTGCAATTGCTGGTCCTGGTCTGATATTGTTTGTTTCTGTAATTGGTCTGCAGACTTATATTTGCTGATTATAATCGTATTGATTAAATCAGTGGCCCGGAGTTCATCCAGTTCAACCAGATCCAGGGCTACCTGCTTCGCAATATCAAACGGAAGTTTAACGGTATCTTCTTGAGATAATACCGGCCAGGCTATCAGCATTATGAACACGGTTAATAACAGTCTTTTTTTCATTGGCTTTAAAATAAATGATATTCTTTGAATTCTCCAGGGAATTGATATCAACTTGCAGTTTTTCGGTCAAATCAACCTGTGAGTTGATTTTATCCTCTAAAATGCTATAGGCTTCCATATTCACGGCCTTCTGATCTTCCAATTCCACATTCAGCGTGTTAATTGATTTGTTGGCTCCAGCCAATTCAGAATTTAAATTAAAGATCAAGTAACCCGCTGCAAACAGCAGGGCAATATATAGGATGTCTTTGGCTTCAAATTTCATAGCATCCCATAATATTTATTGGTCAGGTAAATGCGGTCCTGAAGGCCATTCACCCAGCCATTGATTCGTTTTGTGAGGTTGATGATACTTTGATTATCCACTTCCTCACATAAGTGCCATAAATTATTTTCATCGAAAAAGAATAAGGCCGATTCAAAATAATACGCTTCACTTATTATAGCAGGGTTGTCAAGTATTCTTAAATCACATATTTTATTTGCAAACTGTTCTTGATTATTTTTTCCTGTTATTTGCAATGGGCCACGTCCACGATGTTTCCATCCATCACCACTTGCTTCATTCCCATTACCCATTCTATTAGCATAAACTTTATTAGCTATTTTCTCCGGGTTTCTGGCATATAAAGCAGCTGTTTCCCTATTGAAGTATTTCCTAAATGTTTTTAGTAGTCCACTTTCAGAATAGTTAAGATTCTCAACTGAAGCTGTAAAATTCTTAGACTCGTGAGCCATCTGTCCAACGAAATGCGCTAGCTTAGCATCAGAAGAAATGAAAAATACCTCTTTCATTTTTCGTAACGTATTTTTTCCTATGACTCCATCAGGAACCAGATAATTTCTTTTTTGAAAAAGCTGTAATTGATTCATCTTCGATTGTTTTTATTGTACCTCGGTGGTTCCTGTTCGCTATCATTCTCGTTCTGGTAATGTCTATGCTCGTCTCTTTCAGATTTATTCAAGAAAGCATTGAGATCACCGTTCTTTTGAAAATTGTATAACTTTTCCATTACCCATTTTGGCGGGTGCTCTCCATCGCTCCAAATAAAGAAATTCTTTAAGATTTTTCCTCCTGGCCATAGAAGTGTCGATACCTGAATAGTAGATCTAAACCCATCGGTGATAGTATTATCACCAATAGGAGAAATCATAAGTTCCAGTATAAAATAAACTCCGGAGATGATAAGAACCATCTTCATTGTCTTTGTTAGAAAAACTTCCCAATTAAAATCCTTTCTCACAAAATGAGCAATCATTCCTATAATAGCATTAGCGAAAACAAATCCTACTGCTGATAATGTGAAAGTGCTATTATCCTGGTACCAAAGATCCAGAACACCTATAATAAAGGCTACAGGTGCAATATAAGTGAGTACTCTGACTAAGCTTTCTAGTCTGTGTATAGGATCGCCAGCGCTTTCTGAAAATATAAGCAGGTTGACGTAAACTTTAAAGAATATGAGTTTTAGTGAGTAGAACATTGGGGGGATTATAATTTATAAAATCGGTTTTTTAATATATATAAAGGGTTTTTTATTCTTAATCTGTATTCATTGCCTCCACTACCCATTGATTTTTCAAACTCATCACTGGCTGCGGAGTACCTACATTCTACTTTTCCGTTAATCCTATAGGCGACGTAATTAATACCGTGGAAACCTGCTTTTGTACACCATTCAAACCTATGCGCTCCTAAAGGAATATCGTGTGCTAAAATTCTAAATTCATCAACTTCCCCACCGTTCCATTCAGGGGTAAACTTTTCGACGAAATTTCGGCTGTGGTTTCTCCGCCACCACCAAATAAAATTGCTTAATGTTCTTCCTTCTTTTCTGCCTGCTTTTTTAAGTTCTGACTTACTGCCGAAATCACCGTCTGGCGTATCATTAAGAAGCCATAAACCTTTTACATTAAACCAGTATTTTAAAATATATGCAAATGGTATAAGTGGAAATCCAAAGAAGGAAACACAGTTCCATCGGATAATAAACCAGTCATACCAGTTCCAATAAGCTTGTATTTCTTTATCGGTGATCATAGGATATAGAGTCCTATCAAAACTCCTATAAGAACAGCTCCAAGTAGTATAATTATCCTACCCTTTTGAATCCAAGGTGAATTGTGTAAAGTATAATCAGCTGTAACACCTGTTTCCATAAGCCATTTAAGCTTCAAGTACTTAAACCTTTTGATGGGATTAGGATGAAGAGACTTTTGAAAGTTGTAGCCGGGATCCATAAACCGCCAAAGCTGTGTCTTCCAGAAGTGATCTTCAACTTCAAAGGGGATCTTACTCTTTATCAAAGCAAACACAATGTACTGAGCCCAAAAGATGAGAAAAGGGATACTAACCCATTTAGAAAGGGATCCATAGCCAAGATGATTGGAACCTTCATAGACTATAGCTGCTGCAAGTGGTATGGCGGTGAGGGCCATTAGTACATAGAATACTTCGAACTTGGAATACTTTCCATTTTTCCACCTCGGAAAAAAGGAAGTTGAATTGATGTTGAACAAGAATTTTTTCATAATTGTTTATTTTTTGCCGTAAAGCTCTATGTATTTCTGTTTGTCTAATTCTGTTAGTGTTTCACTTGGTTCAAAAGTGTTTCCTTCTAAGTCGGTCATTACGGGTTTGCTTTGGTCTTTACTAGCATCGTAACTACCGTAAATCATATTTGAGTTATAATCGAATGGAGTTAAAAAGATAGTTTCTCCTAGCTCGTAATTCCGTTTCCACCCATCAGCGATATTATCATAATCAATAATCAAATACTCTAAAGCGTTTGCTAATTGTTGTTCGTGTTCTCTGCCTAGATTATGACCTAATTCGTGCAAAGCATCTTTCTCTTCAAACCATCTTATATCTCCTACCCTAAAGTCTGAAATGTATTCTGGCATTCCAGAAGGATATACAGAACTTTGAACCGCACCCGTATATTTAATCAGTAATCCATTTTCTAATTTCAGTAAATCTTCAATGGAATATTCTACATAATCTACATTTAAGAAGCTCTCATAGGTTGCCATTGCATCAAGTATAATAGCCTTCTGTGCATCTGGCACATTATCTTCAAAGCCATAAGGAATTACACCATCAGTCCAAGTGTTTACGTTGTTATCAATAGGCTCAACATTTTCTACAGGAGTATTAGTACAAGCTGTAAGAATCATCAATAAAATTAAAAGGGATTTTTTCATTAGTTTTTAGTATTTAAGGGTTTATGTATTTCAAATTCTGCCATTGCATCTTTAATATCTGTTTTACGAGTTCTTCTATTTTTATATTTTCCTTCCGACCAATCATCTACATAAAAATGCTCATTCATTACATCAAGGCTTTTGCCTTTTGTTTTAGGAACTCCGTAAACATGATGCAAGATTGCGTGAAAGATTACTACTCGTTTAAAGTTTGGATAATCATTTAAGTATGAATTTAAATAAATCACACCTTTATCGTAGTAGTACATTTTGGATTTATTCATGTCCACTACAATCACTGATTTTAGAAAATGTAAATTCGTTTCATAGTCTACTCGACTTTTATTTGCGTACCAATAAAATTCTTTAACACTTGCATTTGCTACACTATCAGGAACTTCAATTTCATGCCCTTGAAATCCTTCGATAAGCACCATCTTCTTTTGAGCTGACAGGCTTAATGTGATGAGTAAAAAGAATAGTGTTTTCATATCATAATTAATTTAAATAACTACGGTATCAGCAGCTTTCCTCATATTAGTGCAATTTGTAAAGGAATACGCAGAAGCTCCCCAACTTGCTGTCATACTGTTTAATATTTCCCAGTCAGAACAACCCGTGAACGATGCGAAATTTGCTGTTGTACCCCTTTTTATAGCTGTTATACCGCCTATAATTCCCCGGGTGCAGTTAGTGAAATTAAATATGCCGGGTGTCGTTATATATGAATCAATTTGACAATCTGAAATATTGACAGCGGGGAGTCCATCAATATTCACTGCATAGCCTGTGAAATTCTCAATGGACAATCCTGACAATAGTAATATAACTGTTGATGCCTGAACTCCTACAGGGGTATTGGCATAATCCCCCAAAAAAACAATGGTATCTACAAACTTTCCAGCGTTAGCGTGTCTGCCCTGATTTATTTTAGTGTTAGTTACTTTCAGCCCACCTGAACTGTTTTGAAGTATAGCGTTCCCACCCCCATATTTTCCTGATAATATTTGGCAACCCGTAATGTTTCCATCCCCTCCATCTGGCAATTGTTCTGATGCTACGTGGATTCCCGCTTCTTTGCTGTTTTGCGACATACAATCTGTAATGTTCCATTCAAAAGCATTAACAATATCCACATTTCTGTAAAACCCATTAAAAGTGCATTCCCTTAAATTGAAATTTGAACCTACACCATCAGGAAACAATCCATTATTGGTCGGGTGTGTTCCTCTTATATCTATTTTTAAACCACTCCCTGCCGTTACATTCGCATTGGTATTTTTAAATCCAACACCACTCATCATAAAACTAGGATGGTTTACCGTTACCATATCAGCGGTAGCGGAATTACTATATAAAAGCGTTTTATAATGTTGCAAATAAGTATCTTCCCCACCTTGACCGATAATGGTAATAGGCTTATCTATGACTAATGGTGATGCCGATAGGTCATAAACTTTATTTGATAAAATAAGAGTTCCACCAGTAGCGGGAATAGCGTCAATCGCTAGCTGTAAGTTTGCGTAATTTTCTGCAAAATACCATCCTACATTGTTTAATTCTAATGCCATATTTATATTGTTACAGGTTCGTTATTACTTGTTACAGGATTGTCATTGCTAATCACTTGACTTGTTAAAGTTGCTAAACTGGAATTTTTGATTTTATTCCTTGCGTGTTTAAACCCTATATTTATTAAAATCATATTTATTTATATTAATGACTGCCCTGTTCTAATTTTAGAAACTACTCCGGAAACTTGCGATTCACTCAATTCGGTTTTCCATATAATATTTTCTTCCAAGCTTCCGCTTAAATTCAAAGAACTATATCCAGGAATTTTTCCCAATCCAAGAGAAAGGTTTTTATTTCCCATTCCTGTGAATGTTCCTGCGGATGAAAGTATTTGAGTTCCTTTGACTTCCTCCACATAAATATTCATTCCTGTATTCAATCTATTACCGGAATACATCCAATGAATTACATAATAACTACCTAGTGTTGGTGTGAAGTCAATACTACATTGAATATAAATAGCAGAGGTAGCAGTTTTGTCGAAAATCCTAAACGCTAACTTATTTGAGGCTAATAAAAATCCGTCATATTCCCTATCTGAAAGAGTACCCTTCATAAACAAGCACCTATCCCCATTACTTGAAAATTTAATCACTTGAGTCATGCTAAAAGGTTTATCTGCGGAAACCCCGTTAAAACTCAATGAATCATTGTCTGGTATCAATATTTCACTTGTTGTGCCGTTCATTACAGCCGCTTGACCTACCAATCCGGATGCATAAGCGATTGCATTTGCTGTTCCGTTATTTGTTCCCCAACTATCCAAAACATTGCTCTCTGTTTTGTAATAGGAAACAATCTCGGAAACAGGGTAAGGTTCTGATATTGCTGTGGTCTGTGCAACAATATTCGATGTGCTTTTATTGTAGTAAATATCCACGGGTTTGACCTCTATCGAATAATCCGTGGCAGGTTTTAATCCTGTTACGTACCCGCCAGGTGTGATAAAACCTTTATAAAACCCGTTAGCATATACTTGGTAATGTCCGATAGCATTAATACTGCCTATAGGAGCCGTGAAATTAAGCTGTAAGGCGGTGGCGAAAACAGTGTTAACACTTAAATCCGTGATTTGGTTCGGGGCGGTTTGGTTTTGAATATAGTTAATTGTTGCCCCTTGACTTCTAGCGCTAGCTATATCGGGTTCTTCCCCACCTCCGTTGACCGTAGCGAAGGAAGGTGGTAGGTAAACAGTCGTTTTGCGTGCCGTAGTATTATCAAAGATGGTACTGTAAGTGGTATTATTTCCAATACTTACTATGGATGGTATGTAAATTTTAGCCCCGGAATTTTTAAAATGATTATCACCATTAAGAGTTATCAGGGAATTTAACTCTATTTTTTCGATGGCGTTCAAATAAGAAAATGCGTAGCGATCCACAAACGTGGCGTTCGGGAGGACAATATTCTTTAATTTTGAAGTTCCTTGGCTGCTAAGATGTGAAAAAGCAAACCCGTCCACTGATGTAACCTTCCCCGTATCTTTATAATCCGTAATGTCCACATCATCCGCAAAAGTACTGCCTAGAATAACGTAATCAACATCTATTGTGGCTTCTATATCACTCCCAACGACCGCAAAATAAGAAATATCACCTTCTAAAATCCCTAGTTTTGTCGCCAGTGCCGCTTTGGTAGGTATGGAAGTTGCTACACCACCAATAAAGGTATTTGCGGGCGAAACGGGAGGTTCGGCCACGGTTAAAAATCTTCTTCTATGTAATTCCCTTAATCCCATATTATAATTCTAAAAAGAAATATCTTATTGTTGAACCGTCTTTACTCTCTACTACCATTTCCATAGGTGTACTTGCCACAAAAGTTGCCCCTGCTATTTTGGTGGCGGGGGTTGTTCCATCTGTTTCATACACAATTGGTTCACTTGCAGCATTGATAAAGCAACTGTTGTTCCCGTTAATTACGGGGTTTATGGTCGTATAAGAAAGTGATGCGCTTGGAGCGGCTATATTGTACACATTCCCCAAAGGCTGCGACATTTCAAGTTCTGTTCCCGTGAGGTTTTGAGGTGCATTTGTAGCTACTTCCGCAGTTAAAACAACCACACTATCCGTTCCCCGTGTAACCAATGAAATAACCGTTACTCCATTTGCTTGTAAATTGAAATCCCCAAATACCGTAAAGCTATCCTCAAATAAAATAATTCTACCACCTGTAGCATCCTGCTTAAAAAACAACTGATAATTCCCTGAATCTTGCCCTGAAGCTATAATTGAATTAGGAAGTGTTCTGGTGTTTCCAACCGCTGAAGTTGCTAATAAATAGGCTAATTGTTGGGTTGACAAATCCCAAGATAAAGTTGATGCATCTGTTAGTGTTTGTTCTGTTGTTGAAGCCCCAACCGCTGCAACATCCATACTCTCCTTCTCGCTCAACTTCCGGTAATCTCCAAGTACGCCTGTTTTTGCTCCTAAAAGTTCATAGGTTGCCCATCCTGTAGTAACGGTAGCGTCTATGGAAGCATCCAATATGTGCTGTAATTTCCCTGCATTTTGGCTGGCTTGGTTTGCGAGCAGTTCTGTGATGGTGAGGTATTCGTTTTCTTTCCAGTTGCCTGAACCACCGCCAATAACTAAACTATCTGAATAGGCTTTAGCAGCCGCAAGTGTTTCCGCATCTTTAGCATCCACATAACCCACAGTGGCGTAATCTCCTGTAACAGCACCGCCGCCGGTGACGAGTTTTACATCGTCAAGAAAGAATTGAAGTCCGTTATTGACACTGTAGATACTTACCTTGGTGATACTGGCAAGTCCCGAAGGAATTACAACCGACAAAGGTTGATACACAGTAGAGGAAACCGAGTAGTTGAAAGGCGCATTAATGAAAAGGCTTTTCGCCCTGCCTTTACTGTCCGTGCCTTGAATAAGCCACTGATAGACACCTCCTACTATATTTTTAAGTTTATAACTTATTTCCATCCCCTCCTCCCAGGTTTTTGGAACAGGCGCGGTAAAAGGCACTACCTGCCCCTGGTTGAGCGGGATCGTGGTTTTAACGGCATAAATTCCCGACGCAGGACTTTCTGTGTTTTGATATTGTATTGATGCAGCAACTCCCGCGGTGGGCCATTCCCCGCCTTCGGCATAAATGGTGATGCCCACAACGTTTTCAGGAGCGATGGCCCCTGCTTTCACGGAAATGATATTGGCTGGCAATTGTGTCAGCGGGTCATAATCTGGCGTAACTGGATTTGCGGACGCAGTTCCTTTTATCAGGATAATTTGGTCTAAGGTCAAGTCTATCGCCCAAAGGTCAAACCTGTCGTAAGTTGGGTCTGCTGCAGCGGCAGTGATTGGCCTAGAATCATTTTTAAGTGTTCCGTTTTCCTTGAAAGTCGAGGCGGGACTGAAAGTCAATCCGCTTTGGTAATTGGTGGAAAAGGATATTATTTCGGTGGATGCTGTTGTGCCGGAGCCATCACTTCCCGCCGGTCCTTGTGGACCAACCAAACTGGCAAGCCAGGAAGTCAAATCTCCCACATATCCGTTTTGAACGGCTAAATCATAAGGGGAAATACCTGGGCTCTTTTTCCAGCCTACACTTACACATTTATAATGGCTGCCATCCAGCATATAAGCGAACGCGCCCACCTGTGGATCAGGAAAAGCTGTCTGCAGGGTAGAAAGGTTTGGATAGACTCCGTGAAACAAGGCGTTTTTGTTGAATTTTTCCTTTAACTGGTTGGCATCTTCAGCAGAGAATTGGCCGTCTGGATCCACAATGGGCCTTAAATTATATTTTTCTTTATAGGTTATTTTTTCCGGATATGCCATTACGCCAGGTTAAAAGTTAAGTAATAAGGGAAGCCAATTTCGGCCGCAGCTTCTTCGGCAGAATTGCCTAAATATTGAATGGGTTCTATTGCTGAATGGTAAAAATTAATCTCGGTGGCACCGCCGTTGAAATTGGCCTCCACTTCCATCGGGTTTTCATCACCCGCCAACTGGTACCGCTCCCCGGCATCTGTGATCACGCGAACCTGGTAAAGGCCACGAATGAATTTATCCAGTTCCAAAAATTGGGATTGTGAAAGTCCGGGATATATGATGCTGAGTTTATTTTTGTACAGGGTCCCGTCATTGGTAGTGGATGGGGAAGAACTCCACTTGATCTTGGACAGGCTGGTATATATTTCGGCAAGGGCGGGAAATGTAGATCCGTGTGCGCTCTTGAGTTGCACCTCGCAAATATTGACAATGAGATTTGAATTCCGGGTTTGCAGCATTTTACAAGTATAATCCAGTGTTTTGAATCAGAAAAGGACATCCGGGAATGGTATTTTGGAGTCATTTTCTCTGCATATCCGCTTAAATATGTTAAATCGTGCGGTTCGTGCGCAAATCGTGCGCAAATCGTGCATCAAAAAAACGAGGGTTTATAAGGGCTTAGCGAGAAAGCGCACAAAAGCACAGTCTTTTACTATATATCCTTAAGGTGTTTTTAAATAAATAGTATTATATATGTAGTTTTGCACATAAGCACTATTGATTCTTTCTTGTAAATGGGGGTCAAGGGGGAAAGCAGGTCAACGGCTACGCCGTTGACTAGTACAAGAGAGTACGCAGCCTGAACCCCCAAAGAAATAAAAATAAAGGAAGTGCTTGCATTATCGCTAACGCGATAAACCCATTAGGCCAAATAAAGGAAAGGAGGCAGGAGAGGGGCTTATTTGGGATGATAGTATTGAGATGTGAGAATTGAGTATTGAGAATTTTGTGATGGAAAAAGCCGGAGAGATCCCCGGCTTCTATATAAAGGAGTTAAACTACCACCATTTGGTGGTAGTTTAAGCAATATGTTTTATGGAAAGCAGGTCATATTTCTACCCTGAATAATGCCGTTTTTTGCCACCTGCACGTGCTGAATCGACGTGCAGACCCCCAAAAAATGGTCTTTTTTGTTCCTTTTTTGATACCTGCATGGGCCATATAGCCCATGCAGGTCCTAAAATTGGATGCTTTTCTTGAATCTGAATGAACTGACATTCCAGTTCGTTTAAGTGCAAAAATCGTATTATTCTTGCTGCCATAGATCCGGCTCCTTGGCATACTCCTTATCATTCGAATTTAATTTCTTATTGATAGCAGTCAATTGCTGTTTCAATTCTCCAATTTGCTTAAAACGATCCTCTTCTTCCTTTAATTCAGATTGTAAGTTGTGAATGCGGGTACTTATAGAGGATCTAGTTTGAAGCAATTCTTTCTGGTTGGTGATTACGCCGTGAAAATGATCGTAGAGCAAATTGTAACAGGTTTCTTTATATTTTTGAAGTTCTTCACTTTCTCCACGAAGAAAACAGATCCATCCATAAATGTATTTTTCTGGCAAGCAGGTCATATTTCTACCCTGAATAATGCCGTTTTTTGATACCTGCACGGCCTGAATCGACGTGTAGCCCCCCAAAAAAGGGTCGTTTTTAGTGGTTTTTATCACCCTGTCCGCATCCATTTTCAATGCGTTTAAAATTGGTTTAAGGGCAATCCAGTAAGTACCATCTACCGAAAGAAATAAAATTTTCTTTCCATCAAATTCTAAGAAAGTTTCGTGTTTTTCATTTTTGGTTTTCATAATTAAGCTGATTTTAAATTAATAGATTGTTCCTGGGCGATGGCGTAGATCGCCTCATAAAGCCAGTGAACGTGAAGTGAAGCTGAGATGTTAGTTAACGTCAAACAACTTATATTGATGACGAATAGCTTTATTCTTTACATTCTTAGCATCTTTCATTCTTTTTTCAGCTTCAAAATATGCTCTGTTTGTCTCAATAGATGGGTTGGTCAACATTTTTTCTTTTAATGTTTCCATTTCTACTTTTGCCATTTCTTGAACAGCGTGGGCATCCCAATGTTGCTTGTAATTACCAAAAAGAACTTCATCTATTTTATTAATAATCCATCTTTTAAAAATAGGATCTAACCACATAGCAAATTCAATTGCTAATTCTCTGTGAAAAAATGTTCCAGAACGACCTTTAGTTTGGATAATATTTTCCTTTGAAATTGGGTCTAAATTTACACCTACAGGTGGAAATTTAAGTAGTTCAATAAACTCTTTTGTTTGTTGTGTTTTTAAAAAAACATCAATTCTTTTATTAAATGGTTTCGCCATTTCTGTGGCATTGATCATTACATTTTTATCTAATGGATTAACTAAAAAATGAATGGTGGTTTCCTGGTAAAGAAATTCAATTGTTTTCATAATTACGCTGATTTTAAATTAATGGATTGTTCCTGGGCGATGGCGTAGATTGCCTCATAAAGCCAGTGAACGTGAAGTGAAGCTGAGAGGTTTACCAGATCCTTACTGGTTACGAAATAAGTCCCCAGTTCGTGGACTTCTTTAACGTGGTGGGCGAAATCTGCTGCGTTGGTGTGGTCTAAGAGTTCCAGCAGCTTAAGTTGTGCGGGCGTAACGGTGACAGTGATCCTGTCTTCCGGTACAAAGTTCCTTTCTTCTGTCATGTCGAAAAGTTTTTTGTAAGCGGAACCGCTCGCCTTAGGGCTGACAGAACGATCGAGGATCGGACTGGCAAGCCTTTCGGAGTTGCTCACCCATAACGGGCGATTCCTTATTGTAAATAAATTGATTTTGGATTTCTCCTCAATCGTTCTGTCATTTACAAACATACAAAATAATTTTATATTTGTTTAGTATTAGTTTCTCCAAGCCTTATAATAAGTCTGCCGTGACATTCCACAATGTCGTGACCTTTGGCTTCAATTTTATTCCTGATATCTGCCGCCGCTTCGTAATCTTCAATGCGCACCGCCTGGTTAAGTGAATTCTCCAGGGCGGGAATATCCAGCTTTTCTTTTATTTTGTTTTCAAGGCCACCAAGATTTGACTCATTAAAAGCGTAACCATAAACATAATAATCCAAGGAATTTACCAAATGATTGAGATCCCCGGCAGCTTCACCGGGATTGTAATTTAAAATTTCGGAAGCAAACAGGATCTTCCAGTACAATTCCCTGAATTCTATCCGTCCCAGGCAAAGTATTTCTTCCGGTGCATATTTGCTAACCTCATTGTTAAACAAAAATGGTTTGCCTTTTTGCCAGAACATATTGCCCTGGTACATAAAGCTGAGGGGTAAGACAGCCGAAGGGGTTCTGATATTAGTTTTGAACCGTACCGTCTCCAAAACAGTTCTAAAAAACAGCCTCGCCAAAACCTTGCTGGTCCCGGGGAAATGAAGTTTTATATTTGGTAGTAAGTTGGCCATAGGGGATTGTATTTAATTGATCATTTATTTTTTTAGCAGAATATGCGCAATAGGAGTTGCGTATATACGGTAGTTACCTGCCATTTAAGACAGAGTTCAGTCCATTATACAAGCGAACAAATTTAGTCCGTTGTTCCTGTTCAGTAATTAAGTGAGCGTATCTGTGAGCAACTACTTTTCTTTTGTTATCCCAAACAATACGAGCCTTATCTACATCAGGAACAAAGAAAGTATTAGGGTGTTTACGCCATTGGTTCAATTCGCCTTTTTCTACCAATTCCAATATTTCAGCAGGTATAACTTTATTCGTTTGCTCAACGTCCATTATTTTACCCTCTTCTCTTTCAATAGCATCTTTTGTTTTTTGAATACTATCCTTTAGGTTTCGCAAAGATTCATTTTGCCTATCCCATTTATTCAAAGTTGCTTGTCCATTCCTTTTGTCATTTAAAGGCTGTCCGTTCGCTTGCTTAACCGTATCAATATGGTTTTGCAGTTTATCATCAAATTTTTGCTCTTTTTTAATCAAAGAGTTTTTTAATATTTCAAGTCTTTTGCTCATAGTTCAGTGATAAAAACGGCAGGTAACAAAGGCTATAAAAAATAGCGGTTGCAGTGCTTACCGTAAGGTTTGTAATTATATTTAAGTTAGTTCTCATTCGATAGTTTAGTGTTTCAATTCCGCTACATTTCATAGCCAAATCGTTGTGTGCAAGTGCTACCGAAGTGGTAATTCGATAGTCTGTGCCTCTAAGTCTTTTTCTTTTCTTTTTTCCCCACGCTCAAAAAAATATCTTCATCAATTGCGTTCAGATACTTAATTAAACTATCCATTGAGTATCCTTTTTGACCTTTTTCAATAGTTGCAGGCAAGGAAGGATGTATTCCTTTTTGTTCCAGTTCGTAAGTCGAAACCCCACACTCTTTGCGTAGGGTTTCGATTTTCTTTCCAAGTTCTTGCCTATCCATTAGAAATACCAGTTTTGAAGTTCAGATTCTAAAACAGTTCCTTCTTCTTTTTCTCCTTGGAAGTAGAAAGTATATTCTACTTGTTGTTTTTCAGCATTCCAAACGCTTTCAAATCCGTAGTTGATAGCACTTTCGCCTTTGTAGTTTTTTCTATCAATAGTTCCTTCATTATAAAGAGTTTGGCTTTCGATAGTTTCAATATCTTCCATATCACCATCTTCATCAAAAGTTAATTTGTTCAACTCTAAATCCCAACTTTCCATATCAGTTGGCTTGTGTCCATCTTCTTTAAGTTGTTCTGCAAAAAAGTTTCTTGCTTCTGTTTCTGTTGCGAAAGTTCCTAATTCGTTAGAAGTTCCGTTGCTAAATGTTTCTGTTACTTGAAAGTTCATAATTTCTTCGTTTTAAATTGTTATTAATTAATTATTACTCTACAAATATACGAAGATAATTTGTATCTGCAAACTTTTGAAGATGTTTTTTTGAATTATTTTTCATTTAATTTCTAATTGATTGATTTCCAACGCTTAAAAAGAAAAGAAAAAGTGTCCGTGCTAAACTGAAAGTGAGT
>JAGXIM010000107.1 GCA_024635665.1 Salinimicrobium sp. | reverse complement strand
GTAAGTTGAAAATTTCTGCCAGGCCTGTTTAAAATCTTAAAGTGCTTTCTACCATTACAGGACATGGTATTTTAAAGAATTTGAAGAGAACTAATTTAAAAGCCCGCAGCTATTGCGGGTTTTTTCTTGCCGGCATGTTTTCGATTCCTGAAAAAATGGTTGCCTTAACTACCTAAATGTTAATCTTTCTTATATTGCGTAGCAACTTTTTACTAAATACTTAAATTGAGGATTAATAGAGAACATAAAATAATAAAATGTACCAATCAAAAATAGCAGGACTTGGAAGTTATGTTCCCGATAATGTGGTAACAAACGAAGATTTGTCCAAAATAATGGATACCAACGATGAATGGATCCAGGAAAGAACAGGAATAAAGGAACGCCGCCATATCAAAAAAGGGGATGGGGATACCACTGCAACAATGGGTGTCAAAGCGGCCAAAATTGCCCTGGAAAGGGCAAAAATAGACAAAGATGATATAGATTTGATCGTTTTTGCCACGTTAAGCCCAGATTATTATTTTCCTGGTGGCGGTGTGCAGGTCCAGGAAATGTTAGATATACATACCTGTCCCGCATTGGATGTGCGAAACCAATGCAGCGGGTTTATCTACGGACTTTCTGTAGCCGATCAATTTATCAAGACCGGGATGTACAAGAATGTACTTCTTATAGGTAGTGAAAACCACAGTGGTGGCCTTGATTTTTCTGATCGCGGGCGCAATGTTTCGGTAATTTTTGGCGATGGTGCCGGGGCAGCCGTTTTGACTCGCAGTGACCACAACGGGCAGGGGATACTTTCTACCCATTTACATTCTGAAGGGAAACATGCACTGGAACTTTCTTTGAAAGGACCAAGCACCATGCATTGGGTTCCCGAAATGATTGCTGAAAATCCGCAGGGGGACGATATTCCGTACTATCCACATATGAACGGACAGTTTGTGTTCAAAAATGCGGTGGTGCGATTTTCTGAAGTTATTATGGAAGGGCTGGAAGCCAACGGACTCGAGGTGAAGGATATCGATATGTTGATCCCACACCAGGCGAACCTCAGGATCTCCCAGTTTATCCAGCAGAAGTTCAAGCTGAGTGATGATCAGGTATTCAATAATATCCAGAAATATGGAAATACCACAGCTGCGTCTATTCCTATAGCTTTGACTGAAGCCTGGGAGGAAGGTAAAGTAAAAGAAGGGGATACAGTCGTGCTGGCGGCTTTTGGTAGTGGTTTCACCTGGGCGAGTGCGATTATGAAATGGTAACCCCGGAAAAGTTCTGAAAGCTTCTGCTATTGTACAGGAAAAGAAAAGTTAGGGTTCCAAAAATGACAAAAACCGCAGCAATTTTTGCCGCGGTTTTTTGGCTAATCAAACAAATGCTGTTTTAAAACGACCGCCTGAAATTTTCCAGGCGGTCGTTTAGCACTCGGGAACTTCTAACACTAACCATCATGTTTTTTAAAGGACTCCCAAATGCGGGAAATATTTCTTATCTTAAAGACTGTTCAATAAATGGTTTGTTACACTAAAAAGAAAATTATAAATGGACAAAAAAACACTGGTCATAGGAGCCTCTACAAATAAAAGCCGATATGCGAACATCGCGATCAACAGGCTGGTCTCCAATAATATCCCCACGGTAGCAATAGGGCTAAGGCCGGGTGAAGTCGCCGGGGTACAAATAGAAACCGAAAAAATACCTTTTGAAGATATTCACACCGTTACTTTATACCTTGGCCCGCCGAGGCAGGAAGAATATTATGACTATATCATTTCCCTCAACCCGCAAAGGGTGATTTTCAATCCAGGGACAGAAAATCCCGGATTTTTTCAATTGCTCAAAGAGAAGGATATTGAAGTAGAAGTTGCCTGCACACTAATTCTGCTTTCTACGAAGCAGTACTAATCCCAGAAAAGTAAAGGCTCCGTTTAGGATCAACAGTTCATAGTTGAATTCGTAGCCTCCCAGGTATTCTACGGGCAAATTCCCAATAATATAAGTGATGATGACCGATAATATGGCCACCAGCCAAACCCATTGGTCCTTGATCTGCATTTTTGTGAAAATCCCAAAGCTGAACAATCCCAAAAGTGGTCCGTAAGTATAAGTAGCTGCTGTTAGCAGAAGATCGATTACGCTACTATCCAGGAGATACTTAAAAGCGATGATCACTGCGATCAACAAGAGGCTTATGCCTACATGTACGCGCTGGCGGATCCCTTTTTGATGGGAAAGTTTCCGTTTCTCAATGTCTAGGAAATCCACGCAAAAACTGGTGGTAAGGGAAGTGAGCGCACTATCGGCGCTCGAATAGGCTGCAGCAATTAACCCGAGGATGAAAATAATTCCAAGACCAAGTCCCATATTCCCATTAAGGGCGATCTCGGGGAAAAGTAGATCGGTTTTTTCTTTTCCATCCAACATAGGAACGGCTATTCCGTTTTGTTCGGCATAAACAAAGAGCAATGCGCCCAGGAAAAGGAACAAAAGGTTTACCGGGACAAACACAAAACTATAAGAAAGAACGTTTTTCTGCGCATCCTTGAGGTTTTTGCAGGTGAGGTTTTTCTGCATCATATCCTGGTCAAGACCAGTCATACAAATAGTGATAAACATTCCGCCGAAAAAAGCTTTCACGAAGTGGTTTTTGTCCAGGATGCTGTCAAAAAAGAAAGTCTTTGTATACGGTTGCAATTTTGGTGCGGTAAAGAAATCCATGAACCCCCAGTTCAATTCTACTGCAACAAAATAAACCGCGACCGCAACAGACCCCAACATGAATAAAGTCTGGAGCGTATCTGTCCACACAATTGTCTTGATCCCTGCGCGCTGGGTGTAAAGCCAGATGAGCAAAATCGATAGGGTCACAGTTACAACAAACGGTACATTCCAGGCGTCAAAAACGAAATACTGCAGAACCGTTGCAACCAGAAACAGGCGAAAAGAAGCCCCCAGAACCCGCGATACAAAGAAAAAGAAAGCACCCGTGCGGTAGCTTACATTCCCAAAACGCTGTTTTAAATATTCGTAAATGGAAGTAACGTTGAGGTTGTAGTAAATGGGGAGCAGAATGTAGGTGATCACGAAATATCCGGCAAGATAGCCTATGACCACCTGCATATAGCTGAATTGTGAATCCCGCACCCAGCCGGGTACAGAAATAAACGTTACCCCCGACAGGGATGCGCCCACCATTCCGAAGGCGACGATATACCACGGAGACTCTTTATTGGCCTTAAAAAATGTCTCATTGCTGGAATTCCTACTGGTAAAGTAGGAGATCACAAGCAGTACAATAAAATAAGCGGCTACAAGAAGTAATATATAGAGGGGCTGCATATGATTTGATTTCGGCGGCAAAATACAAAGAAAGCAGAAACCGCAGCACTTGCAGACCCGCAAAATTCTATGGTGTTTATTTTAAAAAAACGTAATTTTGAATCATGGAATTTTCATCAAAACTTTTGGAAGGCGCAGTGGACGAAATGTCGCAACTTCCGGGAATTGGCAGGCGTACTGCCCTGCGATTGGTGCTGCATTTGCTCAAACAGCCCGAATCCCAAACGGTGGCTTTGGGCAAAGCCCTGGTAGATCTCAAAACCCAGGTGAAGTTCTGCAAAAACTGCCATAACATCAGCGATTCGGAGCTATGTGAAATTTGTGCGAATCAAAAACGGCAGCGAGAAGTGGTATGTGTGGTGGAAGACATCCGGGACGTGATGGCAATTGAAAATACCAGCCAATACCGGGGCCTTTATCACGTTTTGGGAGGAAAAATCAGCCCGATGGATGGTGTCGGACCTTCTCAATTGACGATTAAATCCCTGGTGGAAAAAGCCCGCGGCGGCGAAATAGCCGAAATTATTTTTGCCCTAAGCAGTACTTTGGAAGGGGACACCACGAATTTTTACATTTTCAAGCAACTGGAAGGACTGGACATAAAAACCAGTACCATTGCCCGCGGAATTTCAGTTGGGGACGAACTGGAATTTGCCGATGAAGTCACTTTAGGCCGAAGTATTACCAACAGGGTTCCTTTCGAAAGTTCATTAAAAAGCTAGTTTGGAAGCATGTTTTCAGCTCATTAAGGAGCTGCATATCCAAATTCAAAAAACAATCGTAATACTTTCCTTTTAAAGAAGTGAAGTTGTAATTTTACTTAAATGGTGGATCAAAATCAGTAAAATAATTTTCTCATGATATTTACCCGCTAAATGTTTATTATTAAAAAAGCTTATTTTTTAGTAATTTTGCAGTGAATTTAATTTAAAACATCTTCGAAATAAGAATATGGCAAAATTTGAACTTAAATTACCCAAAATGGGGGAAAGCGTTGCTGAAGCGACCATTACAAATTGGTTAAAGGAAGTTGGGGATCAAATCGAGGCAGATGAAGCCGTCCTGGAAATCGCAACCGATAAAGTGGATAGTGAAGTCCCCAGTGAAGTGGACGGGGTCTTGATAGAAAAGCTTTTCAACGAAGATGATGTAGTTCAGGTTGGCCAAACCATCGCAATTATTGAAGCCGAAGGAGAGGAAGAAGCGCCAACTCCGGTTGCCGAGCAGGAAGTTCCAAGCGAGGAAATCAAGCAGGCGGTTGAGCAAGTGGAAAAAAGCGTGGAAGAAGCCAGGGATATCAGCACATCAGATTTTTCTGAAAGCACCAGGTTTTATTCCCCCTTGGTGAAAAATATCGCAAAAGAAGAAGGTATCTCTTTTGAAGAACTTGAAAATATTGAGGGAAGCGGAAAAGATGGAAGAGTAACAAAAAATGACATTTTAGAATACCTTGAAACCCGTTCTTCACAGCCTGCACAAGGAGCTGACTCACAGAAAGCCCAGCAACCAGCTGCAGCTGAAACTAAGCAACCTGCAAGACCGGCCACTCCGGTAACTGTGAGCGGCGAAGACGAGGTGGTCGAAATGTCCAGGATGGGCAAGATGATCGCTCATCACATGGTGGAGAGCAATCAAAAATCTGCCCACGTCCAGTCTTTCATTGAGGTGGATGTGACCAACATCTGGAACTGGCGAAAAGCCAATAAAGATGCCTTTGAAAAACGCGAAGGTGAAAAATTAACTTTCACCCCAATTTTTATGGAAGCTGTGGCCAAGGCCATAAAAGACTTTCCCATGATCAACATTTCTCTGGATGGTGATAAGATCATCAAAAAGAAGAACATCAACCTTGGAATGGCGGCTGCGTTGCCCGATGGCAATTTAATCGTCCCGGTTATCAAAAATGCCGATCAGCTTAACCTGGTTGGGATGGCAAAAGCGGTGAACGACCTTGCAAAAAGGGCACGACTGAATAAATTGAAACCAGACGACATTCAGGGAGGTACTTATACAGTTACGAACGTGGGAACCTTTGGAAGTGTTATGGGCACACCAATTATCAACCAGCCACAGGTTGGAATTCTGGCCCTTGGTGCCATTCAGAAAAAGCCTGCGGTTATTGAAACCCCCGATGGCGATTTTATCGGCATCAGGTACAAAATGTTCCTTTCGCACAGTTATGACCACAGGGTGGTAAATGGCGCGTTAGGTGGGCAATTCGTGCAGCGGGTAGCCCAGTACCTGGAGAAATTTGACAAAAACAGAGATATTTAAAAATACCTTCAAAAAGAATCTAAGAGAGCCATAATTCCTTAAAAAAGTGGGATTGTGGCTCTAATTTTTTTTAGAATACCCGGGAAACAAAGGTTTTTCTGGGTATCCAAAAATGTTATATTTACACATAAGTTTTTATCAAGATGGAGTTAAAGTTAACAAAGCCCATTTGTTTTTTTGATCTGGAAGCAACGGGCACCAATGTCGCGAAAGATCGCATCGTGGAAATTGCAATCCTCAAGATTTTTCCGAATGGGAACAAGGAGAGCAAAACCTGGCTCGTGAACCCCGAAATACCTATTCCGAAGGAAGTGATTAAAATCCACGGAATTTCAGATGAAAAAGTGGCCAATGAACCCACTTTCAAGCAGCTTGCGGCAACGGTCTATGAGATGATCAAAGGCTGTGATCTCGCCGGGTATAATTCCAATCGGTACGATATCCCACTCCTCGCCGAAGAAATGTTGCGGGCTGGCGTTGATTTCGACATGAAAAATATGCTTGCCGTAGATGTGCAGACTATTTTCCATAAAATGGAACAACGGACGCTTTCTGCAGCCTATAAATTCTACTGCGGAAAAGATCTCGAAGGCGCACATGGCGCTGAAGTGGATACCGAAGCAACTTATGAGGTCCTGAAATCACAGCTGGATAGATATAATGAAGACCTGCAAAATGATGTAAAGTGGCTTTCAGAATATAGCTCAAGGAAAGAATGTGCCGATATAGCAGGGCTTATTCTGTTTGACAAAAAAGGCAGGGAAGTTTTTGGCTTCGGGAAGTACAAAGGGAAATCTGTAGAGGATATTCTTGACCAGGAGCCGGGTTATTTCGGCTGGTTCCAAAACGCCGATTTTCCGCTTTACACCAAAAAAGTGCTGACAGCCATAAAATTAAGAAAGCTGAACACCAAACTCAAATAAAACTCCCCAGAAGTATGAAAATAATTTGTGTAGGTCGCAACTACACCGAACATATAGAGGAACTCCAAAATGAAAAACCTCAGGATCCGGTGCTTTTTCTGAAACCCGACACGGCAATCTTACTTAAGAAACAACCATTTTTTATACCTTCATTTTCCCAGGATGTGCATTATGAAGTAGAACTCCTGGTGAGGATCAACAGGGTTGGGAAACATATTCAGAAGAAATTTGCCCACAAATATTATGATGAAATAGGATTGGGTATCGACTTTACGGCGCGGGACCTTCAGCAGAAATTAAAGGAAAAAGGGCTGCCGTGGGAAAAAGCCAAAGCCTTTGACGGTGCCGCTGTAATTGGTGAAAAATGGCTTAATAAGAAGGAATTTGAAAATGTAGATGACATAAACTTCAGTCTGCAGAGAAATGGGGAATTGGTCCAAAAAGGGGAAACTTCGCATATGCTTTGGAAGATTGACGAATTAATTGAATATATTTCGGAATACTTTACCCTTAAAATCGGGGATGTGATTTTTACCGGAACCCCGGCAGGGGTCGGTCAGGTACAAATAAATGACGAGTTAAAAGGGTATATAAAGAACGAGCAAATCTTTTCAATACAGGTAAAATAATGAAAAATTACGATTTAGAAAACGTGGAGGAGATGGCCGGGGGAGACAAGGACTTTGTGAAAGTGGTGGTGCAAACTTTTATCGAGGAAATTCCGCCAGACCTTGAAGCCATGAATCAGGCTGTCATCGAGGGCAACGCCAGCCAGGCTTATCAATATGCACATAAGATGAAGCCAAACCTGCAAATGTTTGGGCTCGAACTTATGCCGCAGATAAAAGTGATTGAAGAATGGTCAAAATCGGGGAAGGATGAAACTGAGGTACATATAGCTTCCCGCACAATCACCGATAAATACCAAAAGGCAGAAAAAGAACTCAAAGAAGATTTCAATCTTTAATGATTGCGGAAATAATCACCATTGGAGACGAGATCCTGATTGGACAAATTGTTGATACTAATTCAACTTTTATTGCAAAAGAGTTGGATAAAATCGGGATTTCTGTTCATCAAATTACCTCGATCCAGGATGATAAAGCCCATATTTTGTCTACTTTGAAGGAAGCTTCAGAGCGTGCCAGGGTTGTGATTTTAACCGGCGGCCTGGGGCCGACCAAAGATGATGTTACCAAATACACTTTCTGTGAATATTTTGGAGACCAGCTGGTGCTGAACGAACAGGTGTTGGAACATGTCGAAAACCTTTTTAAGAAATATAAACTCACCCCAATTTCCGATCTTAACAGGGAACAGGCGATGGTTCCATCCAAAGCCCACGTTTTGCACAATGAATTTGGCACCGCCCCGGGACTTTGGATGGAGAAAAATGAAAGGGTTTTTGTTTCGCTTCCCGGCGTGCCTTATGAAATGAAGCTGCTTATGGAGCAACAGGTGATCCCAAAACTCCGCGATAAATTTCATCGCCCATTTATTTACCACAAAACCATTCTTACCCGCGGTATGGGGGAAAGTGCGGTTGCCAACAAGCTTTCTGAATTTGAAGAAAACCTTCCTAAACCTATAAAACTAGCCTATCTTCCCGGGCTTGCCAGGGTGCGGTTGCGGCTTTCGGCCAAGGGTGAAAATGAGGAAGAGCTCATCAAATCTGTGGAGCAGCAGGTAGAAGGGCTTTATGAGATCCTGGGCGAAATAATTTCAGAAGAACAGGAGGAGGACGAAAAAATTGCGGTACAAATAAGTAAAATCCTGGCCTCAAAAAAACAGTTCCTATCGGCTGCCGAAAGTTTTACAGGTGGCGCCCTGGCATCTGAATTTACGACTCATCCCGGTGCCTCGACCTGCTTTAAGGGCGGGATGGTTTCTTATGCCACACAGGCAAAAATTGAAGCCCTGGGAATTTCGGAAGATTTAATAACGAAGCACAGCGTGGTAAGTGCAAAAGTGGTGGAAGCAATGGCCGAAAGTGCCAAAAAGCTTTTTAAATCTGATTATGCCATCTCAACCACGGGCAATGCGGGTCCCATAAAAGGGGAGAGCGATGCCGAAGTGGGAACAGTATATATTGGCCTCGCGACCCCCGAAAAAACGTACTCCAAAAAGTTCCTTTTTGGAAACCATCGGGACCAGGTGGTAAACAAAGCGGTGTACAAAGCCTTTGAAATGCTCCTTAAGGAAATCAGGGATTAAAATTGCTTTTTAAGGCCAGAAAGAGGCGAAAATGCTTTTTTTCAGCATCCTTTAGAATAATTTTTCGCCAGAAAGAATCTTCAGGATGGCTGGCTTAAGCTACTGGGTATCCAAAAAGGCCGAATTTTAAAGGTTTTTCGGCAGCGAAAAGCGCAAATCATTTTCAGGAAAATATTTTTTCGGTACTATTGGCTATTAGGTAAAAAAATCGTTAATTTGCAGCCTGTTTTGAAATAACGAGTTAAAGTATAGAGCAATGTCAAGAGTTTGTGAACTTACAGGTAAAAAGGCGATGGTAGGAAACAATGTTTCCCACGCAATGAACAAAACAAAACGTAAATTTGACGCCAATTTGGTTAAAAAACGTTTTTATATTCCTGAGGAAGATAAATGGGTAACTTTGAAAGTTTCCACTTCAGCAATTAAAACAATCAACAAAAAGGGAATTGCAGCTGTAATCAAAGAAGCAAGGGAAAAAGGATTTTTGAAAAAATAAAAATCTTCACATTAAGACGCATTAAAAATGGCAAAAAAAGGTAACAGGGTACAGGTTATATTGGAATGTACAGAACATAAAGCATCTGGAAAACCAGGTACTTCAAGATACATCACCACTAAAAATAAAAAGAACACGCCAGATAGAATGGAGTTGAAGAAATTCAACCCTATCCTAAAGAAAATGACGGTTCATAAAGAAATAAAGTAATAAGTCATGGCAAAGAAATCAGTAGGAACAATACAGACAGGATCAAAGAGGTTGACCAAAGCTATCAAAATGGTCAAATCCCCTAAAAGCGGCGCCTATACTTTTGTGGAGGCAGTTATGACCCCAGAACAGGTAAACGACTTTCTTAATAAGAAATAAATTGTTCTAAAATATATTTAGAGCCGTCCCGAACCTATCGGGACGGCTTTTTGTTTTTGTGTATATTTACCTCCACAACTAATAAGATTCCATAAGTTTTCGTGTATTTCGCGGTTCATTTTTCCGCGAAAAACCGGCTGCTTTTGTGCTAATACCGCTTTAAGATGAGCTTATTTAAAAAAATGTTCTCCCGCGAGAAAAAGGAGACTCTGGATAAAGGACTGGAGAAATCAAAATCAGATTTTTTCTCCAAACTGGGCAAAGCTGTTGCCGGAAAATCAAAAGTAGACGATGAGGTTCTTGATAACCTTGAAGATGTGTTGGTGAGCAGTGATGTTGGGGTGGGTACGACCGTGAAAATAATCAACCGCATTGAAGAACGGGTGGCAAAAGATAAATTCCTGGGAACCGATGAGTTGAACAGGATCTTAAAGGAGGAAATCGCCGCGTTAATGGCAGAATCCGATTCTGGCGAAGCCACGAATTTTTACGTGCCTGTAGATAAAAAACCTTACGTCATTATGGTGGTAGGTGTCAATGGAGTGGGGAAGACTACAACAATCGGAAAACTTGCCTATCAGTTTAAAAAAGAAGGAAAGAAAGTGGTTTTAGGCGCTGCAGATACTTTCAGGGCAGCCGCGATAGACCAATTGCAAATTTGGGCAGATAGGGTGGACGTGCCTATTGTAAAACAAAAAATGGGCAGTGATCCTGCTTCCGTGGCTTTTGACTCTGTTAAAAGTGCGGTGAAACAGGATGCCGATGTGGTCATCATCGATACTGCAGGCCGGCTTCACAATAAGGTGAACCTCATGAACGAGCTCACGAAAGTGAAAAGGGTCATGCAAAAAGTGGTGGACGATGCGCCCCACGAAGTCTTGCTCGTGCTCGATGGTTCTACCGGCCAAAACGCCTTTGAACAAGCCAAACAATTCACCGCTGCGACCGAAGTAACTGCACTGGCAGTCACCAAACTTGATGGCACGGCAAAAGGAGGAGTAGTTATTGGAATTAGCGACCAGTTCAAAATCCCTGTCAAATATATTGGTGTTGGTGAGGGTGTAGAAGACCTTCAGGTTTTCAATAAATACGAATTCGTAGATTCTTTTTTCAAGTAGATTAACTTCTTTTTTTCGTTCCCCATGAGAAACTTTTATTTTTTCGCAATTTTGAGCCTCGCGCTCTTTTCCTGTAAATCTGAAACCGAAAAAGAACCCGTGCCACAAGTGGTGTGGGAAGCGAACGACGAAACCGCCGAACTTGAGGAGCAGGCACTGCACGAAAATGAGCGGATGCGTTTTAAGCTCATCAACTCCAGATTTCTCGATAAGAATACGATCTGGAATAGTTTCGATGCCGAGCTTGCCAATTTTTCTGAAGAGAAATACAACTCGTTGAAGCCTTTGATCCTGGAAAGTACCATTCCGGAGCTACAGACTGCTGTCAAAAACAGGGATCTAACCTATACAGACTTAACTCTGTTCTATATCTACAGGATCAGAAAATTTGAAAGCGACAACCAACTTTCCTTAAATGCCGTCATCGCTTTGAACCCAGATGTGGTGGAACAGGCGCGGGAGCTGGATAAAAAAGGAGCACCCGGGGAGGAAAATTCTATTTATGGAATGCCAATCCTTTTAAAGGACAACATTAATACTGCAAATATGCCTACCACGGCTGGTTCCATAGCCCTGGCTGAAAATATACCGGCCAAAAATGCCTTTATTGTCGATCGTTTACGGCAGCAGGGCGCGCTTATATTGGGAAAGGCAAATTTGAGCGAATGGGCGTACTATTTTTGTAGCGGCTGCCCGCTCGGATATAGTGCAGTTGGGGGACAAACCCTGAACCCTTATGGAAGAAAGGAATTTGAAACAGGAGGATCCAGTGCCGGAAGTGGCGTAGCGGTTGCTGCAAACTATGCGGTGGCTGCAATAGGGACTGAAACTGCCGGATCCATCTTATCGCCTGCTTCAAAAAATTCGGTTGTTGGATTAAAACCTACTATAGGATTGCTTAGCAGGAGCGGGATTGTTCCTATTTCCAGCACGCTTGATACGCCTGGCCCAATGACCAGAACGGTTATTGATAACGCAATTCTGCTGAATGCCATGATTGGAAAAGATCTTGCTGATAATGTTTCTGTTGAAAGTGAAGAAAACTATTCTGCAGGATTAAGTTCTGCAACTTTGGAAGGAAAAAGGATTGGCGCCATGAAATCTTTAATGACCGATTCGCTTTATAATTCGGCTGTGCAAAAGCTGAAAGAGCAGGGGGCAATAATTGTTGAGTTCGAAGCACCGCAGGTTCCGCTGAACGGATTCACGACTTTACTGGATGCCGATATGAAGAAAGACCTTCCGCTATATCTTTCCACCAGTGCAGGGGATTCCGTAAGGCTGAAAAATGTGGCGGAAATTTCGAATTTCAACCGTGAAGATTCTTTGATTCGAGCTCCATACGGGCAGCAGTTGTTTGATGGCATCGTGGTCGATACCACCCGCCCTGAAGAATTGGAAGAGATCAAAACCCGGCTTCAGGAAAACGGAAGGGAGTTTTTTGAAGGTCCCATGCAGGAACACAATCTGGATGTGGTACTTTCCATCAACAACTATCACGCAGCATATGCGGCGGTAGCGAAGTATCCTGCCCTTACCGTTCCTATGGGATACGAAAATACCGGGGAACCCAAAAATGCCACTTTTATCGCCCGTCCTTTTGAGGAAGCAAAGCTGCTGGAAATTGGTGCTGCATTTGAAAAAAGCATTAAAGCCAGAAGGTCTCCGGCTAACTACAACTAATTTTATGAGCCACAGGAATTTGGTGATCCTCACCAAGATCATTTTATTTTACAGTCTTTTCTTTATTTTCATGAAGACGGTGATCCTGTTTCAGGGGGCATGGTTGATCCCAAACCTCGTTTTGATGCTGCCATTCGTGATTCTCACTTTCCTTGCCTGGAGGCAGGTTAAAACAGAAAATTACTCCTGGTTCTTTGTTGCTATTGGGGCGGCGACCATTATCCTCATCCGCGTTTACGAAACCGAACTTGCTTTTTGGATACAGCAGCATGTGATTTCCTAGATTGCTGCGGAAAATAATGCTTTTTAAAAAGTCAAAAAATAGTTTCCAAAAATGTCATTTTTGAAAGGTTATTTTTGGCAGCTATATACAGAAAATTGTTGATAAGCTGTGCGTTTGTTTACGGGTCTACCGGGAGCTTCTTAAACAGAAAATTAATAGATTTACCAGGCGAGGAGCAAAAGTTCCTTCGGAATGCTCAAAATTAGTCACACCCAATTTTTTATATGTCTACATTTAAATCAGCTTTCTTATGTATCTTTTTGATCTGTAGCAGTGTCAGTTCCTCCCAAACGATACGCGGAGTGGTTAAAGATGTTCAGACCAAGGATGTACTACAGGACGTTCATATCGTTTCTTCCGGAATCAAAAGTGGTACTATTTCAGATGAATTGGGAAAATTCACAGTAGATTTAAAAAAGGGGTTTTCTTCAGGTGATTCTATTTCCTTTTCTTCCGTAGGCTATCGTACTGTAATTTTTACGTTTTATGAGCTGCAACAATTAGAGGGCAATGTCCAGCTTGTTCCCGTAATAGACGAGTTAAAGGAGGTGAATTTAAATACTGAAATTGTTCTCAACAAAGAATTGCAGTTTTCCAGAATAGCTTCGTTGAAAAAGGGAGTTTATTCTTTTGGGTCAACCATTGTGGGTGATGAGATTTATGTAATTGCAGGGGACGCGTCCCGTTTAGAGGAACCAATAAAGAAAGAAATGGCGACACGACTGGGAGATCCCAGTATTTCTGAAATTTTGCGTTCTGCAAATACTGACTTTTCTTTTCCAAAGTTTCTGGAAGATATTCAGGTTTATGATCTCACAAAAGATGAATGGAAAATTTTACCGGTCACAGTAGATAGAAGAGCAGGACACAATGTGGTTTTTCACAAAAATCGGATATACATCTTCGGCGGTAAAAAATTACTGACCTCAGGAAAAAAGGTACTTCTTACCAACACCGTTGACATTCTCGATTTGCAACGAGATACGGTACTGGTGGATCAGGTTTATCCTCATCAGGCTTCCGGTGCTGCTTCCGTCAGCTATAATGGGGATTTACTGGTCATGGGAGGATCTATCAGAATTAATAAGAGGAGGAAAAAAGAATTTACGAATAAGGTTCATCTATTCAATTTTGAAACAGGATTATGGTTTGATGCGGGTAAAATGAATACAGCTAAAGAAAGTAATGCAGCTCTAGTGGGTGATAAGATGTATATTATAGGGGGGAATAATGGGAACTGGCTCAACACCATCGAATCCCTTGATCTCTTAACCGGAAAATGGAAAATTGAAGCAAAGATGTCGACCACCTGGAACGACCCTGCGGTAGTCTCTCATGGTGGGATTATCTATATTTATGAAAAGGGAAAAATTTTCACTTTTGATATAGGAAAAAATGAAGTGAAGTCTTACCGTGTCGACCTTGATGTGCAGGGGCCAGACCTTCATGTTTGGAACGGGTACCTATTCATTATTGGAGGTTATAACGAACATTTATATACTAAAAAACCCATTGCTGGATGTTTTAAAATCGATCTGAACCAATTTGATAAAACTGAAATTCTGGAGAGGTTTACTTTTTAAGGTTGTGCCCCAATAGGCCCATTATTTTTCGAAGAAAAAAAATCTTCAGGTGTCAAAAAGGGCAAATTACGACAATGTTTCAGGAGAAATTCCCGCACCGGTCCAGAAACCAAGCAGCTGGAAATCAATATTTACCCACTTTCAATTTCCGCATAAAAGCTTAACCGCCTGAATGTTAGTTTTCCCATTTTAGGTTGTATCTTTGCAGCCGCTTTGGAAGACCTTCTTTTTCTAAAACCTCACAGGTTTTGGAAACCCGGGAGGTTTGCCAAAAGAAAAATTCATCTATGAGAACAAAGTCATTAAAGAAGAACCGAATCAATGTTGTAACCCTTGGCTGCAGC
>JAGXIM010000106.1 GCA_024635665.1 Salinimicrobium sp. | reverse complement strand
ATGCCCGATATTCCCGGAATGAACGATATGTTGGGCAGCTAGATTAGTCGATAGACGGTAGACTGTAGACTGTAGACGGTAGACTGCAGAAATCAAACGGAAAACAGAAAACAAAAAAACACTACTCAAAAATGCCATTTTTGAGTAGTGTTTTTTTACAACTTAATATTTTTCAGCACATCGAGGAATTTTTGGTGCATTCCTTCGGAATAATCGAGGTGTGTTACTACTCTTAGTTTCCCCTGCCCCATATTGCTGATCCTGATGTTTTCCTTTTCCAGTTGCTTCATAAATGGAGCTTCATCTGAAGCTTTTTTGAGGTAAAATATCACGATGTTGGTTTCCACTGGTTCTACTTCCCGCACGTATTCCTGCTTTTCTAAAGCCCCACCAATTTCTGAAGCCCGTTTGTGATCTTCGGCTAAACGCTCTACATGGTTATCCAAAGCGTAAATTCCGGCGGCGGCCATAAATCCTACCTGGCGCATTCCACCGCCCAAAACTTTTCGCACGCGAATGGCATTTTTCATCAGCTTTTTATTTCCGATTAAAACAGTACCCATGGGGGTTCCCAGTCCTTTAGAGAGGCAGATAGAGATCGTATCGAAAATTTTTCCGTAAGCCTTTGGATCCTCATTCTTGGCCACCAAAGCATTGAACAAACGGGCGCCATCCAGGTGAAGACCCAAATTGTGTTTGTCGCAGACTTTCCTGACTTTTTTGATTTCCTTGAAATCATAACAAGCCCCGCCACCTTTATTAGTGGTGTTTTCCAGGCAAACCAGTGTCGTTAATGGGCTGTGGTAAAAATCTGGGGGATTGATACTTTCTTCTACCTGTGCAGCTGTGATCATTCCGCGGTCTCCGTCCACCAGCTTACAGGACACGCCGCTGTTGAAAGAAACCCCGCCGCCTTCATAGTTATAGACATGTGCCCATTTATCACAAATAAGCTGCTCTGCAGGTTGGGTATGCAATTTGATCGCTGCCTGGTTGGCCATACTGCCGGTTGGGAAAAACAAAGCTTCATCCATCCCAAACATATTGGCCAGTTTTTCCTCCAGCTGGTTCACTGATGGATCTTCTTTGTACACATCGTCCCCAACTTCGGCACCCATAATGGCTTGTAACATTCCGGTAGTTGGTTTGGTAACCGTATCGCTTCTAAGATCTATTTCTTTCATCTGATTTTTTTAAATATGCTTCCAAAAAAAGTTTCTGATTTCGGCATTTTTGGATAGGCATAAAACTATAAAATAATCGTAAAATAGTTTTCAGGAAACTGTATTAATTCTATTTTTGTTCAAAATCAAACAATGATTACTACAGACACTATAAAAGATCTCAAAGATCGCCTGGTTGCGTTAAGGAGGTATCTTTGACGTTGATGCCAAGAACATAGAGATTACAAACCTACAGGAGAAAACCCTCTCTCCTGATTTTTGGGACGATCCAAAAAAAGCCGAACTTCTTCTTAAAGAACTGAATGCCCAAAAAAAATGGGTGGACAATTACGAGAAGGCAGCCACTTTTGTGGAAGACCTGGAGGTGATCTACGAATTCTACAAAGAAGATGAAGCTACTGCTGAAGATGTTGAGCAGCGGTACGAGAAATCCCTCGACCTTATCGAAGACCTCGAATTCAAGAACATGCTTTCTGAAGAAGGCGACAACTTGAGTGCAGTTCTTCAAATAACTGCAGGTGCCGGCGGGACAGAAAGTTGCGATTGGGCAGAAATGTTGATGCGTATGTATCTCATGTGGGCCGAAAAGAACAGATATACTGTAAAAGAACTGAACTACCAGGCAGGTGAAGTTGCCGGGGTGAAAACGGTAACCATAGAAATAGAAGGAGAATTTTCCTTCGGATGGCTAAAAGGAGAAAACGGCGTACATAGGTTGGTGCGAATTTCCCCATTTGACAGCAACGCCAAAAGGCATACTTCTTTTGCTTCGGTCTATGTGTATCCCCTGGCAGATGAAACTATTGAAATTGACATCAATCCTTCTGAAATTTCCTGGGAAACCATGCGTTCTTCTGGCGCTGGAGGACAAAACGTGAACAAAGTGGAAACGGCCGTGCGATTACGGCACGCCCCTTCAGGAATCGTCGTGGAAAATTCAGAAACCCGTTCCCAGCTGGAAAATAAAACCAAAGCCATGCAGCTGCTGAAGAGTCAGTTGTATGAAATTGAACTTCAGAAACAACAGGCACAGCGTCGGGAAATTGAGGATTCCAAGATGAAGATCGAATGGGGTTCCCAAATCCGGAATTACGTGATGCATCCGTACAAGCTGGTGAAAGATGTAAGGACGGGAGAAGAAACCGGAAATGTTGAATCGGTAATGGATGGGGAAATCGACCAGTTCCTTAAAGCATTTCTTATGATGATGGGACAAAAAGTCGAGGAATAGCTTATAAGGTTTAACTAAAAAAGTTCAATAAAAGATGATAAAAATTTACCACAACGCCCGATGCAAGAAATCCAGGGAAGGTTTGGAGCTTTTAAACGAATCTGGCAGAGATTTTGAAGTAAAAGAATATCTAAAGGAACCAGTTTCGGAAGAAGAACTAGCGGACCTATTGCTTAAATTAGGGATGGCACCTATTGAACTGGTTCGTAAAGAAGAGAAAACCTGGAAAGAAAATTATAAGGGCAAGGATTTGAGTGACAAAGAACTTGTTCGTGTAATGGCCGAGAACCCAAAGTTGATCCAAAGGCCAATAGTTGTGAAAGGCAATTCGGCAGTCATTGGGAGACCAGCAGAAAAAATAAAAGACCTGATAGGCTAAGAAACTTCTCAGGGATCGAATTTTTAACCAGCCATTAACCTACTTTATGCTCTTTCTTCGTTACTTTTAAAAAAATCTACATATGAAAATTAGCAAAAATTATCAGATATTAATTGTTTTCGCAATCGCACTGTTCACATCTTCTGTGGCTTTTTCACAAAGTATTTTGCAGCAAAGCACAGATCAGGAACTAGAGGAAGCTGCCCGGGAAAGAGCTGAAATGTGGGAAGGAGAACTTTCTCTCTCCTCAAAACAAACAAATCTTGTTCAAAGTAAGATTATTGAATTCGCGATCAAAAAGAACCGCATTTTACAGTCAAAGATGCGCGAAGAATTAAAGACAGAACGTCTTCAAAGGTTGCAGGTGCTTGAAAACAAGGACATGAGGAATATCCTCACGCAACCACAGTACGACCGCTACCTATTCTTACTTGATCAACAAATCAAAAAACAGGGTACTAAAAAATAGGTTTAAACCTATTTTTGTGGAAATTTTTGTCTTTTCGTTTAAACCTTATTAATTTTTTGTGGTCAAAACATAAAAACTAAGTATGACCACCCAAAAATTGAGGCACCTCGCTAAATGTGCCGCCCTTTTTTTATTTGCAATTTCATTTACTGCCTTCGCACAAGGACAGAATCCAGAATATCTCGTTACTGGTAAAGTTACCGATGAAGCTGGAAATCCGCTTGAATATGCAACCATCTCCTTTCAAAGTACCACCAATCCAGATAAACTAACCGGAGGGATTACTAATGCCCAGGGGGAATTTGAGGTTGATGTCCCAGCAGGCACCTACAACATAAACGTGGAATTTATAGGCTTTGGCTCAAAGAACTTCAATAACCGGGAGATCACTGCAGATCTTCAAATGGGAACTATTGTTTTGGGCACAGCCGCAGCCGACCTCAACGAAGTGGTTGTCACCGCCGAAACCACTCAGGTGGAAATACGCCTGGATAAAAAAATATATACCATAGGCCAGGATCTTACCACCGCCGGTGGGACAGTGGCCGACGCGCTTAACAACGTTCCTTCGGTTGCTGTAGATATCGAAGGCGGAATAAGCCTGCGCGGTAATGAGAACGTGAGGATCCTTATTAATGGGAAACCATCGGCCATGGCTGGCTTTGGAAATACAGATATTTTCTCCCAACTACCAGCCGATGCAATTGAACGTGTAGAGGTTATCACCTCCCCTTCTGCAAGGTATGACGCCGAAGGTACTGCAGGAATCCTGAACATTATTTTGAAAAAAAAGGAAACCCTTGGGTTTAACGGTTCTGTAAGTGGAAGAATAGGTCACCCAGACCAGGCAGGGCTTTCCGCCAACCTTAACTATAGGACAGATAAATTCAACATTTTCAGCACCTCTGGCTTCCGCTATTTTGATGCTCCCGGAAATTCTTATACAGACACTCGATACTTCAGAAGGGAAACTGATGACGGTAATATCATCGAACCGTACCGCCTGATAGAGGATAGGGAAACCACACGACTGAACAGGAACTATAACACCAATTTGGGAATTGAATACTACATCAATGACCAGTCATCAATAACGGCCGCCGGTTTTTACAGGTACGGGGAAGACGAAGATGTGACGACAAACCTAAGCAGCAGAAATGAACAAGGAAGCCTGGTACGTGAAACCAAAAGGGTAGAACGGCAAATGGAAGAAGATAATAGCTTCCAGTTTTCCCTGAACTATATCAACAAATTCAACAACAGCGGGCACCAATTAACAGCCGATTTCCAATATGAAAATGATGCAGAGACCCAACGGACCTTTGTGGATGAAACCCTGGAATATAACGACCTACCAACCACACCTCAATTTTTGATGGAAGAGATCGTGACAGATGAAACACAAAATGAATATTTGATCCAGGCCGATTACGTTTTACCTATAGGAGAAGATGCACAATTTGAAGCAGGTTTCCGTGGAAATTTCGAGGAAGAAATAACAGATTACCGTCTTGAAATAGAAAATCCGTTTAGTGGGGAGCTAGAATTTAATGAAGAACTTTCAAATATTTTTACATATGATGAAAATGTCAACTCCCTGTACACCCAATATGGAAACAGGTTTGGTGACTTTTCTTTCCTTTTAGGACTACGACTCGAAAACACACAGCTAAAAGGGAATATCGATTCAGAACTTACAGAAGAAGAACTTCGCGAAGCTTTCGGATTTACAGTTGATACCGATTTTGACCGAAATTACCTCGGGCTATTTCCAACGGTGAACCTTATTTATGAATTGGATGAAAAGGAGAACATCACCCTTGGGTATAATCGCAGGATCAACAGGCCCCGAGGTTGGTACATTAATCCGTTTCCTTCCAGATCAAGCCGTACCAACATTTTTCAGGGTAACCCGAACCTCGAACCAGCTTTCTCCAATGCTTTCGACCTTGGATACTTGAAAAGATGGGAGAAACTTACTTTGACATCTTCTGTGTATTACCAGCACGAAACAGATTCTTTCGAAAGAATCACCGAGTCTACAGGTGTGGAGACCGAGGAAGATGCGATTCTTATAACCAGAACTATCCCAGTCAACCTGGCCACCAATGAGCGTATTGGTGCCGAAGCTGGTATGCTTTACAACCCGGCGCAATGGCTGCGGTTAAATAGTAGCGTGAATTTCTTTCAGTTCAATACTGAAGGTGAATTTGAAGGAAGGAGCTATGATGCAAAAAATACGAGTTGGTTTGCGAGATTTAGCTCAAAAGTTACTTTTCCTGAAGAAATACAATGGCAAACCAATGCCTT
>JAGXIM010000020.1 GCA_024635665.1 Salinimicrobium sp. | reverse complement strand
CCCGTTCCATACTCACGGGTTTATGCCCGGGAAAGGCATCAAATAATTGCGGGGAATCTTCCACCACACCGGGGCTAACTGCATTGATGCGCACTCCGTTTTCCAGCTCAAGGGCGGCTGCTTTTACAAATCCATTCACTGCGGCGTTGACGGCAGCTACATTTACAGAATTCTTCACAGGATCTTCTGAAAGCACTCCCGAGATAAGCGTAAAAGATCCTTTTGGATTAATGTAATGCTGGCCGATAAGCACAAGGTTTACCTGTCCCATTAACTTACTGTTCAATCCCTTCTGAAAATCTTTTCCGGTCATCTCTTGCAGCGGACCGAAATGTCCAGAACCCGCCGCACAAACCAGGGCGTCAAAAGTGCCAATTTTCTTAAACATTTTTTCCAGGGATTCAGGATTTGTCAAATCTGCCTGAATATCTCCCGATTTAGTTCCTACTTTTATGATTTCATGATCCTTTTCAAGATCTTCGGTTACTTTTCTTCCAAGGGTACCGGTGGCCCCCACGATGATTATCTTCATGCTTTATTTGTTATATTAAGAATTGCTTCTGAAATTATTTCTTTAGATTTTCAGGTTCGGGCGCATTGGAGGCGATGAGTTTTTCAGCTTTTAATTCTTTCCAGAAATCTTCCGGAATTTCTTCACTCATGGAAGCCACATTAGCCGCAGCCTGTTCTGCTGTACTGGCACCCGGAATAACCGAAGCTGCCACTTTTGGAGCTGCACAAAACTGCAAAGCCGCCGAACGTAAATCTACCTGATGGTTTTTTGTAATTTCACACAGCCTGTCCCTTTTTTGAAGGAATTTTTGAGGAATATTATTACTGTAGTTATAGCGGTCATGTCCCGCCAAAAAGCCCGAATTTAAAGGAGCTCCCATCACCAGGGAGATTTCATTTTTCTCACAAACAGGAAAAAGCCTGTTCAATACATCTTCGTGTTCTATCAAAGAATACCGGGTGGCCGAAAGAAAAATATCGGGATCGGCTACTTCAATGGTACGCAAAATTGGTTCGATCCTGTTTACTCCAAAGCCCCAGGCTTTTATCAAACCTTCTTCCCGCATTTTTGTCAATTCGGGCATTGCTCCCTTTTTCGCTTCTTCAAAATAATCGATCCAATTTTCCCCCATATCCCCATTATCTGGTGAAAGATCATGAATAAAAACGATGTCCAGATACGGCAGCCCCGTGCGGTGCAGACTATCTTCTACAGATTTCCGTACGCCTTCAGCTGTATAATCATACTTATAACTGAAATTTAATTTTCCTTTCCATAGCGCATTTGGCATTTCAAAATCGCCATCGGGCTCAAGGATTCGACCTATTTTAGTTGAAAGCACATAATCTTCCCTTTTCTTGTTGTAAAGGAAATGTCCCATGCGGCGTTCGCTCAAACCAAGTCCGTACCAGGGGGAAGTATCAAAATACCGCACTCCGGAATTCCAGGCTGCCTCTAACATTTCACGGATTTGTTCATCACTGTTCACGTGGAAAGCATTTCCTGCGGCCACCCCGCCCAGTCCGTATTTTTTGCCGGGCGTAAATCTTTTTCCGGAGAGATTCCTTGCAGGTGAAGTAAAAGGAGCGCTTCCTGCACCTCGCTCACTGCCCAATGCAGAGAATAATACGGAAGGAGCAAGTGTTGCAGCAGAAGTCAACATTGATTTAAAAATAAAGTCGCGTCGTGATACCATAGATTCCATATTTATGAAAATATTTCCATCCAAATGTGCTAAAAGTGCAGTACAATTTATTTTAAAAACAGCCATTCTGCCGTTAAACAGATGTTAAGCGGAACCGGCGATTTCCTGAATTTCCCTTGATTCTATCTTTGTTACTGAATACGGATTATTGGCCACGTAAATCATGGCTTCGGCGATCGCGTCAGGGTGGATGCTTTGATATTTTTTTAGGAGACCAACAAGTAAATGATCTGCAACTTTCATTACCTTCTTTCCAAGAGCTTCAAAAGGCCTTTTTTCTTTCCGATTTCCCGTAATCAACGAAGGCCGGAAAATATAGGTTTGTGAAGGGCCTTCTTTTAAAACGTCCCGCTCCATCTCTCCTTTGGTGCGATTATAGAAAAATTTACTTTCAGCATCTGCTCCCAAAGCTGAAATGACCAAAAACTTCGGAATTTCATTCTTTCTGGCGAGTTTAGCCGCAGAAACCGGTATACCGTGGTCTATTTTGCGATACGTATCCTCATCTGGTGTCTTGGACTTGGTAGTTCCGATACAGCAATACACCTCATCGGCCTGGAATTCATTCGCATACTTTTCCAGTTCAAACAGGTCGATTAAATGTTCCTCAATTTTGCCATTTTTGACACCCGTAGAAGATCGGGAAAAGAGTTTGATCTTTGAATATCTATCATCGTCAAGTAACTTCTGAAGGAGAGTGCCGCCGGTAAGCCCTGTTGCTCCCAAAATGATTGCTGTTTTCATAGGTTCCAAAAATGCTTTTTTGAAGGTACTTTTTTTCAGCCATAATTCAAAGGGCGAGACTATTTCAAGGCGCTGAAAAGCCGCAAATTGGCAGAACTTTCACATCCCTCTTATAATCGACAATCAAATCTTCTAAGAAAAAACCACTTGTAGATTCACTAAATTTGTACTGTGGAAAACCTAAAACAGCGAAAGATCATTCATGTGGACATGGACGCTTTTTATGCCTCGGTGGAACAGTTGGACAATCTGGAGTTGCGGGGAAAAGCAATTGCCGTGGGCGGCAGTTCCCAACGTGGCGTGGTGGCCGCAGCCAGTTATGAAGCCCGAAAATTTGGAGTGAAAAGTGCCATGAGCAGCGTGATTGCGAAAAGGCAATGCCCGGAGCTCATTTTTGTAAAGCCCAGGTTTGACCGGTATCGGGAACTATCAAACCGGATTAGGAGCATCTTCTTCGAGTACACAGATCTGGTGGAGCCGCTCTCCCTGGATGAAGCTTATCTGGATGTAACCGAAAACAAGAAAGGAAATCCCAGTGCTTCCCTTATCGCAAAAGAAATAAGGGAAAAGATCTATGAAAAGACGGGATTGAACGCTTCAGCAGGTATCTCCATCAACAAATTCATCGCCAAGGTTGCCAGTGACGTGAACAAGCCCAACGGCCAAAAAACGGTAAATCCCGAAGAAGTTGGGGAGTTTTTGGAAAAACTGGAGATCAGGAAATTTTATGGGGTGGGAAAGGTCACCGCCGACAAAATGTACCGACTGGGAATTTTCACCGGAAAAGATTTGAAAGAAAAACCTGTTGATTTCCTGAACGAGCACTTCGGGAAAAGCGGGGAATACTACTATCAGGTTGTAAGGGG
Source organism: Salinimicrobium sp. (assembly GCA_024635665.1). Taxonomy (GTDB): domain Bacteria; phylum Bacteroidota; class Bacteroidia; order Flavobacteriales; family Flavobacteriaceae; genus Salinimicrobium. Next base: position 23,554 of record JAGXIM010000020.1, on the reverse strand, counting down.
AATCCATTCGAGCGAAGTCAAACCCTCCCGCATTAGAAAATCTTTGGGGGCAGAACGCACTTTTGAAGAGAATATCTCTTCCGAAATATTTATGCTTGAAAGACTGAAGAACATTTCAGAAGAAATTGAAAAACGACTTTCGAAGAATAAAGTAGCCGGGAAGACCATTACTTTAAAAATAAAGTACAGCGATTTCACCCTGCAAACCAGAAGCAGGACCTTGTCCTACTTTATTTCATCCAAAGATTTGATCTTTGAGACATCCAGGGAATTATTATACCAGGAAAAAATGAAGGAATCTGTAAGGCTTTTAGGAATCTCCCTTTCCAATCTAAATACTGAAAAACAAAACAAGAAACCAGAAAAGGAAGAAATTGCGGTACAGTTGAAGTTTGATTTTTAGATTCCGCTTCGCTGAAAGAACTAAAAAGTCAGGAATTTTCTATAGAAATGCAAAAGCCACAAATACATTTAATGCATTTGCGGCTTTTTTAATGTTGAAACTTCCGAAGAAGCTACTCAATAATATTCTATTCTATTTCAGAAATACGCAGCGTGTTGACCATTCCTTTGTTCGCGATAGGCATAGCCGCCAGGTTGATTGTGAAATCGCCTTTCTGAACATAGCCTGCTTCGGTTGCGATTCGGTTAATATCGTCAATTGTCTCGTCTGTACTCACCATTCTATCGTAGTGGAAAGCTCGCACCCCCCAAAGAAGGCTCAACTGGTGAAGGATTCGCTTGTTCGAAGTAAACACCAGGATGTTCGATTCGGGCCTCCAGGCCGAAATTTGGAAAGCTGTGTACCCACTATTGGTCAAAGTACAAATCGCCTTTGCCTTAATTTCGTTAGCCATATTTGCCGCATGGTAGCAAACAGATTTTGTGATATAGCGTTTGGTCCTCACGTGAGGTGGCTCGTGTGGCACTTTAATAAGCGGAGAATTTTCCACACTCATAATAATTTGCGACATTTTTTCAATCACCTGTACCGGATAGTTCCCTACAGAAGTTTCGCCACTCAACATTACAGCATCGGCGCCATCCATCACAGAATTCGCCACGTCATTCACCTCTGCCCGGGTTGGGGTGAGGCTGGTGATCATCGTTTCCATCATTTGCGTGGCAATAATTACCGGGATCCTGGCTTTTTTGGCTTTTAGAACCAGTTGTTTTTGAATAAGCGGCACTTCATGTGCCGGGATTTCAACACCCAAATCCCCTCTCGCAACCATTATCCCGTCGCAATAAGCTACAATTTTATCAATGTTCTCAACCCCTTCCGGCTTTTCGATCTTAGCAATAATTGGGATCTTTACATCTGTGTGTTCCTTTATAAGGTTCTGTAGAATAATGAGGTCATCACTGTTTCTAACAAAGGACAATGCGATCCAATCCACTTGTTGTTCCACTGCGAAAATTGCATCTTCGATATCTTTTTCAGTTAAAGCAGGTAGGGAAATGTTGGTATTGGGAAGGTTTACCCCTTTTTTGGATCTCAAAGGACCGCCCTGGATAACCACTGCTTTTACTTCATCTTTTCTGTTTGTACTAATCACTTCAAACATTAGTTTCCCATCGTCGAGCAGGATCTTTTCTCCTGCCTGTACATCTTTTGGAAACTGATCGTAATTCATATAAACCCGTTCGGCCGTTCCTTCAAATTCTTCTCCGGTGACAAAAACTATTTTATCGCCTTTTGAAACGACTACCTCCTCCTTCATTTTACCTACCCGAAGTTTGGGCCCTTGTAGATCGCCCAGGATAGCCGCAGAGAAGCCTTCCTCGTTCAACTCCCTAATCATAGCGATGCGCTCTCTTACGTCCTGGTAATCTGCATGGGAAAAATTTATCCTAAAAACATTCACCCCAGCCTGGAGCATTTCTCTTAAAACATCTTTCGAACTCGAGGCAGGTCCTAATGTGGCTACTATTTTAGTCTTTTTTGTATTTGGCATCTAGTCAAAAATTAAATTTTCTTTTTCTTTTATTTTATGAAAGTCAATGAAATATGCGGTAGAAACCTGCGAAATACCTTTAATTTTTTCAAGCATAATTTTTTCCGAAACAGTATCCTGTTCATCTTCTATCTTCAGGAAAAAATCCACTTGTTTGAATTCTGGCAGTAGATACGTTTTTTTATGTCCTACTTGCTCCTCCCCAAAAAGCGAATGCTCACTTTCCATGGCAGGTTGTGCCCCTTTGGAAATATTATCCACCAGGTGATATTTACAAAATTTTGATTCATCTGAAAAAGTGAAATGGGCAAAAAGCACCCGCAATCCTTTTCTTTGAAAATCGATATCTTTTCGCTCCCTGGCTAGTTTAAGCTCCAAATGCTTGTTTAGGAGAAAAGCCAGTTTGTATTCTTCTACTGAAGAATGTACGGCCAACAGCTTGAAAGACTGCTCAAAAACATCCTCTAAAACAAGTTTGTATGCCGGCATATTTCATATTCGTCAAACGCTAAAGATAAAAATTGTGCCGCACAAAATTAAGTTTTTCCGACATGATTTTTAGAAATAATCTACGAAAACGTTATAGTTTCGATGATTTCTCTAAGAAGGTGCTATTTTATTTTGAAATGCGTAGTAGGCTCTCTTAGATGCTTTTTCTTCGGCCTTTTTCTTGGAAGTGGCACGTGCCTTAGCAACGACACGGTTTTCAATACGCAATTTGACAGCAAAGTGTTTTAGTTCATCTTTACCTGTATCCTCATAAACTTCAAAGATAAACTCTTTTTTCTCCTTTTGGCACCATTCTATAAGAAGGCCTTTGTAACTAATAACAGTTCCCTCCAGCTGCTCGATATCCACATAAGGCTCGATTACCCTCTCATAGATAAACTTCCGCACATACCTGTAGCCCCTATCCAGATAAATTGCGCCCACCAAAGCTTCAAAAAGATTCCCATGGATATTGATTCCGAATTGATCGGTAGAAATGTTCGTCTGAATGTATTTTATAAGCTCCAGATCTTTGCCCAATTCATTGAGGTGCTTGCGGCTCACAATTTTTGAGCGCATTTTGGTAAGATACCCCTCATTTCCGCCCGGCACTTCTTTAAACAAATGGGAAGCGATAACCGCACTAAGCATGGCGTCGCCCAAAAATTCCATTCTCTCGAAACTTATTGCGTTTCCTTCTTCATCCTTCTGGTTAAGGGAACGATGGGTGAATGCCTTCTTGTAGTAACCCAGGTTGCGGGGCTTAAACCCGATGATCTTTGTTAATTCGACAAAAAAATTCCCGCCTCTTGAAGAGCGGGAACTTAATATGTTTCTAATAACACTCATGGAGTTTCTTAATCATCCATCTTTTTAAAAAGGACGCAGGCATTGTGCCCGCCAAAGCCAAAGGTATTGCTCATTGCCACGTTTACTTCCCTTTCCTGTGCCTTGTTGAGGGTTAGGTTCAATTCTGGATCTATGTTCTCATCGGCCACTTCGTGGTTTATGGTTGGTGGCACAATACCGTGCTTCATCGCCAGGATAGAGGCAATTGCTTCCACAGCACCTGCGGCGCCCAACAAATGCCCCGTCATGGACTTTGTGGAATTGATGTTGATATCCTTTGCATGCTCGCCAAAAACTTTTTTGATAGCTTTTAGCTCTGCAACATCCCCTAATGGCGTTGAAGTACCGTGGGTATTGATAGCGTCTACATCTTCGGGTTTTAGACCGGCATTCCTAAGGCAATTTTCCATCACGGCCACGACCCCAATCCCTTCGGGATGTGGTGCAGTCATGTGATAGGCATCCGATGATAACCCTCCGCCAGCAACTTCAGCATAAATTTTTGCTCCCCTTGCTTTGGCATGTTCATATTCTTCAAGGATCAAGGCACCCGCGCCTTCTCCTAAAACAAATCCATCGCGGTTGGCATCAAAAGGCCTCGAAGCTGTTTCGGGGCTTTCATTTCGGGTAGACAGGGCATGCATGGCATTAAAACCACCCATTCCCGCTGGTGCAACAGCCGCCTCAGACCCCCCGGTGACAATTATGTCGCTATAGCCCAACCTAATGGTGTTTAGGGCATCAATAAGCGCATTTGCCGCCGAAGCACAAGCCGACACCGTTGCATAATTCGGCCCCATGAACCCATGGCGGATCGAAATATTGCCAGGTGCAATATCGGCTATCATCTTAGGAATGAAGAAAGGGTTGAAACGCGGTGTTCCATCCCCTTTTCCAAATGCAAGAACCTCATCCTGAAAAGTTTCCAGGCCTCCAATTCCTGCCCCCCAAATTACACCAACACGCAGCTTGTCTACCGTATCCAAATCAATTCCCGCATCTTTAATAGCTTCATCTGAAGCTACCAAAGCATATTGCGCAAACTTATCCAATTTCCTGGCTTCCTTTCGGTCGAAATAATCCAGGGCATTGAAATTTTTCAGTTCACATGCGAATTTAGTCTTGAATTTTTCTGTATCAAAATAGGTAATAGGAGCAGAACCACTCTTACCATTGACCAAGGCATCCCAATATTCATCAATATTGTTCCCAATTGGGGTGAGTGCACCTAATCCAGTTACTACAACTCGCTTTAACTCCATAAAAATGTAATGCTTTTATTTCTTTGCGTCTTCAATATAAGAGATGGCCTGGCCTACTGTAGCAATGTTTTCTGCCTGGTCATCTGGGATCTGGATGTCAAATTCTTTTTCGAATTCCATAATCAATTCTACAGTATCCAATGAATCAGCGCCCAAGTCGTTGGTGAAGCTAGCTTCGTTGACTACTTCATTTTCGTCAACTCCTAACTTGTCAACGATAATCGCTTTTACTCTTGATGCAATGTCTGACATAATTTGTGTTTTAAATTTTTAATTAAGTGGCAAAAATAAAAAACTTTATTTTAAAACCTGTTTTTACTTTAAAAATGTGTCGGTAAATTACGGAATTTTCAGATAAAGCAATTATTTTTACCTCCTAATAATTGTTAACACTTCGCTATTGTTAAGCTCCCGGAATTTACCTCCAAAGAAAATTGTCATCTTCGCGTCCGGAAATGGCACCAATGCTGAGAATATTATCCGCTATTTCCAGAAGTTTCGAAAAGCCGAAGTTACGGCTGTTTTTTCCAATAAGAGATCGGCAAAGGTATTAAAGCGGGCGCACAACCTGCAAGTCACACCCATTCATTTTGACCGGCAAGCCCTGTACGACACAAATGAAGTCCTTAATATCCTGAAAGACATGCAGCCCGACCTTATCGTTTTGGCAGGTTTTCTATGGATTTTCCCCGATAAGATCCTAAAGGAATTCCCCAACAAAGTGATCAACATCCACCCTGCGCTCCTTCCCAGGTATGGCGGGAAAGGCATGTATGGCATGAAGGTGCACCAGGCAGTTATTGAGAAAAAAGAGGTGGAGACCGGCATTAGCATTCATTTTGTCAATGAAAAATATGATGAAGGAAAGCTCATCTTTCAAACCACTACCCCTGTGGAGCCAAATGATTCTGCTGAAGATATAGCTGAAAAAATCCACCAGTTGGAACAAGAGCATTTTCCGAAGGTGATTGAAAATCTTTTATTCCCGGCAGCTGATGAATAATCCACAGGTACATATTTACACCGATGGTGCAGCCCGTGGGAATCCGGGGCCGGGCGGCTACGGAATTGTCATGGAATGGGTTGGGAAACCGTACCGCAAAGAATTTTCCCAGGGATATAAGCACACTACCAACAATAGAATGGAACTGCTCGCAGTCATCGAGGCACTTAAAAAGCTGAAGAATCCAGATACTTCTGCTATCGTCTTCACCGATTCAAAATACGTGGCAGATGCCGTCGAAAAAAGATGGGTGTTCAACTGGGAAAAAAAAGGCTTTAAAGACCGCAAAAATGTGGATTTGTGGATAGATTTCCTGAAGGAATACCGCAAGCACAATGTGCGGTTCCAATGGATAAAAGGCCATAACGAACATCCCCAAAACGAGCGCTGTGACCAGCTTGCCGTGGCTGCTTCTAAAGCAAAGAGCCTCCTTATTGACACCGGATTTGAAGGGGATCCAAAAAGCCTGTTTTAGAAGGATATTTTTGCTCTACCAGCTTTAATGCTTGAAAAACAAAACTGTATATTTGCACCTCATTCTTAAACAAATTTATGAGTAAGTTATTGATAGTGGGCACGGTGGCATTTGACGCCATTGAAACCCCTTTTGGTAAAACCGATAAAATCCTGGGCGGTGCAGCCACATATATTGGGCTTTCTGCCGCACAATTTGACATAGAAAGCGCGATCGTCTCTGTTGTAGGTGAGGATTTTCCGCAGGAATATCTGGACCTTTTGAAAGAACGAAATATCGATTTGAGTGGACTCGAAGTCGTAAAAGGCGGAAAAACCTTCTTTTGGAGTGGGAAATACCACAATGATCTCAACTCCAGGGACACCCTGGATACTCAATTGAATGTTCTGGCCAATTTCCAACCTGTGGTTCCTGAAAATTTCAAATCTCCAGACATTGTGATGCTTGGAAATCTACACCCACTGGTACAGTTGAGTGTACTGGAACAACTGGAGCGGCCAAAATTGGTGGTATTGGACACCATGAACTTTTGGATGGACAATACCTGGGATGACTTGATGAAAGTGATTGGAAAAGTAGATGCGCTTACTATTAATGACGAGGAAGCACGACAACTTACCAACGAGTTTTCCCTGGTCAAAGCAGCTCGGAAAATAGCAGAAATGGGACCTAAATATGTGGTCATCAAAAAAGGGGAACACGGGGCACTTTTATTCCATAAAGGAAAAATATTTTTCGCTCCGGCATTGCCTCTGGAAGAAGTTTTTGACCCAACCGGCGCCGGGGATACTTTTGCCGGTGGTTTTACTGGATATCTTGCCCACACTGGGGACATCTCCTTTAAAAACATGAAAAATGCGGTGATTTACGGCTCCAATCTGGCTTCCTTTTGTGTCGAAAAGTTTGGAACTGAGAGGATGCAGACCCTGACAAAAGAGGAAATCCATCAACGCCTGGATGAATTCAAATCCCTGACCCAGTTTCAGATCAAGCTTACCTAATTTTTCCGGCCCTGTAATTTCAGGGCTTTTTTTGTGACAAACCATGCATAAACAATTATAGCCCAATATGAGTGATGCTTTAAAACACGAATGCGGAATTGCCCAAATAAGATTGCTGAAGCCGCTGGAGTACTACCGGGAAAAATACGGCACTGCTTTTTACGGGGTCAATAAAATGTACCTATTAATGGAGAAGCAGCACAACCGCGGCCAGGATGGTGCCGGTTTTGCCAGTATAAAGCTCAACACCCAGCCCGGGGATCGGTACATTAGCAGGGTGCGCTCTAATGCCGCACAACCAATCCAGGATATTTTTGCACAAATTAATGACCGCATCAACAACGAAATACAACTTCACCCAGAATACGCCAATGACGTGGCGCTACAGAAAAAGAATATTCCATACATAGGCGAATTGTTCCTGGGACACGTGCGCTATGGGACTTTTGGGAAAAACAGCGTGGAGGCGGTACATCCTTTCCTTCGCCAGAACAACTGGATGCACAGGAACCTTATTGTCGCCGGAAACTTTAATATGACGAACGTTCACCAGCTTTTCAACAATCTTATTGAGCTTGGGCAGCATCCTAAAGAAAAAGCCGATACGGTTACGGTAATGGAGAAAATAGGGCATTTTCTCGATGACGAAGTTCGTAAACTCTACAAGAAGCTTAAAAAAGAAGGGCACACCAAAGTAGAGGCTTCTCCCCTAATTGCAGAGCAGCTTAACGTCAAAAAGATCCTTAAAAAATCTTCCAAAAACTGGGATGGTGGCTACGCTATGGCCGGTTTATTGGGTCACGGCGATTCCTTTGTACTTCGGGATCCTGCGGGGATACGCCCTGCCTATTACTACAAAGATGAGGAAGTGGTCGTCGTGGCTTCAGAAAGGCCGGTGATCCAGACTGTGTTCAATGTTGATTTTGAAGATGTGCATGAGTTGCCCCCGGGACATGCCATTATCACTCGAAAAAACGGGCAGGTATCCATCGATCAAATCCTAAAGCCTTTGGAGCGGAAAGCCTGTTCCTTTGAACGTATTTATTTTTCCCGCGGAAGTGACGCCGAAATCTACAAGGAGCGAAAGATGCTCGGGAAATTGCTAATGCCCGAAGTTTTAAAGGCAATTGACCACGATACCATAAATACAGTTTTCTCCTTTATTCCAAATACCGCTGAAACTTCTTTCTACGGAATGGTGGAAGCAGCCCAGGATGAATTGAACGAACAGAAAAATACCGCAATTCTTGCCGAAAAAGAAACTCTAACAGATTCGCGGCTTCACGAGATCCTTGCCCATAGGTTGCGTACTGAAAAGATTGCCATTAAAGATGCAAAACTCCGCACTTTTATCACTGAAGACAGCAGCAGGGACGATTTGGTCGCCCACGTATACGACGTTACCTATGGCGTGGTGAAACCACAGGACAACCTGGTGATCATAGATGACAGTATCGTAAGGGGCACCACCCTTAAGAAGAGTATTATCAAAATGATGGACCGGTTGAACCCAAAGAAAATCATAGTGGTTTCCTCGGCGCCACAAATCCGCTATCCCGATTGTTACGGGATCGATATGGCCCGCCTGGAAAATTTAGTGGCTTTCCAGGCCACACTGGAGCTGCTACGGGAACAAGGCAAATACGGAATTATTAAAGAAGTGTACGAAAAGTGCAGGAAGCAAGTCGAACTGGAGGATAAAGAGGTGAAGAATTTCGTAAAAGAGATTTATGAACCTTTTACCGATCAAGAGATATCTGATAAGATTGCTGAATTATTGAGCGAGGAAAGTGTAAAAGCCGAAGTCAAAATAATTTATCAAACTGTGGAAAACCTTCATAAAGCCTGTCCCCACAACCTGGGTGACTGGTATTTTACCGGGAATTATCCCACTTTCGGTGGCAACCGGGTCGTGAATCGCGCATTCATCAATTTCTATGAAGGCAGTACAGATAGAGCCTATTAATTTACAATTTTCTGACACCTAATTCCTTAAAGTGTGTAGTTCACCTAATAAACATGCACTTCGGCTAAAAAAAGCTAAAAGACAAACAATATATTCTACTTTAGCAGAGCCATAACATAAGTAGGTTAAGTTCATGGTAGATTTGGGGCAAAAAAGGTGGAGCTATCCACCTTTTTTATTTTCCATACTTTCCATTCCCCAACAAATCCCTCAGAAATAATTTTTAAGAACGAATTCTCGGATAAATAGGTGTCAAAAATGCCATTTTTGGATGGTAATCGTCAAAATCCTATTCCCCAAAAAATCCGGCAGGGATAGGTACTGAAGATGTTATAGCCCTTGAAAAATCTGCTTCAAAAATGCCATTTTTGGATGGTAATTTCCCAAATCTCTTCTCCTTCTTTCAATTTCAGGAGCAGCATAAAAATTTAATTGAATGATAGTGCTCCATCCGGTCATATAAAACGCGTAAACATTTGTAACATATGGAAATCCGTGCTAACTTCGCTCGCCTGTTGAAAAATCCCGTCTTAGGAAAATTCAAGTATCAGAAAAGGATTAATTTTATTCTGAAGAAAAAGGTATAAACAAGCACTGCATTCCATGACAAATTTCCTGCTCCAATTCCTGGGTACAGATTATGTGGCACTTTTTATCATTATTGGGATCGGGATCCAGATAGGACGTATTAAATTCAGGGGAGTATCTCTGGATTCCTCAGCGGTTATCTTCGTGGCAATGCTTTACGGGCACCTGCTGCACCTGCAGGGAATAGAATTTTCCCTACCCGGGATCATTCAGCAAACTGGTTTACTCTTGTTCATTTTCACTATTGGTATGCAAGCCGGTCCATCTTTTTTTGAAGTTTTAAAGACTCAGGGAAGCAAACTCATCATTTTGGCCATACTTGCAGTTCTCACGGGAGCTTTGGTCACGATCGCATTTTCGTTGGGTTTTGATATTGACCCCAAAATTGCCACAGGACTTTTCACCGGAGCCTTAACAAGTACTCCCGGTTTGGCTGCAGCCATTGAGGCCACTAACTCCCCGTTCGCATCTATAGGCTACGGAATTGCCTATCCTTTTGGGGTCATAGGGGTTATCCTATTTATAAAACTTGCCCCTAGATTCCTCAGGGCCAAACTAGATCAGGAAGAAGAAAAGTTCCTTTCGGAAGCCAAAATTCAAACTTCCGAAGTGACCAACAGGAACTTCATCATCACCAACGACAATGTTGACGGGCGCACTATTCAAGAGCTCGATATCAGGATGATGACCAAAGCCAATATTTCCCGCATCATGCGCCCAGATGAAGTTTCTGTGCCGCTCACAGCAGAAGCCATATTGCATAAAGGAGACCTGGTCAAAGCGGTGGGCACCGAGGAAGCTTTAAAAAGAGTGGAAGTCCTTCTGGGAAAACCTACCGATAAGGAGATTCCGGCAAGCGGACTCTATGAGATAAAGTGGTACGTGATCTCCCGGTACAACGTGGTTAACAAGACCCTCGGGGAACTAAACCTTCAAAAGAATTTTAAAGCCACTGTAACACGGATAAGAAGGGCAGGAATTGATTTACCTGCCCGGCCGGCACTTAAACTGCGCTTTGGGGACAGGCTTTTGATCTCCTCAAGCAAAGGCAATGTAAACTCACTTTCTTCGCTTTTTGGCAATAGCATGACAGAGGTCGAAACAACCAGTTTCCTTCCTGTAGCCCTGGGCATCGTAGTGGGCTTGTTACTTGGCGCTATAGAAATCCCTCTGCCCGGAGGAACTTCTTTTTCCCTTGGAATTACAGGAGGTGTTTTGATCGCTGCGCTTGTACTTAGTAGGATTGGAAAAACAGGTTCAATTATTTGGAATGTACCCGTTGCCGGAAATCAGATCCTGCGGCAGCTGGGGCTTTTGCTTTTTCTTACCCCTGTAGGATTGAGTGCGGGAGCACATGTGGGTTCCGCGCTTCAGGAACATGGTTTTAGCCTATTTTTGATCGCCGCCGCCATTACCCTTATTCCCATGATCGTAGTGGTTGTGGTTGGCCGCTATTTCATGAACGTCAACTTATTTTCCCTTTTAGGGGCTCTCACCGGCGGCATGACCAGCACCCCCGGACTAAGTGCTGTAGATTCCATGACCACAACAGGAGGGCCGCAAATAGCTTATGCCGCAGTGTATCCTTTTGCCCTGGTCTTTATCATTATTTGTACGCAAATCCTCGCCCTTTTACTTTAAGCATAAATATAGTTCGCAGTAATTCCTGTAAAGGAAAGTGCAGGTAATTCCACTGATTTTTAATCAGTTTTTTTTAGAAATACCTCATCCACAGCGGTTTATCTTCTGAAGAATTGGAATCAATGTTTCACCATTCCCAATTTTACAATCCAAAATTTGAAAGAAATCGCCTTTTATGATTTTCGTCAGAAATAAACACAGAAATAGTGCTTAATTTCGTCAGGGAACTTCTAAATCTCAATGAGAGTCGACTTTTCGATAGTATTTCAGGTCCTTCAGCAAAGACAAAAATGAATTAGAAGGAAACCCAATAAAAGGATAAATTTCAGAAATTAACCAATGACTGCAATTAGAAATAGTTATGATATTTAATAAAAATACCCTCACGAGAAAAAACTTAATGGCTTTAACAGGCCTGTTCCTATCTTTCTTTCTAATCATTCATTTGGCCGGGAATCTACAGTTGTTGCTTCCGGCCGATGAAGCCCAATTACAATACAATTCATACAGCCGGCTGCTGGGAGGGAACATATTCGTTAAGTTGGTGGCTTATGTCTTGTATGCTTCCATTATCCTGCATACAATTGATGCAATTTACCTGGGTATAAAAAGCAAGAGGGCGAATGGTGCCTCCTATTCAAGGGACAAGAGGGGCAGGGCGAGCAAATGGTATGCCCGTAACATGATGGCCCTGGGGATCATCATCTTTGTTTTTTTGGTGATTCACTTTAAAGACTTCTGGTATTCCTATAAGTTTGGGGAACTTCCCCTGGACATAAACGGAAACAAAGATTTGTACACCCTGGTTGTGGTCGCATTTCAGGAACTTTGGTACGTGATCCTGTATGTCATCGCGATTGTCGCCCTCGGGTACCACTTGCTCCACGGGGTTTTTAGTGCCCACAGGACACTGGGACTGTACCATCCTTTATACTCAAAAATAATTAAGGTATTAGGGATCATTTTTGCTGTGGTAATGACCTTCGGCTATATCCTGATTCCTGTATATATTTATTTAACCCACGAATTATGAGCATTACGATCAAAGCAAATATACCTGAAGGGCCTTTAGCTGAAAAATGGAACAACTATAAAGCCAAGGCTAAACTAGTAAGCCCAAACAACCGGAAAAAACTGGATGTAATCATGGTAGGCACAGGTTTGGCAGGCGCCTCTGCAGCTGCTTCCCTTGGAGAAATGGGTTACAATGTAAAAAGTTTTTGCTTTCAGGATTCCGCACGAAGGGCGCACTCGGTTGCCGCCCAGGGTGGTGTCAATGCAGCCAAAAATTACAAAAACGACGGGGACAGTGTGTACCGAATGTTCCACGATACCTTAAAAGGTGGCGATTTTCGTTCCCGGGAAGCAAACACCTATAGGCTGGCAGAATGTTCTGCAAGTTTAATAGACCAGGCCGTGGCCCAGGGAGTTCCCTTTGGGCGGGAATACGGAGGGTATCTTAGAAACCGCTCTTTCGGCGGGGTGCAGGTATCCAGAACCTTTTATGCCCGCGGACAAACGGGACAACAATTATTACTGGGATCTTACCAGGCACTGCTGCGGCAACAAAATGCCGGAAAAGTCAAATTATATACCCGCCACGAAATGCTGGACCTTGTGATGGTTGACGGCAAAGCCCGCGGAATTATCGCCAGAAACCTGGATACAGGTGAAATCGAACGCCACAGCGCACATGCAGTGGTTCTTGCCACAGGTGGTTTCGGAAAGATTTATTATCTCTCTACCCTGGCAATGGGTTGCAATGCTTCCGCTATTTGGAGGGCGCACAAAAAGGGCGCTTACATGGCCAACCCCAGCTGGACACAAATCCATCCTACCAGCCTGCCGCAAAGTGGCGAACATCAATCGAAACTTACTTTGATGTCTGAATCCCTTCGGAATGACGGCCGGATATGGGTTCCCAACGATCCCAAAGAGACCCGTCTCCCCGGGGATATTCCCGAAGAAGACCGAGACTATTATCTAGAGAGAAAATACCCTGCCTTTGGGAACCTGGCGCCCAGGGATATCGCATCCAGGGCTGCCAAGGAACAAATTGACCTCGGGAAAGGGGTTGGAGCACTCAAAAATGCCGTTTACCTGGACTTTTCCAGGGCGATAAAAGAATATGGACAGGAAGTGATTGCCGAACGTTACGGGAACCTGTTCACCATGTACAAAAAAATCACCGGAATTGATGCCTACACCGAACCCATGAAAATTTCTCCCGCCGCTCACTTTTCCATGGGAGGCCTTTGGGTGGATTACGATCTACAAACTTCCCTCCCCGGACTATTTGCCATTGGGGAAGCAAATTTTTCAGACCATGGGGCAAACAGGTTGGGTGCGAATTCCCTTCTGCAGGCCTGTGTTGACGGATATTTTATCCTGCCATACACGCTTCAAAATTACCTGGCCGATGAGATTAGGGTGCCAAAAATTGATGTAAACCACAAAGCTTTTGAAGAAACCGAACAAAAAGTACGGCAACAATTAGAGGGCTTTCTGAAAAGCAAAGGGAACAAGACAGCCGAGGAATTCCATAAAGAATTAGGCAAAGAACTCTACGATAAATGTGGACTCCTGCGCACCAAAGCTGGACTGCAAAAGGCAATTGAGAACATCCAGAACCTGCGAAAAGAATTCACCGAAAATTTATTGGTACCGGGTGATATTGAGGAAGTGAACAGTGAACTGGAAAAAGCAGGGCGGGTTTCAGATTATATGGAACTGGCAGAACTTATGTGTATTGACGCACTTCGACGCGAGGAATCCTGCGGCGCCCACTTTCGGGCAGAACATCAAACCGAAGAAGGGGAAGCAAAAAGGGACGATGAAAATTATTGTTATTCGGCTGCCTGGGAATGGACCGGAAACCCGTCTTCCCCGGTCTTGAACAAAGAGCCGTTGGTTTTTGAAACGGTAAAACCTACAGTAAGAAGCTATAAATAGAAAATTATGAAGATCCATCTAAAAATATGGCGGCAAAAAGACCGCCAGACCAAAGGAGCTTTTAAAGATTATACGTTGGAGGATGTAAGCAAAGACATGTCCTTTCTCGAGATGCTCGATACGCTCAACATCAAGCTAATCAAAAGCGGGGAACGTCCCGTTGAGTTTGACCACGACTGCAGGGAAGGCATTTGCGGCCAATGCGGCGTTATGATCAACGGGATTGCCCACGGGCCGTTAAAACATACCACCACCTGCCAACTGCACATGAGGTCTTTTGAAGATGGAGACACTATTTATGTAGAACCGTTCAAAGCTGCGGCTTTTCCGATTGTAAGGGACCTCAAGGTAAACCGTTCTTCCCTGGACCATATAATTGCTTCGGGAGGTTATGTTTCTGTCGACACGGGGCAGGCACCCGAAGCCAACAGCATCCCGGTCACACATGAGCAGGCCGAAGCGGCTTTTGATGCTGCCGCTTGTATAGGCTGTGGTGCCTGTGTGGCCAGTTGTAAGAATTCAAGTGCAGCACTATTTACCAGTGCCAAGATCTCACAACTTGCCCAATTGCCACAGGGCGACAAAGAAACTTCAAAAAGGGTGGTGAAGATGGTATACCAAATGGAGGAAGAAGGTTTTGGACATTGCTCCTTTACAGAAGCCTGCCAGGTGGAGTGCCCCGAAGATATTTCAGTTCTAAATATCGCCCGGATGAATTATGAATATAACAAGGCGCGTTTGCTGAAAAAGTAGATTCTTAAGATTCAGGCGAAGCCATTCAGAATTTCCCGAAAAACTTCAACTAAAAAAGCTCAGAAAACAAATTAATACAGCAGCCTTCAGGTGGTGTAATTTCACTGCTGAAGGCTTTGCTGTAAGCAGACTTTTATCTCTTCTAAAGCAAATTGCCAGCACCAACATTTCAGCTAAAAATGAAGAGTAGATAATATTTTACCCTTCCAATTACCTGTTTATCTGAAGTTGACAATTTTTAAGTAAATATGAGATTTACATTTCTGCCTGTTTTGGGAGAAAACCTTCCATTAAAAAGGGGCTGCCTTTTTAAGACAACCCCTCTCCGTAAACAACTCAGTCGAAAACCATCAGGTTTTCACAACTAAAAATCTGCCATTTTGTGGTGTTCATCAATTAGTGGACCTCCTTCGATTATTTGCTGGGAAGCTTCTCGTGAAAACTTCTCAAAGTTAAGGTGGAAGGAATGTGCCAGTTGAATGGACTTTTGGATATACGCCCCTTTCTGAAGCCAGGTATTAATTGGGTTCAAAATTTCTGAAGGCACACCGTGGCAATACTTTGGCATATGGAGTCCAAAAATTGGATGCATTTCGTAATCTACATGGTCCAAGTCCCCATTAAGAATATTGGTGATCATTGCCCTGGTATACCTCAACTTGATCCTGGAACCAACCCCATAAGGGCCACCGCTCCAACCTGTATTGATAAGCCAAACGTTCACATTTGATTCGGTCATTTTCTTGCTCAACATTTCAGCATAGACCGTTGGGTGCATTGGCATAAACGGGGCGCCAAAACAAGCCGAGAAGGAAGGCACCGGCTCATTTATTCCTGCTTCGGTACCTGCAACTTTGGCTGTGTACCCAGAAATAAAGTGGTAAGCAGCCTGTCCCGGGGTAAGTTTCGAAACCGGAGGCAGCACGCCAAACGCATCGGCTGTTAAAAAGAAAATATTCTTTGGCCTGGTCGCATAGGAATTCGGTTGGATATCGTCAATATGCTCGATAGGATAGCTCACCCGTGTGTTTTGGGTAATACTGCTATCATCAAAATCCACTTCCTTAGTGCCCTTTTTGAATACCACATTTTCCAGTAATGCCCCAGGTTTGATCGCCCTAAAAATATCTGGCTCGCTCTCTTCCGAAAGGTTGATTACCTTGGCATAACACCCGCCTTCAAAATTGAAGATTATATTTTCAGATGTCCAGCCGTGTTCATCATCCCCAATCAATTTCCTGTCTGGATCTGCGGAAAGTGTGGTTTTACCAGTTCCCGAAAGTCCGAAGAAAATAGCAGTGTCCCCATCCTGGCCCACATTTGCGGAGCAGTGCATTGGCAACACTTTTTTTTCGGCCGGAAGGATAAGGTTCAAGGCTGAGAAAATCCCTTTTTTCATTTCCCCGGTATAAGCCGATCCTCCTATGAGGGCTACTTTTCGGCTAAAATCCAATATGCTGAAGTTCCCCTGGCGCAAACCATATTTTTCTGGTTCTGCTTCCACATAACCTGGTGCGCATACAACCACCCATTCTTCTTCAAAACCTTTTAATTCTTCCTCGTTAAGTCTAAGGAACATATTCTTCACGAAGAAATTTGACCAGGGATATTCTGTGATGGTCCGTACGTTCATCCGGTAATCTGGATGCGCACAAACGTAGCCATCGTGAACATAAACTTCTTTTCCACTAAGATATTCGGTCACCCTGTCATAAAGGCGTCCAAAATTTTCTGAACTCAAAGGTTTGTTTATATTTCCCCACCATACTTTGTCGCGGGTATAATCATCTTGTACTAAAAATCTATCTTGAGGGGAGCGGCCGGTAAATTTCCCGGTGTCCACAGCTAACGTGCCGTTTTCGGTTTCCACACCCATTCCTTTCTCCACAGTAATCTTTTGCAACTCTTCCCCAGATAGGTTCCAGTGCACCAAATTATCGGGCAATCCATACTTTTCGAGGTTGCCGGTTTCCGGTTTATCTAAAATAGTTTTCATAATAAATATTAATTAAGTTAACAGAATATTTTAAGTGGAAAGGCCTTGGTGCTCCTTTCGGCCTTATGTATAGCCCTAGTCCAGCACCAATAGTGGAACATTGCTGTGAAGGGTGAGTACCCTGGTTAATCGGCCTTCCGAAGCTTCTTCGTTTTCCAAATGTGTCCTCGGCATGATAGCCAACATATCCAGGTCGTGTTTTTCGATGTACTCCAAAATACCTTTCTCAATATCTTCATTTTCTGAAAATGAATGGTGGGAATAGAACATCTCCAAAAAGTATTGCAAGGTGCTTTCGTTGCTCTCATCATCTTCGGAATAGCCCATCGCCATTTCGTTTTGATGAACGGTCAACACATGTACCTGCGCCTTGAACTTCCTGGAAACCTCGAGTAGCATATGTAGCGGCGAACGATCGGCTATTTTTTCGGTCCCAATAGTAAGAATAATCGTATCCAGCCTGAAATTTTTCACTTTTTCAGGGATCACCAGGACAGGTAAATCGGCTTCCTGAACAAACCTGGAAGTGCGGGTTGCTATATTTTCCTCGCCAACTTCGGCACCCCTGGTGCCCATAATGACAAGGTCAATATCCAACTCTTTTTGGATTTCTAAAATCGTGGGTACCAATTTCCCAGACCGCACCAGTGTCCTGATCTTGGGATTTAGCGGACTTTGATATTCTTCAACCAATTTTTCAAACTTTCCAGATATTTGGTCTTCCGCAATACTTCCGTCTTTAATATGTAGAAGGTATAGTTGTTGTGCGGGTTCTTTGCCAGCAAATTTTACAGCGTATTCTAAAGCATTTTTAGATACTTCAGAAAAATCGAAGGGAATAAGAATGTTTTTCATGGTGTTTAGTGTTTACGAGTTCTAAATCTGAAATATTCCTGATGGAACTTCTTCTTTTTCTTTGTTGTATAAAGATAGTTCCAAAGTGGCTCTGCAATCATGACATTTGTCAATTTGCCGGCCGAAGTAATGAACATTTCGGTTGCGAAATCGATTGAATTTCAACAGGATAATCCCTCAAAGTGCCGGGGATCCAAAAAATGACTGGTTATCATCGTGTTTTCTAAAATAAAACCCTAAATGTTCGGCGGCATCTATAGCAGCTTTCATATTGCATGAATCTCAGGTAAGGTGAAGCTTTTGTGGAATCAAGCGGCTTCGAATTCTCATCTTTAAGCCCCTCGCAACCTGTCTGGATCAAAGCTTTATTTCTCCAACTTTTTTGTTTGGTCTTGCTCTGCTTTTCATCTCCAATTTGAGTTAATCCAATATATTTCTTCTCAAACTTCCAAAGGATGTGTTTCCATCTGATTATCAGATGATTAACCTTTATAATATATAAAAAATTCATCAAATACCCCAGGTTTTTAATGCTTTTTAGCTGCAGAGTTCTAGAAATGAAAAAATGTATAAAAAGAAGAGGATATTCAGAAAAACAGAATTGGGAAATGGTTCTACTCAGAAAAATACCTTCTAAAAATGACATTTTTGGATAGTATTTTCAACTGAATTTTTTCTTTCGGAAACAAGTATCACCACTCCTTAAGCCGGAGGGTTTTTCCATCAAATTCCCCATAGGTATAGAAGTTGATCCAGTCCCCGAGGTTCATATAAGTGGAATTCTCGTTCAATTTTATATCGAGGGGAAGGTGCCTGTGTCCAAATATGAAATAATCGTAATGTTTTGTTTCAAGTTTACTGCGACAATACTGCAGCAGCCATTCCTTTTCCTCGCCCAAAAACCTGATGTCTTCATCTCCCGAAATCATCTTGTTTTTTACCGAAAAATACTGCGCCAAAGGCATTCCAATATCCGGGTGCAGCCAGCGATAAAGCCATTTTGCAAAAGGATTGGTAAATAACTTTTTCATGCGCTTAAAACCTTTGTCCCCAGGTCCCAGCCCGTCCCCGTGCCCAATCAGGAACAGTTTGTTTTCAATTGTAAATTCCTTTGGCTTGCGAAAAACAGGGATTCCCAGTTCCTTTTCAAAATAATCATCCATCCACAAATCGTGGTTCCCTACAAAGAAATAAATGGGGATCCCCCTATCCCTTATCTGTGCAAGTTTCCCCAGGACGCGTACAAAGCCTTTTGGGACCACATGTTTGTACTCGAACCAGAAATCGAATAAATCCCCCAGCAAGAAGATAGCGGCCGCGTCCTCGCTTATGTGGTCCAGCCACGCCACGAATTTCTCCTCCCGTGGCCGACTTTCTTCCAAAGTAGGCGCCCCCAAATGATTATCACTGGAAAAATATATTTTCTTGCCTTCCGGAACCTGCATCTTGAATATTTAAACGTAAAGATAATTTTATTCGGCACTAAGTTAAAAAACCTATAAAGAAAAAGCCCACAAGCCGTCCGTTTTGGTCTTTTTCTGAAATAAACCCTACCTTTAAATGAAACGCAACTATGGATAAATTAATTTCAGGAATACACCACGTCACAGCACTTGCCGGGGAACCTCAACAGAATTTAAATTTCTACACCGGAATCCTTGGCTTAAGAATGGTCAAGAAAACAGTTAATTTTGATGCTCCCGAAGTCTATCACTTTTATTACGGCGATGAGCACGGGAAACCGGGCTCCATTATGACCTTTTTCCCGTATGAAGGCATTCAGAAAGGCCGGCATGGAAAGGGAATGTTGAACGTCACGACTTTTTCTGTTCCTTCTTCCTCACTTTTGTATTGGGAAGAACGCCTCAAAAAGTTCAACGTGGATTTCACTCCCGCACAAGACAGGTTTGACGGCGAAGCCGCAATCTATTTTCAAGATCCCGATGGACTCGGACTAGAACTGGTTTTTAACGATTCCGATTCCCGTCCTGGATTTACCTATGGTGCAATTCCCCTGGAACATTCCATAAAAGGCTTTTACAGCGTTGAAATTTGGCAGGAAGGTTATGAACGAACCGCGGGACTTCTCACAGAAGTTCTGGATCACCAACTCATTGAGGAAAAAGGAAACCGCTTTAGGTTCGCGGCCACAAATGCCCCCGGAAATTACATCGACATCCTCTGCACGCCCGACAGCCGGCGCGGACTTGGAGGTGGTGGTACTGTGCACCATTTGGCTTTTTGTACTGCGAATAAAAAAAGTCAAATGGAAGTTCGGGAAAAAATATCTGAAGGAGGTTATAATCCCACGCCGGTGTTGGACCGGCAATATTTTGAATCCATTTACTTTAGGGAACCCGGTGGCGTATTGTTTGAAGTGGCCACTGCCGGGCCAGGCTTTGCCATTGATGAGGAGCAGGAGCATTTGGGTGAAAGTTTAAAACTTCCGTCGCAATATGAATCCAAAAGGAACCTGATCGAAAAAGCCGTAAAACCAGTGCAATTGAACCCGACAAAATTCAAATAATGTTACACGAAAAGAACTTCAAATACAGCGGAAAACCTGTTGAAAATGCCGAAAAAGCGCTGGTCATGATCCACGGTCGCGGCGGTTTTGCTGAAGAGATCCTGCAAATATCCGGGCATCTCAATGTAGAAGATTTTGCCCTCGTTGCCCCGCAAGCCAACAACAACAGTTGGTACCCGTTGTCATTTCTGGCTCCCGAAGAACAAAACCAGCCATGGCTCAATTCGGCTTTGGAAATGCTTTTGCTCCTGGAAAGTGAGCTGAATGAAAAAGGCATTTCTTCAGAAAATATTTACTTCCTCGGTTTTTCCCAGGGCGCCTGTCTCACCCTGGAATATGTCACCCGAAATGCCAAAAAGTACGGCGGCGTTGTGGCCATAATTGGCGGTCTCATTGGCGAAAAAGTCAACACCGGAAATTACATCACAGATTTTGACCAAACCCCAATTTTTATTGGCACCAGCGATCCCGACGCCCACGTTCCACTAGAGCGCGTCGAACATTCAGCTGAAATCCTGAAAAATAAAAATGCCCGGGTCGAACTACGCATTTATAAAGATGGCGGACATGCTATTTTAAAAGAAGAGATGGGAGTGGCTAACAGCTTTATTTTTGGCTATACAAAACCTTCAAAAGAGGCCTAAAGATTATCGGAAGCGTGCCATTCGGCGAAAGAGGTTTCGGTTTCCTGAAGCCTGAGGGAAAAAAGTTTGATATGCTTCGGCAGCCTTTTTTTGATCATTTCCGCAAAATCCTGGATCATATTTTCGCTCGTAGGCTGGTAATTGGCTAAAATTACGGTGTGGCCTCTTTTCTGAAGTTCTTCAGCTAATTCGGCATGCGGCGTGTTCTTGTTGAAAACGGTGGCATGGTCAAATTTATCGACGATTTCCTGTTTCACGATCTTTTTTAGATCTCCAAAATCAATCACCATCCCCAACTTCACATCCTCTTCATTGGAAATTGGCTCTCCAATCACCGTTACCGCCAACTTATAGCTATGCCCGTGCACATTTTTACATTTCCCGTCATATCCATAAAGGGCATGCCCGGTTTCAAAAGAGAATTGCTTGGTTAACCTTATCAAACCCATAAAAAATATTTTGAGCAAAGGTAAAGTTTTTTTGGCGGCCCAAAATCTGGTCCTTTGGAATACATACCACTCAAAAAGGGTATTTTTGGATGATATTTTTTCTGAAGGTATTTATTTCAGAAGAAATCTTCGCCCTATCTGAATTGCACTGGAAATAGGTGAAAATGGAAGACGATTCAGGTTTTCTGAAAAATCAACTAAAAGGAATTGGTGAATTCTTACGGTAGAAAAATGTAGGGCAGCTAAAAATTAGGGGAAAAGTTCACTTTTTGAACTTCTTGTATAAAACCACTACCACCAGGGTAATCGCCAGGAGCAACCAGAAACCAGAACCACTCAAAAAACGTAAAATATCAAAAGTTTCTTCGCTTATAGGAACTTCTGACTGGGTCATTGCCCTTTCCTTTTAGACCACTGGCGCCGGGCGTAGAAGAAAATGACAAGCACCAATAAAATCCCGACCAGATATGGCCATTGGTCTTCAAAAAAAGTCTGCAGGCTAAAACCGTATTCTTCTTCCTGTGTGGCCGGCCTGTCTTGCGGTAAATGTTCCTGTTGAAATGACATAGTTCAATTTTGAGAGAAGATAAAAAGAAAAACCTAAACTTTTCAACGTTTCCGTATCTTTCTGAAAAAGGCAAAATAAAGCACCGTTAACAGTACTACAAGGACTGCTACCAGTATTTCGTTGATGTGGCTGCCCACGAAATAACCCACGTCATAGCCAATCCTGCCGCCAAGGCTTCTGGTTGGTTCGTTCGCTTGAATAATCCACTCCATAAGTTATTTTTTAAGTTTTGATAAGGCATTTTTAGTGAATTCAGAAAGCACTAACTCACCCGAAATCGCTGCGCGTTCCTCAAGAAGGGATTTCCAATTTTCGGTTCCTTCCCACAATATTTTTTTCATTTCATAGAGGGCAGTAGGATTATAACCCGCCAATTTTTCACTGAAGAATTCCAGCTCTTTATCCATGTCTTGCGTGTTGTCAAAAACCCTCGCAAAAAGCCCTTTTTCCTGTGCCCAGTAGGCATTTTTCCATTCATGTGCAGCCAGCGTCAATTCTGCCAGGGCTGCCACCCCCATTTTCCTTTTCACGGCCGGCGCGATCACAAAAGGGCCAATTCCAATGCTTAATTCAGAAAGTTTGATCGCAGCTTTTTCAGTTGCAAAACAGTAATCGCAGGCGGCAGCCAATCCCACGCCACCTCCCACAGTTTTGCCGTGTATCCTGCCAATGACTAATTTATTGCAGTTGCGCATAGAATTGATGACCCTGGCAAAGCCTGAAAAAAACATTTTTCCCTGCTGCATATTTCCCACTGCCAACAGCTCTTCAAAAGATGCACCCGCACAAAAAGCGCGGTCCCCTTCAGATCTCAGGATTATAACCTGAACTTCCTCCTCTTCAGAAAGTCTATTGAATTCCTTTTCAAGTCGGTCCAAAAGTTCCCCCGGGAACGAGTTGCTCGCAGGATGCCCAAATTCAATAGTCGCGATTCGGTTGACGATGTTGGTGTACAGACTTCCGTTTTCTCTTGTGGTGGTCATATTTAGTTAATTGGTCTTGTAAAGTTACAACTTAAACTGAAAAATCTTTGCAAACACTGCATCAAACTGCTTGATGCAGATATTTCCTTCGGAATTTCACCACCAGGGCAATACTTCGAATCAACATCCAGACAAAAAAGGCGATCCAGATGGCATACAATTTCAGCCCAAAATAGTCCCCGATGAGCAAAGCCGGGGTGAAACCCAGAAATGTGGCTGCCAGCAAAACATTCCGAAGATATTTTGCCTCTCCCAAACCTTTAAAGATCCCATCAAACATAAAGGCAATCGCATTGACCGGCTGCATAAACAAAACCAGCCAGAAAACTGAGGAAAACAACAGCAAAACTGAAGATTCTTTGGTAAACAAATAGCCTATTTCGTAGTAGAAAAGGCTACACAAACCAATGAGAATGAAGGCGATCGCCACCGCATATTTGCTAATCTTTTTGCTTAATTCCCAAAGGTTTTTATAGTCGCGGGCGCCCAGCAGCCTTCCTCCTATAGCATTCCCTGCATTGGCATAGCCGTCAATAAAAAAGCTGAAAAACAACCAGATGTTCATTAGGATGCTTTGGGCGGCGATATAAGTTTT
>JAGXIM010000105.1 GCA_024635665.1 Salinimicrobium sp. | reverse complement strand
TGTTTCAAACGTGAAACAATTTGAATATTACGGAAACCTTGTACGGGAAGTGGAATTACCCGGAGTTGGCTCGGCAGGCGGTTTTAGCGCAAAAGATGAAGAAGACGAGCTATATTACAGCTTCACCAACTACGTGACGCCAGGAAACATCTATAAATACGATATCGAGGCAGGTACTTCGGAATTGTACAACAAGCCCGATATTGACTTCAATCCTGAAGATTTTGTAAGTGAGCAGGTGTTTTACACTTCCAAAGATGGAACTAAAATACCTATGATCATCACCCACAAAAAGGGAATTAAAAGGGACGGAACCAACCCAACTATCCTTTATGGTTACGGCGGATTCAACATTAGCCTTACTCCAGGCTTTAGCATCGCCAATGCAGTTTGGATGGAACAGGGCGGTATATACGCTGTTCCAAACCTTCGAGGGGGTGGGGAATATGGTAAAGAATGGCATGATGCTGGTACAAAAATGGAAAAGCAGAATGTTTTTGATGATTTTATTGCTGCAGCCGAATACCTTATCGACAATGACTACACTTCAAGCGATTATCTCGCAATTCGCGGGGGATCAAACGGAGGATTGCTCGTTGGAGCAACCATGACACAGCGCCCTGACCTTATGAAGGTGGCTTTGCCGGCAGTTGGCGTTCTGGATATGCTTCGTTACCACACTTTCACAGCCGGCGCAGGCTGGGCTTATGATTACGGTACTGCTGAAGACAATGACGCAATGTTCAAGTATTTGCGCGGTTATTCCCCGCTTCACAACGTAGAGGAAGGAGTGGAGTACCCCGCAACTATGGTCACTACGGGAGATCATGATGACCGGGTGGTTCCCGCGCATTCGTTCAAGTTTGCGGCTGCGCTCCAGGAACATCAGACAGGTGATAATCCTGTGTTGATTCGTATCGAGACCAATGCAGGCCATGGTGCAGGTACACCTGTTAGCAAAACCATTGAGCAATATGCCGATATTTTTGGTTTTACCCTGTTTAATATGGGATTTCTAGAATTACCTAATCCGGTTGTTGAGTAATAAAAGCACTGGCTTTACAGTTTTCAAAAGGCCTTCTTCGGAAGGCTTTTTGCTTTTAAAGTTTTAACTTCGACCCTTAAACCACACCTATGCTGAAGGTAAAAAACCTCACTTTTGGATATACCGAAAAACCAGTCTTAAAGAACCTCAACTTCAGTATCCAAAAAGGGGAAAATGTATCTATTATTGGCGCAAGCGGCTGTGGGAAAAGTACTTTATTACAAGCCATTTATGGCCTCCACCACGTGGAAGGAAAGATCTTTTGGCAGGACAGTCAGCTTCTCGGCCCGAATTTTAACATCGTTCCCGGGGAAGATTCCATGAAATACCTCACACAAAATTTTGATTTGATACCGCCCTTAACGGCCGCCGAAAACGTGGGCAAATTCCTTTCAAATATGTATCCCCGGAAGAAAAAGCAGCGGGTGAACCAACTTTTGGATTTGGTGGAAATGCGGGAGCTTGCCAACATAAAAGCTCAACATTTGAGCGGTGGGCAGCAGCAAAGGATCGCCCTCGCGAGGTCTTTGGCCAAGCCTCCTGAAATACTTTTACTGGACGAGCCATTTAGCCATGTAGATCATTTTAGAAAAAACAATTTGCGCAGAAACCTTTTTTCACACCTGAAACAAGAGGGAATCACGGTGCTGGTTGCCACCCACGACAGCACCGACGCGCTTTCGTTTGCCGATAAAACCCTAGTGATGAGAAATGGCAGGATTATCTCGAGCGGAAAACCAGAAGAATTGTTCCAGGATCCTAAAAATGGGTATGTGGCTTCACTTTTTGGGGAGGTCAACGAATTGCCCGCCCGCCTTTTTCTTGCAGATCAGCCTGCACGGAAAAAGGTCGTCCTATACCCACATGAGATACTCCTCGCGAAGGAAAGCGACTGGAAAGCAGTGGTAAAAAACAGCTTTTTCAAGGGGAACCATTTCCTAATCCAGGTGGAATTTCAGGGAAAAGACATCCTGTTCGAAAGTCAAAATAAACTGGAGAAAGGAAGCATCGTCCAGCTGAAAATTCCGGAGGAAATCCTTCAAAAACGGTTGAGGTGAAAGGTTTTCTTAGAACTTATATCCAATCCCAAGCTGAAACGTGCGTGTCCAGCCTTGAATTCCGCTGATATTATATCCCTGCCCCGAGTCTACCATGATGTCGCGATCAATGACACTCGTGGCACCCATGGTATACCGGGTGTCGACGGTGAAGCCTTCGCTGGTTTCAAAGCCAAGACCGAAGACCCCTGCCAGCATAGCTGTATTCAAACCATTTGTACCATCTTCTGCATCTATTACCACGCCCAATTGTGGCCCTGCGTTTACGTGAATTCCTTCGGCAAAGTACCATTTTAGACTAACGGGAACATTCAGAAAATCAACACTGCCATCTTTAATACCTTCCCGGGAATACAATATTTCTGGCTGTAAATGAAAATCCCCGGCCAGCGGAAAATCGACCAGGGTACCAAAAAAGTATCCCGTCCTGCCCTCGGGGGAAGCACCGCTTACGTTATAATCAATATTGGAAACATTGAGACCAGCTTTGATCCCGAAATTCACTTGGGAAAAAGCCATACTGGTAAAGAAAAAAAGAAAAATGAACGTTAGTTTTGGTATCATGAGATGAGGCTAGGATTTGATTAAAATACATTTTTGATTTGTAGTTCCCGTCCATTAAATGTTACAGTCTCCCCTCGCTTTTTTCCCATTAAAGCACGTGCAATTGGTGCACTGGCGCCTACTGCATAAAATTTTTCATTTTCAACCGAAATCTCCCCTGCAGGAATAGCAATAAAATAGTTGGTTTGCCTCGTTTTCACTACACTTCCAAAAGTGACATTTTCCTCCAACTTTTTTGTTTTGATCATTCCCAGGGTTTTTCGCAGTTTTTGATATTCAGCGTGTTGCGCCGAAAATTTTTCAAACTCCAGGTGGAGCATGGCTCTTCCTGTTTCATATTTATCCCCCATGGAACATTTGGTCTCCAGTTTTAGCGCATCTTCCAGATCTTTTATTGCCAAATCGATCTTTTTGATCCGGGTGTTTACATATTCTGTACAGGCGTCCAAAAGTTTTTGTTTTAACTCAAATTCCATAATCCAAAAATATATTAACTAAGGTTCATTTGTAATTCACATGACCAATATTCGGCATTTGTGGATGGATTCAACCCTTTCGCTGCTGAATATAATACTGGCAGGGTTGGCTTTGTGTTCCGACAAAAAAAATAGATTAAAAAAAGAGCCTAATCATAAATTAGACTCTCTTACTTTAGCTAACATTAAAGGGGGTTTCTAAAACCTCCTCCCAACTGTCAATCCCAACCTCGGATAGACATCACCTATATCGTCTGGACTTAAAAAATTTCTTCCAGCTCCTCCAAATACTTCAAAAACCCATCCGCTCTCGGTCAAAAACTTAGCGCCAACAGCCAGGCCTATACCTCCACCCACTATATTAGTGCTTGTTTCTTCATAAGAATAATCGTCATAGTAGGTATATTCATAATGATCGGCTACATAAAAAGCGGCATTCCCTTCAACGAAAAATCCAGCTGCCGGTTTCCCCCCAAAATAGACCCTGTAATAAGGAATGGCCATAAAATCAATATCAAAAACGTCCTCTGTAGAAAAAGCAACAGAAATCCCCAAAGCTGACTCTTCATCTAAGATCCGTTCATAAGAAATCTCGGGAAAACCCAACAGCAAATACAAAGGGTTTAACTTCAATTCGTCCTTAGCTGTGTAAAATATCTCCTCTTCTGTAGTGGCTACTTCTTCAGCTTCCTGTGAATATCCATAAAAACTAAAATTCAATAAAAACAAAACAAGTAGTATTTTTCTCATTAATTTGTTATTAGGGGTTCTTTTTAGTCGGTAAATATAAGTTTTAATTGAAAACTTTATTTTAAGTTTCAAAAAATTCAGTTAATTTCTAAAATTCAAACTTCCAATGTTCTGCATTTGCCGTTGGATCCAACCTTTTCTCTGCTGAATGAAACTGCTGGCAGGGTTCGCATTGTATTGTCTGGGATTTGGCAACACAGCTGCAATTGCTGCTGCTTCGGAAGCAGAAAGGTTCTGTGCCGATTTCCCGAACCAGAATTCGGAAGCTGCTTCAGCTCCGTACACTCCTCTTCCCATTTCAATGCTGTTCAAATACACCTCCAGAATCCTTTCCTTGCTCCATAACAATTCTATGCAAAAAGTGAAGTAGACTTCCAGCCCCTTACGGAACCAGCTACTCTCGGGCCATAAAAAGACATTTTTCGCAGTTTGTTGTGAAATCGTGCTCGCGCCCCGGGCACGTCGTCTTGTTTTATTTTCTTCTATAACTTTTTTAATGGCTTTATAATCAAACCCGCCATGGTTGAGGAAATTCTGATCTTCACTTGCCACCACCGCCAGCTGTAGATTAGGCGAAATTTTTTCCATTGGCACCCAGTCGTGGCGGATCTCTTCACCGGGATTTTCAAAATACCTGATGGCCATAAGCGGTGTAAAAGGTAACGGAACCCATTTATATACCACCACCATAAGGATGCTGAAAAGGAAGAGTCCCAGCAGTAGTTTTAGTAAGAATTTAAAAAACTTCTTCATAAATACTATTCCACAAGATCTGCCAGTTCTTTTCCAATTAAACTGCCAATGGCGATTCCCATTCCTCCAAGGCGGACCGCGCAAAAGACGTTATCAGAAAGTTGTTTTACAATTGGTTTCTTCTGTTTTCCTACTCCCATAATGCCGCTCCAGCGCTGTTCTATCTCAAATTTCTGTCCCGGAAGAATAGTCTTTTTCAGCAAATCTTCCAGCTTGTTTTGGACAAGTTCCGTTAGGGAAAGTTCAGTTGTTTCCTCTGTTTTGAAGTCGAGGTTACGACCCCCGCCCAACAAGATCCGGTTATTAATGTTTCGAAAGTAATAATAACCTTTTTCCAGGTGAAAATTGCCTTTTATTTGAAGTCCTTCAATGGGTTTGGTCACAAGGACCTGTGCCCGGGCAGGCTTAACTTCGGAAATGCCGAGTTGGGAAGCAAAGCCATTGGTCGCAATCAGCAATTTTTTGGTGCTGAAGCTGAAATCTACAGTTCTCACTTCCACGGAAGCATTTTCTTCGGAAAAACCTGTGACTGTTATGTTATTGAGAATTTTCACGCCGGCAGCCTGCACCTTTTGAAGCTGTGCTGCCATCATTTTGCCTGTATCCAGCTGCCCTTCGAATTTACTGTAGATCAAATCCTGCTGCACGTTGCGAAAGCCAAACTTGTTTTTACAAACGCTGAAAACCGGGATGTCAAAAAGGGGATTTAGAAGTTTGTTTATTTTTGGCATTTTTGAGAGGCAGGTTTCCAAAAGTCCGTGATCTTCTGCCGTGAAAAGTTCATACCCGCCATAGGATCGAAAATCGATATTTTTGTCGCCGAGATTCTTCCGAAGCAATTCCAGTCCTTTTATCCGTTTTTCCACAAGTACCTGCACTTCTTCTTCAGAATGGCTTTTAAGGTCCTCTACGATCTCACTAAGGCTTCCGAAGCAGGCGAATCCGGCATTTTTGGTGCTGGCACCGCTGGGAAGCATGCCTTTTTCAAGAACCAAAATGTTGGCATTTGGAAACCGCTGTTTTAACTGCAGTGCACAATTCAAACCGGTAAGACCGCTGCCTACAATTGTATAATCAAGATTGGAAAACCA
>JAGXIM010000104.1 GCA_024635665.1 Salinimicrobium sp. | reverse complement strand
CCAAACGGCTTTGGTATATTATCACCTGGCCTTCAGCAATTTTGGCCAGTCTGTTTGCTTTCTGGCTGCTTTTCCTGATGCCGGAATGGCTTCAGGTAGATTGGATGTTGGTGAAATTGGGATTTGTATTGCTCTTATATCTTTACCATTTCAAATGCCACCTTATTTTTAAAGAGCTTCAGCAAGACATTTTTAAGTGGAGTTCTAACCAAATGCGGCTCTGGAATGAAGGTTCCACGCTCATACTTTTCGCAGTGATTTTCCTGGTGATCGTAAGGGATGCCGTAAATTGGATCTATGGCGTAGTTGGGATCTTCCTGTTGGCGGCGATGCTTATGTTGGGAATAAAAATGTACAAACGCCTGCGATCAAAAAATCCGGATCTTTAAAAATGGTTTGATAATTGTAACTTTGAGAAAAATCACAAAACAAGGCCTTTGAAATTCTCTTTACGCACGCGTATATTTTTATCCATGATCTTACTGGTGTTGCTGGCCTCCATTCTCATTGGGGGGATTACGGTATACCAGTATAAAGAAGAGGCCAAGGAATACCACCGGGACCGGTTGGAAAGGAAAGAAGAAGCCATTCGTGAGAACATCAAATTTGTTATTGAAAGTACGACGTATGAAGTAAGTGAGGAGAATATCGGGCTTATCCTGAAGGAGCGCGGGAAGATCCACGAGATTTCCCAGGTGCACAATATGCCGCTGAATATTTATGGACTCGACGGAATCTTACGGCTTAAATCTGACCAATCTTTTTTTCCGGATACCACAGATATTCTCATGGATGACGCGATCCTGGAGGAGCTGGCGACTTCGTCTGTAAAAAGGGTGGTGCGTCATACGGTTAAGAATGACAAGCGTTTTCAGTCTTCCTACACGTATATTACAGACAATAAATTCAAGCCCCTGGCCATCCTCAACCTGCCCTATCTTGAAGACGATTATTTTATCACCCGGGATTTGACCAATTTCCTTATCAGGTTGACAGAAGTATATCTCTTCATGCTTTTACTGGCCATTTTATTTGCATATTTCCTTTCAAAATACATCACGAGAAGTTTAAAGACTATTTCTGAAAAAATTACCCAAACCAGGCTGGATAAGCGCAACGAGAAGATCGAGATTGGAAATGTTAGTGAAGAGATCTACACCCTGGTGGATGCTTACAACAGTATGATCGATGAACTGGAGGAAAGTGCTGTAAAACTCGCCACCAGTGAACGGGAACAGGCGTGGAGGGAAATGGCGAAACAGGTGGCGCACGAGATCAAGAACCCATTAACCCCAATGCGCCTGAGTGTCCAGAATTTCCAGCGGAAGTTTGATCCCAGTGATCCTGCCATGCCCCAGAAGGTCAGTGAATTCAGCGATACGCTTATCAACCAAATTGACACAATGACTTCCATCGCGTCCGCTTTTTCCAATTTTGCCAAGATGCCGGCGCAGCAAAATGAGACGCTCAATGTTCCAAAAATAGTAAAATTGGCGCTCGATATTTTTAATGAAGATTACATCCTTTTCTCTGCCGAAAAAGAGGAAATTCTGGCGAAATTTGATCGTACTCAATTGATCCGGGTGGTCACGAATTTGGTGAAAAATGCAAACCAGGCTGTAGCTTCTGTTGAAAATCCGGCTATTCTGGTTAAAGTCACCGAGGAAGATGGCCGGGCTTGTTTGACAGTTTCAGATAATGGCCATGGGATTTCCGAAGAGAACAAATCCAAGATATTTGAGCCAAAATTTACCACAAAAACCAGTGGCATGGGACTTGGACTTGCCATGGTCAAAAATATCGTTGAAAGCTGTGATGGGAAGATAAATTTCACTTCCAAAGAAAATAAAGGCACTATCTTTAAAGTACATTTTCCAAAATAACAACCTATGAGTTTTGAAAACATAAAATTCGAAGAAAACGACGGGATCGCTTATATCACAATCGATCGTCCCACTAAATTAAATGCGCTCAACAAAGCTACCATTCAGGAACTTCATGAAGCTTTTGAAGCTGCGCAAGAAGACGGGGATATTAAGGTGATCATTCTTACCGGAATCGGGGAGAAAGCCTTTGTGGCTGGAGCAGATATTAGCGAATTTTCCGATTTTTCCAAAGAGGAAGGAAAACAACTTGCCGCCCAGGGCCAGGAAAAATTGTTTGATTTTGTGGCAAATTTCCCAAAACCTGTGATCGCAGCTGTTAATGGTTTCGCCCTTGGCGGCGGACTGGAATTGGCCATGGCTGCACATTTTAGGATTGCCAGTGATAATGCAAAAATGGGCTTGCCCGAAGTTTCTCTAGGTGTAATACCCGGCTATGGGGGAACGCAACGTTTGCCCCAGCTCGTGGGAAAAGGCAGGGCGATGGAAATGATCATGACTGCCGGGATGATCGATGCCCGACAGGCGCTCGAATATAACCTTGTCAACCATGTCACCACACAGGAAGAATTGATTCCTTTTGCTGAAAAAACAGCGGGGAAGATCATGAAGAATTCCATGGTGGCCATTTCAGGTGCGATTAAAGCAATCAATGCCAATTTTGAAGCTGGAAGAAACGGTTTTGAAGTGGAAATAGAAGAATTCGGAAGATCTTTTGGGACTGAAGATTTCAAAGAAGGAACTTCAGCTTTTCTCCACAAGCGCAAAGCGAATTTCCCCGGAAAATAAGCACATACCTGCCGATGACGGCAAAATTACCTGTCAAAAATGCCATTTTTGACTACCCTTGAGTGCAGGTTCACGAAACCGCTGGAGTTGCACGAGGTCTCCTGACTTCGCTCCTGCTAAAGTTCAACATCATTTTAATTTCGCAGCGGGATATAAGATGTTTACAATCTACTTCTGGAGTTCATCCATATCTGCTATCATTTCTTCCAGTTTTTGTATGAATCTTCCATAAATGAGCTTAAGGCTTAACCGGTAAGCCCCCACACCCAGTGCTGAAAGAAGAATCGAAAGAAGCAGAAGGATTCCGATAATGTAGATTGCCTTCAACTTTAGGAAATCATTAAGTAAAGGGCTATTCCAGAAGAAGAGCAAGTATCCAGTTATACCTGCAATGGGAAGCCCTAATCCCAGCAAGCGGGTATAAAACCGCTTTAGCTCAAAGAACATCTCACGGTACCTAAGCAAGTATTCATAGCTGGTAGTATCAATGCTAATTCTTTCAAGCGAGGTCAGTTTCTTCTTGTTTAAAAAGTACATTCCAATCATAAGCGCCATGACATACAGCCCCAGGACCACATGACCAAAAAGACTGAAACCAATTACTGCCAGGATGGCCAAAGGTATTATACTCCTGTTATCAGTTCTGTAGGTTCTTTTAAGCTTTTCAATAAGAAGGTTAGATTTCTTTTGGTATAGGTTGTTTATTCTCGGAGCAGCCAGGGCTTCCTCCTTTAAAAATCCCTTTGTCCAGATTGTTTCAATCGAATTTTCCATCTAATAATTTTTTTAGTCGTTTTTTAATCCGTGTAATTCTTACTCCGATGTTATTTGGGCTGGTTCCTATGATATCCGAAATTTCCTGATATGACTTTTCTTCGAGATATAATAGGATAACAGCCCGATCTACTTTAGATAACTTCTTTATGGCCTCATACAGAATATCAAGGTTTTTATCCGAAAAAAAATTTGTCTCATCTCTATCCTCGGCTACTTTTTCTTCTGAAGGTAGCATTTGGTTCTTGTCCTTCTTTTTTAAGAGGGTCAAACAAACATTTAAAGATATTCGGTAAATCCAGGTGGACCATTTGGAATTTCCCTTAAAATTATCCCTGCTTTTCCAAATTTGCAGGCATACTTCCTGGTAATAATCTTCATAATCTTCCTGTGAATCTGTATATGCACGACATATCTTAATGATAATGGGTGCATAAGGTAAAATCGATGAGGTATAGAAATCGCTGCTCAAACTGTTCTTTTCCTGTTTAGTGGCTCAAGTTCCAATTTATTACACTTTTATAAATTAAATTTTACATTTAGCTACAATAGAGACTAAATAAAACTGAAGAAATTTGATCTTATCAACATCAGGACAAAATCAGCAGATTAAGAATTTCAGAAAGTTCAGAAAAAAAATCTATATTGATCTGAAATTCAGTATATCATGAAAAAAATCAGTTTGAAAAAAACAGTGTCTCTGCTGTTTCTGCTTTTTGTGGGTATCTCCATGAATGCACAGGAAGATGATTTAAAATTCCATTCGATTACTGTTGGATTGGGGTTTTGGGTCGCTCCTGCTTCATATTCAGATGACGGCTTGAATTTCGTTGCCGATGTCGCTACCAAACATGGGGAAGGTATTTTCTCCCTGTATGTGAATTATGCAGAAGATTTCAATATTTTGGGTGGTGGAAGTGAAAGTTTGTTGGCAGGGAGTCTAACATATGGACGTGAAACTAATTTGCTTAGTTGGGTAAAGCTAGAAGGACACGCGGGAGTTGGTTTTTTTAACCATAAGTTTTCAGAAGACGATTTGGATTTCAGCAAAACCTCAATAGGGTTTCCTTTGCGTGCAAAATTGATTTTGTTCTATAAGCATTTTGGGCTGGGCATCAATCAAAACGCAAACTTCAATTCGCTGGTCACTACGTATTCAACCGATCTCGTTCTTCAGATAATATTTTAGTCTCACAACTTTGAACCTACTGTTGCTTCTCTTCTAAAGGCTTCGCTTCGGGAATTTTGATAATATTTTCTGCCATTCCGTTAAATACGAAAGAATGAAAAGGCAAAACTGAGTACCAATATGCCCTGCCTGATACTCCGCGTGGTCGAAAAGTGGCAGTTTGTTGCAGGTAATTTTTGCCATCATCTTTTTTAGTGATCCTAAACTCCAGCCAGGCTTCTCCTGGTAATTTCATTTCGGCGTAAAGCAACAGGCGCTTGTTTTCTTTATCGGCAGCCAAAACCCGCCAGAAATCCAGTGAATCTCCGGTATTAACTGTGTCGGGATTGGTACGTCCCCTTCTCAGGCCAACACCGCCAACGACCTGATCCATAAAACCACGCACCTTCCACATCCAGTTTCCGTAGTACCAGCCTTTTTCCCCTCCAACTGCCAATATATTCTTAAAAACCTGGTTAGGATCACCCTTAATTTCTTTTTCCCTTTTATCAGTAAATACACCATGGGCGGGTACATGTATGTTTTCCAGAAGGGAATTGTCTGCATAACTGGAAGCAAGGGAATCTTTCCAGCTTGAGATCACATTGTTTTGTTCAATTTTCTGAAAAGCCATTTTCACAGCTTCTTTATAGGGAATGGGCTCGATCCCCAGTATTTTCTCAAGGTCATTGTTTGCAGCGACCACTTCGACTTTCATACTGTCCACCAGGTTTACCGCTAGCTTATAGGAGGTGGAGGTTACGAAGTAGAGCCAGTAGGAAGATAAGCGTGGCGTCATTACCGGAACTGTAATAATACGCCTTTTGAGGCCACGGACTTCTGCGAACTGATGCAGCATCTGTTTGTAAGTCAGCACGTCGGGGCCACCTATGTCATAAGCCTTTCCGAAGGTTTCCTTCAGAAGTAAAACCCCCGACAGATACTTCAGCACATTTCGAATGGCTATTGGCTGGCTTTTGGTGTTGAGCCATTTGGGGGCGATCATGATTGGCAGTTTCTCTACAAGATCCCTCATGATCTCGAAAGAAGCACTTCCCGATCCTATTATTATACCTGCTTTAACCGCGGTTAATGGAGCCTCGCTTCTGTCCAAAACTTCTTCTACTTGTTTCCTGGAGGCCAGGTGTTTTGACAAATGTTCTTCATTAGTGATCCCCGTGAGATAAATGATCTGTTGTATCTTTGTTCCTTTTACCAGTTCCACAAAATTCAAGGCAGAACGCTTCTCCAGCTCCTCAAAATCGTCGTTGCCAGAACTCATGGAGTGAATGAGGTAATAAGCTGCATCTATGTCTTTAATAACGTCTGATGAAGGGGGTTCCTCAAGGAAATCTATTTCGAAGAGGCTAATCCTGGGGTCGGTGTAAATCCCTTCTGAAGGAAAACGTTTTTTGTTCCTG
Organism: Salinimicrobium sp.; assembly: GCA_024635665.1. GTDB lineage: Bacteria > Bacteroidota > Bacteroidia > Flavobacteriales > Flavobacteriaceae > Salinimicrobium. The sequence goes on along the minus strand of JAGXIM010000104.1, from coordinate 13,932 downwards.
ACACAGCAAATGACTTCATGCCCTTGCTTTAACAATTCGGGCAGAAGTCTCTTGCCAATATAACCTGTAGCACCTGTAAGCAGTATTTTCATGGAATAAATGGATTATGTGCATATTCCCCGTCCTCTTTAATTTTCATCTCTGGAATGTTGAATGGGAATTGAGAAAGATACAAGTTAAAGCAAATTCTTATATACATTATATCACGTCTTGTTAAAATCGGGCTGAAGCTTGCGAAAGGCCTCATAAACACCTAATCACCAAAGAATCAAAATTTCATCGAAGCCTTCTGTCCCCGGCTGGCCTCACGGGGGAAAAACTTCTCCAAAATGCCATTTTTGACTACCTTTAAAGCTACTTTTCGCAAAGCTGCTGAAGGGAGGAATCCTGGTAAAACTTGAATGCGAATCATGAATTTAAAACCTTTAAAAACTAAAAAAGATTACGAGAGAGCCTTAGAAAGGCTTGAAATGGTATTTGATGCTCCGGCCAATTCGGCAGAAAGAGACGAAGCAGAAATTCTCTCTATGCTTATTAGTAATTATGAAAATGAACATTATCCAATGGACGCTTTAAGTAGTCACCAGAGAAAAAATTGGGCAAAAAGATTTAAGAAAATGTCCGAAAATAAAGATGACGAACTTCTAATTGATGACGTGTTGGACGATGAACTTTTACTTTAGAAGACACCTAAGATGAAACCAGAAAATCTATTCGTCTGTTTATTTTTATTGATTCTTGGATCGGGTTGTACTAAAGAAGAGCCCAATAATTCCATTCTATACGAAGTGATTTTAGAAAACTATTTGAGCTATTCGGAAGAAGAAAAAATACCAGAACAATACCTGGTCTTTAAGAATGAAACCGACTGGAATAATTTTATACCTGAAATCGAAAGAGTAAATCCTTCGCAAGCCGAACATTTTAAGGTTCTTGATTTTGACTTTGATAAGAATAACCTGATAATAATAATCGGAAAGTATTACAACTACTGCTGTAGCAGGATTAGTGTTCATGGAATTTATAATAAAAATGGAATTGTTGTTGTGCAATACAAAGAAAGCAGCCCCGGTAGATTTACTGCGCTAAGTCAGGCGTACGTGCTATTAAAAATCGCAAAGGAGGATTGAGATCAATTTGTGAACTGAAAACTCACGATAAGAATCAGAAATAGACGTGCTAATAAATAATAAATGACACGTATAAAGAAATTCTTCTTTATATTTGGAATTATTGTCTTGAATGGAAAAACGATGAATACGAAACTCACATTAACAATAGAACAAGAAGTCATTAAAAGGGCAAAGGATTACGCCAAAGAAAAAAATCGTAGTCTTTCAGATATCATTGAAAACTACTTAAAAGTTCTTACTAAAGAGGAACAAAAACAAAAGGCTAAAGAACTTAATCCTGTTGTGAAATCTTTGAAAGGATCTTTTAAAATGCCTAAAAATATGGATTACAAAAAAGAACTTAGGGGTCGTCTGGAGGAAAAATATCTGTAATGGACAACGTTCTTATTGACACCGATGTTATCCTGGATTTTTTCTTTGACAGAGAACCTTTTTCAGAATTTGCTACAGATCTATTGAACCTGTGCGAAGAAAATAGGGTTAAAGGATTTATTACTCCGGTCATCGTGTGCAACGTTTATTATTTATTGAGAAAAACAGCAAAACACGAGATAGTAATCGAAAAATTAAAACAGCTTTTGACAATCCTTGATATTCAAAAAATAGGTAAAGAAGTGGTCCTTGATTCCTTGAACTCTAACTTCAGAGATTTTGAAGACGCAATACAAAATTTTTCAGCTACTAAAAATGGTAAGATCAGTGTGATACTGACCAGAAATTTGAAAGATTACAAAAACAGTGATTTAGCAATAATGACTCCTGAAACATATATTAGGGGTATAGCCAATACTTAAAACGCTCAAAGGGGACAAGACCTTTTCTTATCTACCACTACTCACGTTTGCAATGTAAATAAGGCAAAACCAATTCACAGGAGAATACATTTAGAAAGAAATTTTGGAATTATTCCGATAAATAGTATTTTTTCCTAATTTTGTTCCCCATGGAGCGGAAAGATTTTATCAAAGGAAGAGGAGCACAACAGCAAGTCACCAATAGGTTTTCATTACATTCCTATGAAATGAGGGATGATTTCCTGAATTATTGTGCCGCCGAAGGGGAGGAGGCGAGCGATTCAAAAACCTCTTTTCTCAATACTTTTCCAAAGACCATTGTCAACAAAGTTTCGAGCCCAGATGTGGGGATGGAGTATTCCTTAAACCCGTATCAGGGTTGCGAGCATGGTTGTGTTTACTGCTACGCCCGCAATTCTCACGAATACTGGGGCTATGGAGCGGGTCTGGATTTCGAGCAGAAAATACTGGTGAAGAGGAACGCGGTGGAACTTCTGGAAAAGAAATTCCGAAGTAAAAGCTGGAAAGCCACACCCATTGTGCTTTCTGGAAATACAGATTGTTACCAGCCCATCGAAAGAAAGCTGGAGATAACACGGGAACTGCTGCAGCTGTTCCTGAAGTACAGGCATCCGGTGGGGATTATCACCAAGAATGCGCTTATTCAAAGGGATTTGGATGTTCTTAAAGAACTGGCGAAGGAAAACCTCGTGCGGGTGAGCCTTTCCATCACTTCTTTAGATGAGAAAACCAGGCAACTTTTGGAACCCCGAACGGCAAGCATCAAAAAACGCCTGCAGACAGTTGAAAAATTGCACGAAAACGGAATTCCCGTAAATGTGATGATGGCGCCAATTATTCCATCGATTAACAGCCATGAGATCCTGCCTTTGGTCAAGGCAGTAGCCGAAAGGGGCGCATGCAGCGTAGGCTATACCGTTGTGAGACTGAATGGAGCCATTGGGGAAGTGTTTTCGACCTGGATTAGGAAAACAATGCCCGACAAAGCAGAAAAAGTCCTGCACCAAATAGCAGAATGCCATAACGGAAGCCTGAACGATAGCCGGTTTGGCACCCGGATGATAGGCGAAGGTAACATTGCCCATCAAGTATCCCAACAGTTTAAAATAGCACGCAAAAAATACCTGTCCGTGAGGGAACGGTCGGCTTTAAATTGCTCCCTGTACGAGCAGTATAAAGATGGACAGATGAAGTTGTTCTAGAAAATATTTCTTAAAAATCCCCTTTTTGGAACCCTGTGCCACATTCTTTGAAAAATTGAGCGAGGAAAAGCTCCATAAATTCATGTCTTTCTTCGGCCATTTTTCTGCCGGTGTTGGTGTTCATCCGGTCTTTTAGGAGTAGAAGTTTTTCGTAAAAATGGTTAATGGTGGGGGCAGTGGAAGCTTTATACTCTTCCTTGCCCATGTTGAGGTTTGGTTGGATGGCAGGATCAAAAATGGCCCTGCCTTTGAATCCGCCGTAGTTGAAAGTACGGGCGATCCCAATTGCCCCCATGGCATCCAGTCGGTCGGCGTCCTGCACCACATCCAGTTCGGGGGAAGAGAATTGCTGTTTCTCATTACCTCCTTTGAAAGAAATCCACTGGATTATATTCTTGATGTGCTCAATTTTTTCTTCCGGAACGCCTTGTTCCGCGAGGAATTTTTCTGCCATCGCCGGGCCAACAGCTTCATCGCTGTTATGGAATTTAGAATCGGCGATATCGTGTAAAAGCGCAGCTAATTCCACCACAAAAGCATCTACGTTTTCTTCGGAAGCGATCTCTTTGGCATTTTTGACCACCCGCTCAATGTGGAACCAGTCATGGCCACCTTCAGCTTCCAAAAGTGTCTTTTTTACAAATATTTTTGTATTCTCGAGGATCTGGTGTTCGTTCATCTTTCCTGGATTCTCAGATTAATTCTTAATATCTGAAATGATCGTTCTCTCCACAATTGCGATTAAAGCTTCGGGATCTGTAGATTTCACCGGAATAGGTTCATGGACCTTGAACCTGATATGCGTCCCAATTCCCATTGGAAAACTGCCATAACGGAAGAGCTTCCAGGAATTATTGATGGTGACGGGCACCACATATGCTTCGGGCATTTTTTTGAACAGGAGTTGCAGGCCTTTTACTGCGAATTCCTTCGGGGCACCTGTGCGGCTACGCGTTCCTTCAGGAAAAATCACTGCAGACCGGTTGTTCTGATTAAGATAATCGGCGAATTTTGACATTTTCACCAATGATTCCCTTCCATTTTTTCGGTCTATCAGAAGATTTCCGCCGTGCCTTAAATTGTAGGAGATACTGGGAATGCCTTTCCCCAATTCTTTTTTGCTGATAAATTTCGGATGGTGCTTTCGCATGTACCAAATGATGGGCGGGATATCGTACATGCCCTGGTGGTTGGCCACAAAAATGCAAGGTTTATCTGTTGGCAGGGAATGAGGGTTCTCAAAGGTAAATTTTGTTCCCAGGATGTTTAAGCAACGCAGCAGGAAAAAGTTGAAAATATCCACACTTTTTTTGTGCGCCTGGTAACCTCCCAACTTCAGAGAAATCCACTGAATGGCATGAAAAACCAGCAAATTAAGGAAGAAGAAAAAATAAAAAACTACCGATAGCGGGTAGGAAAGGATCTTTTTAAAAGTTTTCATTCACGGGTACTTGTAAGGAACCCGCAATTTCAGCAATTAAATTATGCCGTGCAAAAAATGCCATTTTAAAGCTGTTTTTTTGGAATTAGGATCAAAAAAAAACCGCTTCCCGAAGAAAGCGGCCTGTAAAACAAAATCATCTTTTGACTAGCAAAACTCGTTGTAAGCTTCGGTCAAATTATCTGCGATCATTTCGGCAGGACGACCTTCAATGTGGTGCCTTTCCAACATGTGGACCAGCTCACCATCTTTGAAAAGCGCCATAGCCGGGGAAGAAGGAGGGAAAGGAACCATATAATCGCGGGCCTTTTCTGTAGCTTCTTTGTCCACGCCTGCAAAAACAGTCACTAAATTATCGGGTTTTTTGTTATTTTGTAAAGAAATTTTTGCAGCAGGACGGGCGTTTGCAGCTGCGCAGCCACAAACCGAATTTACCACGACAAGAGTGGTCCCTTTTTTGGCAATTGCTTTATCAACTTCGGCTTCTGTATGCAATTCCTGGAACCCAATGCTGGTCAAATCTTCGCGCATTGGTTTTACTAATTCTGGTGGATACATATATCAATTTTTTATTGTTAGAACTAAAGCGGCAAAGATACCAAATAAAATTTAGCTGGATAAATTTCTAAACCATAAAGCTTTGGCGCAGCTGGGATTGTTAAGCAAAGCTTTCCGGGAGACAATTCTAAAATGCTATCTTTGCCCCGCAAAATAATTTCCCATGATTAAATGGATTGCCGCAGTACTCGGCTTCATGTTTTACGGCTTCCGCGGAGCGATTTTAGGATTTATTGTTGGAAGTTTGATTGATTCTGTTACTTCTTCGCGTGGCAGCTTCAAAGTTTTCAATGACGAGCCCTCGGTGACACCCGGGGATTTTGAACTCCACCTGCTGTCGCTTTCCGCCATCGTGATAAAGGCCGATGGTAACATAAGCCAGCAGGAGATGGATTATGTGCGGAATTACTTCGTGCAGGCCTACGGAAAAGATCGCGCAAATGCCATTTTTCGCACCTTTAACGAAGTCGCCAAGAAAAGGGAACTTTCTGAATCCCGGATAGCCCAATTCCTCGCCGAACGTACCAAATATGCAGCCCGTCTTCAAATCGTCCATTTCCTTTTTAGTATTGCGAATGCAGATGGCCGCGTAAGCGAAGCCGAAGCTCGTAAAATCGAGGAAATCGCCGGCTACTTACGGATTGGCACTAAAGATTTCCAGAGTTTGCGGGCGATGTTCTTCAAAACAACCGATAATGCCTACAAGATCCTCGAGATCGAGAAATCGGCCAGTGATGCTGAGGTGAAAAAGGCATTTCGCACCATGGCCAAGAAGTACCACCCAGACAAGATCCAGCATATGGATGAAGCCCATATAAAGGGTGCTGAAGAAAAGTTCCGAAGGGTTCAGGAAGCCTACGAGCAAATCCAGAAAGAGCGGGGTATGTAAGTTTTCCCACAAAGTGTTTTGTCCTAAAAAGCTTAATTCAGAAATAGTTCCAAAAACAGAGGTGTCAAAAATGGCATTTTTTAACTTTATTTTTAGCCATGCCTAAAAATAATTTTCTGAAGTTTGTTGTTGAATTTTAGAAGTATTAAACTCCAAATTGGCAAGTGGCTTTCTTGACAGAAGTTTGGCAGCCGGTTTTTAGAACATAGTTATGATCAGTTTTTCTGAAGAAAATTATTTAAAAGCGATTTTCCACCTTCAGCGGAAGTTCCCTGCCGGCGTGAGTACCAATGCCCTGGCTGAAGAAATGAGCACCAAGGCTTCTTCAGTGACCGATATGGTCAAGAAGCTTTCAGAAAAGGACCTGGTAAACTACAAGAAATATCAGGGGGTAAAAATCAGTAAAAAAGGGGAAAAAGCGGCGGTTGAGGTAGTTAGAAAACACCGATTGTGGGAAGTTTTTCTGGTGGAAAAACTGAATTTCAGCTGGGCTGAAGTTCACGATGTGGCGGAGCAGCTGGAACACATTCAGTCGGAAAAACTTGTTTTAGAACTTGATAAATTTTTGGGCTTTCCACGGAAAGATCCGCATGGAGATCCAATTCCAGATACTCATGGGAATTTTCAGCCTTTAGAGAAGGTGCTTTTGGCAGAGGTCGAGCCGGGGCAGCAGGGACTCTGCGTTGGAGTAAGGGATTCTTCCCGCGAATTTCTCGAATATCTCGACAAGAACAAGATCGCTTTGGGTAAAGAGATCGAAGTTCTGGAAAGAGAGGAGTTTGACCAGTCGCTACTAATTAAGCTTGAAGGCGAAGAGCTTCATATTTCCAATACTATTGCTAATAATCTTTTTGTAAAAACGATATAACATGGCTTCTATCATAGCATATTTTGAATCTCTTGATCCTGTAATGGCGGCTTTCCTGGCGACTTTATTTACCTGGGGGCTTACTGCATTGGGGGCTTCCCTGGTATTCTTTTTCAAAAAAATGAATCGGGCTGTCTTTGATGGAATGCTCGGTTTTACGGGTGGGGTCATGGTGGCCGCTAGTTTTTGGAGTCTGCTGGCGCCAGGAATTGAGATGAGTAAAGGAGAAGGTTTTTACAAAGTAATTCCTGCCCTTGTTGGATTCGGGCTGGGAGCCCTGTTTATTTTTGGCCTCGACAAGGTGCTACCACACTTACACGTAAATTTTAAAATGGCCGATAAGGAAGGAGTGAAAACACCCTGGCACAAATCTGTTCTGCTTACTCTGGCCATTACGCTACACAATATTCCGGAAGGTCTTGCGATCGGAGTTCTTTTTGGAGGTGCCGCAATGGGACTGGAAGGTGCGAGCATTGGAGGTGCAGTAGCACTGGCAATGGGAATTGGGCTACAAAACTTCCCTGAAGGCTTTGCAGTCGCCATGCCATTGCGAGGGCAGGGCATGAGCCGCTGGAAAAGCTGGAATTATGGGCAACTGTCGGCAATTGTAGAGCCTATTGCCGCAGTCCTTGGTGCCTGGGCCGTTATGAGCTTTGAACCTATTCTTCCTTATGCCCTGTGCTTTGCCGCCGGTGCGATGATCTTCGTGGTGGTAGAGGAGGTGATCCCGGAGGCCCAGCAGGATAGATTCACAGATATTGCTACTATGGGCTTCATAGGAGGCTTTATGGTTATGATGACGCTCGATGTGGGGTTGGGTTAATTTTGCAACATGAACGGCCGGCAGTCGTCTTTAAGAATATGAAGAAGATCATTTTTATGTTTTGTGTATTTTTTCTCCCCGTCCTTGCTTTTGCACAGGGGGAGAAAGATTCTGCCATGGTTGAACGGGTAAAATTAGATATTGACCTCGAAGTGGGGCAGGATTTACTTTTTGGACAAACTAAAGTCCGGTTTCTAAAGGTGATATCAGATTCTCGTTGTCCGCGGCAGGTCACTTGCATTTGGGCGGGGGAGGCAAAGGTTTTACTCGGAATAGAATTGAAGGGAGAATATTTTGAAAGAGAAGTGGTAATTTCAGGTAGCGGAGCAGAACTTCCGCTCGCGGAAGATTTCCTGATGCAGGTTTCCCATCTGAGACCTTATCCCGAAACGGCAAAAGGCATAGACCCGCGACAATACTGCCTTAGGTTTGCGGCTATGCTTTCCAAAGAAGATATCTAATGGCAGCTTCCACAGCTTGTTCCACAGGCTTTATCTGTCTTTTGGTTTCGGCTAGAGATGAATTTTGGCTTATAGACAAACCTGGTGAATATATATCCCACCGCGATGGCGAAAGTTATATAGACCAATATTTCCTGAAGTAGTTGCATAAATCTTATTTTAAAAGTTGAAATGCAGCAAGGGCCGCTATATAAGCAATAGTCGTCATTGTAACTAATTGTAACACCGGCCACTTCCAGGTGTTCGTTTCCCGTTTTACGATGGCCAAAGTACTCATGCATTGCATGGCAAAAGCATAAAAAAGCAGAAGGCTTATTCCGCTGGCAAAGGTGAAAAGCGGGCCACCCAAAATTTGATTTGTTTCGGAAGCCATCCTGGCTTTGATTGTTTCTTCTTCATCACTGCCCACGCTGTAAATTGTTGCGAGTGTCCCCACAAAAACTTCCCTGGCCGCAAAAGAACTCACAATCGCTATGCCAATCTTCCAGTCGTACCCTAGAGGTACAACCGCTGGTTCAATAGCTTTCCCAATATTCCCAATGTAAGAATGTTCCAGCTTATAAGAAGCCACTTTTTCATCTAATTCCCCTTCGGGCAAAAATGTTTCGCTGTATTCGGCCTCTACAATTTCCCTGGCGTTTTCAAAATTGTCGCCAGGTCCATAACTGGCGAGTACCCAAAGGATAATCGAAATTGCAAGAATAATTTTCCCTGCTCCAAGAACAAAGGACTTTGTTTTCTCCACTACATTGATTGCCACATTTTTGAACATGGGCAGTTTGTAATTGGGCATTTCCACAACAAAATAAGATTTGCTTTTTATGTTTAAAATCTTGTGCAGTATCCATGCGGAAAAAATTGCCATTCCAAATCCCAACAAATAGAGCAACATTAAAGTAACACCCTGCAGGTTAAAGCCCATAAAAGAGGTTTCAGGGATTACGAGGGCAATAATGATAAGGTACACCGGAAGCCTTGCAGAACAGGTGGTGAATGGCACTACCAATATGGTGATGAGCCGTTCTTTCCAGTTCTCAATGTTCCGCGAAGCCATTACAGCGGGAATTGCACATGCAGTTCCAGATACGAGTGGTACCACACTTTTTCCGCTTAGCCCAAACCGACGCATCGTGCGGTCCATTAAAAAGACAACCCTGCTCATATAGCCGGTTTCCTCCAGAATTGAGATAAACAGAAAGAGAAATGCGATTTGTGGAATAAAAATTACAATCCCACCGAGGCCGGGAATGACCCCTTCTGAAATTAAATTTGTGAAAGGACCAGCGGGCATGGTTTCCTTGACAAATTCGCTGAGGAGGACGAAACTGGCATCAATGAAATCCATGGGATAACTGGACCAGTCATAGATCGCCTGAAAAATCAATAACAGGATCGAAAAGAAAATAAGGTAGCCCCAAACTTTATGGGTGAGGATACTATCCAATCCCGCCCTGAGACCTTTGGCTGCATTTATGTCAACGATCATGTGCTTTTTAAGCACGTTGTTGATGAATTGGTAGCGAAGGATGGTCTCCTTCTGCTGCATGCGCTTTAATGTGCCTTCGTCTTTAGTGCGAAAGTCCTCATCTTGAGAAAGATTTTTCCGGTTTACGTTTCCAAAGTTGACATCCTGGGTAATCACCAGCCAAAGCTTGTAAAGCGGTTGGTTGGGAAAAGCTTTCCGAAGCCTGTTAAAATACTCAGGGTCAATGGCCGAAGCATTCAAACATGGTTCAGTAGAAATATGTTGGTAGTTGATGATGTATTCCTTGAGTTCATCAATGCCGGTCTTTTTTCGGGCACTTACAAGTACAACTTTGGTTTTGAGTTCCTTTTCGAGCTTTTCAACATCCAGGGAAATCCCTTTGTATTTCATCCTGTCGGCCATATTGATCACGAGGATCGTGGGGATCTCGAGATCTTTTATTTGGGTGAACAGGAGGAGGTTTCGCTTGAGGTTCTCAACATCGCTCACCACGACGGCCACATCGGGATAATCTTTATCATTCTTGTTAAGGAGCAGCTCTATCACCATGTTCTCATCAAGGGAAGAGGCATTAAGACTGTAGGTTCCAGGGAGGTCAAGAATATGTGCCTTTAAATTGCGTGGCAGCTTACAGATCCCTTCCTTTTTCTCTACTGTGATCCCGGGATAATTACCAACCTGTTGATTGAGACCCGTTAGCTGGTTAAAAACAGAGGTCTTGCCCGTGTTGGGGTTGCCAATAAGTGCAACATTGATCTGTTTGGCCATTTTAAGGGAGGATTTCTATTTCTATACTTGCAGCCGTTTCATGTCTAACTGCAAGATGGCTGCCGTCAATATTAAGGTACAGGGGATCGTGAAAGGGTGCTATTTGCACCATTTCCACTTCATTGCCGGGCAAACAACCCATTTCAAGTAGTTTCAGCGGAACTTTCTCTACTGAAAAATCCTTGATAATACCGCGTTGACCCTTTTTAAGATCGGCAATTGTTTTCCTCAATGTTTATTTAGATTGATTTTAAACAAGACAAAAATAAGGCAAAATTCAGGATTAGAAAAACTTCAATGGGCAAAAGAAATATTTATTCCCTTAAAAGTGATGCGTATCAGGAATTGCTGAAAAAAACTCTTCAAAAATGCCATTTTTGACACCTATTCTGAAATGTTTTTCTGCTGAAGAATTATTCCTTTTTAAGGATTTCCACGTCGTGCATGAGATTTTCAATGGCTTCGGGGTCTGTGCCGTCATAAAACCCACGAATGCGCTTTTCCTTGTCCACCAGCACAAAATTTTCGGTATGTATCATGTCAAAAGGACCAGCGTCCCCTTCACTTTTTGCAGCTAAATACGATTTTCGGGCAAGGTCATAGATCTGCTTTTTGTCGCCCGTCACCAGGTTCCATTTGTCATCGTCAATTCCTTTTTCCAGCGCATATTTCTTTAACTGCGGAACGCTGTCTGCCTGGGGTATTACCGTGTGTGACAACAAAAGTACTTCAGGATCGTCTTTTAACTTTTCCTGAATTTCCAGCATATGACCGGTCATGACAGGACAGATGGTTTGGCAGGTGGTGAAGAAAAAATCGGCTATATAGATCTTGTCTTTATAGAAATCCTGCGTAATCGTGTCGCCGTTTTGATTATAAAGTTCAAAGTCTTTAATAATATGGTATTTTCTCACTTCCTGAACCGTGGAATCCACCAGTTCGTAGTTCACCATATCGGGCTGGTAAACTGGCAGGCGCTCTTCGGGCTTCAAAATTTGATAGATGATGCTAATAATGATCGCCGAAAGCACAAAAAGGAAGATCCCAAAGAACTTATATTTCGCAAAGAAATTGAGCATGTAAAAATTTTTGAGGCAAAATTACAATTCTAGTTTTCAATCTGTAAGCATCCTCCTGCAAAAATAACACCGACTTTTCAGAAAATCATTTAGGCTTTTTTAGGAACCTTTAAAAGGTTACTTTTGTGCGATTTTAAATTACGCAATCGTCTATGGATCCTTTTTTTATAAAAGCACTACAATTAATACTCAGCTTATCCTTGCTCATCGTCCTGCACGAACTCGGGCATTTTATTCCGGCGAAGATCTTCAAAACGAGGGTAGAAAAATTCTTCCTTTTTTTTGATGTCAAATTTGCCCTTTTCAAGAAGAAAATCGGCGGGACCGAATATGGGATCGGGTGGCTGCCTTTGGGTGGGTACGTGAAGATTTCGGGAATGATTGACGAGAGCATGGACAAAGAGCAGATGGCTCAACCTGCCAAGCCGTGGGAATTCCGCAGTAAACCCGCATGGCAGCGGCTCATCATAATGGTAGGAGGGGTGACGGTTAATATCGTCCTTGGTTTCTTTATCTACATGATGGTGATGTTTGTTTGGGGGAGCCCATATATTACAGCCGAAGATATGCCAAATGGTTTTGCAGTTGATGATACCTTCAAGGAATTTGGTTTCCGCGATGGGGACAGGGTGCTGGAGATCAATGGCGAAGATTTGAAACACAGTATAGATGTCAACAAATACCTTTTTCTAAGGGACGTAGAGGATATTACTGTTTTACACCAGGACGGGGAGCGGGAAACTATCGCAGTTCCTGAAGATATAGGTTCCAAAATGTTTGAAAAGGGCACCATGTTCCCTTTTGTGCCTATGGAATATCCAATCCTGGATTCTGTTGTGGCAGGCAGTCCTGCGGAAAAAGCCGGGCTTCGAAAAGGCGACCGGATCATTGCTGTCAATGATTTTGAAGTGGGCTATTGGCACGATTTCACCAGGCAGGTAGAGGAAAACCAGGGTGAACCTTTGAGATTAATATATAGTAGGGACGGAGAATTTGAGAGCGTTGAAATGGATGCTGAAAAAGCAGACCTTCTGGAAGATAGATTGCAGACTATTTCTGTCACTCCCGATGAAGAGGGGAATATTGGCGTTTACAGGCCGACTTCTTTTAAAGTGAGCCATGAAAAATATTCGTTTGCAGAGAGTATTTCAAAAGGTTTTGATCTTGCATATTGGACCTTACACGATTACGTCGCGCAGTTCAAATACGTTTTCACCAAAAAAGGGGCGACCCAGGTGGGCGGCTTTGGTGCCATTGGAGGGCTTTTCCCCGATCAATGGAACTGGCAATCATTCTGGATGACCACGGCCTTTATTTCTATAATTCTGGCATTTATGAACATTCTGCCTATTCCGGCACTTGATGGAGGGCATGTCGTGTTCCTGTTATATGAGATGGTGACGGGTAGAAAGCCAAATGAAAAATTTATGGAATATGCGCAACTAGTTGGTTTCGTGATCTTGATCGCTTTGGTATTGTTTGCCAATGGGAACGATATTTACCGCTGGCTTTTTGAATAATAATTAAATAATCTGATGTATAGGAAGGGTTGTCTAAAAAAACCTTTTCCACGTCGACCTAAACTTGTTTCAGGTTGAAATAATATCTGAAAATTAGATCTGAAAGATTCTGAAATAAATTCAGAATGGCGATTTTTTATTTATTTATACAGTCTCTTTATTTTTGTCATTGGTTATGAAAACATTTTTTTCCGCTTTGGAATACCTTCTGAAAATGACATTTTTGGCAGGTATTTTTTTTGCTGTTTCCTGCTCTTCAGACAATCCCGATAATCCTGCACCGCCTGAAGTTGAGCCGCAGTCTGAAACAATCACGATTTTCACCATCAACGATCCTCACGGAAAGATCAACAACTTCGCAAAGATCAAGGCTATAATTGATGCTGAAAAAGAGACTGAATCGCAGGTTTTCTTTGTGTCGGGTGGTGATATTTTCTCCGGAAACCCCATTGTTGATTATCATCCTGAAAAAGGTTTTCCCATCATCGATCTCATGAACAAAAGCGGAATGGACGTGAGTGCCCTTGGCAACCATGAATTCGATTATGGGCAGGAAATCCTCAACAAGAGAATGGAGCAGGCCAATTTTCCGTTCCTGTGTGCGAACGTGGAAAATCAAAGCGGAGATCTAAATCTTCCGCAAGGGCATACCAGCATTGAAAAAGATGGTTTTGAGATTGCATTTATAAGTGTAGTAGAAACTAATTCCAATAATAAACCCAGTACGCACCCCAAAAAGGTGGAAGGGCTTGAATTTGTGGAAGGCGTGAGTGCGTTTTCAGATTATGGGAATGATGTTGCTGTGAAAGATGCAGATTTGGTGGTGGCGCTCACCCATTATGGCAGTTATGGAGACCGAAGGATTCTGGAACAACACGATTTTGTTGAT
>JAGXIM010000103.1 GCA_024635665.1 Salinimicrobium sp. | reverse complement strand
TCAAACAAACTTCTGCCTTTCAACCATAAAGGTGGATAAAATTTTATTGAAATCTGCGTTCACATCTGCCATCACATATTTGATTCCGTATTGCGCGCACTTTAGCTCAAGTGCTGCAAAATAATCGGAGACTACCTGCTGATAACTTTCCTTGACATTATCAGAATATAAATCGATTTTTTCACCAGTCTCGACATCTGTAAAGCGCCGTGGGCTGTTTTTGAAGTCGAAGTTGAATTCTTTCTGTTTGTCCACCACGTGAAAAAGCACCAGTTCGTGTTTATTGTACTTCAAATGGCGTAAAGCTTCAAAAAGCTTCGCCTCCTCCACCTCGGCCTGGAACATATCTGAAAACAGGAAAATTAAAGACCTCCTTTTGAGTTTTTCAGCAATCTGGTGCAAATAAGTGTAGGTATTCGAGCCGGGATTTCCTTTTCCAGACCTTAGGATTTCACTCAGTACATGCAGCAACATTTGCCGGTGCCGCTCACTGCCCTTTTCGGGTGCGTAATATTCATAGGAATCACTGTAGGTGCTCAACCCTATCGCGTCCCGCTGCTTCTTGAGGATTTGCATCAAACAAGCCGACGCAAGTACCGAAAAGCCGATTTTATTGAGGGAATTTATGTTTTGTGACTTGAGTTCCGGATAATGCATGGAAGCAGAATTGTCCAAAATGAGATGGCACCGAAGGTTCGTTTCTTCCTCATAGCGCTTTGTGTACAACTTATCTGTCTTGGCAAACAATTTCCAGTCAATATGTCGGGTGCTTTCGCCATTATTGTACACCTTGTGTTCGGCAAATTCCGCAGAAAATCCGTGGAAAGGGCTCTTGTGCAAGCCCGAAATAAAACCTTCCACCACCTGCCTGGCCAATAACTCCAGATTGACGAATCCTCCAGCCTTTTGTACTTCTTGTTCTAGATCCATGTTATTCTTTCGGCTTTTTTCAAGTTACGGAAATTTGAACATAAAAAAACCCGGCTCGGCCGGGCTTTCAATTATATACCTGTCTCAAACCTACAGTACCTGGTCCAGGGCTTCTGCATAGGTGTTTTTAGGCGCAACGCCTACTTGTCTTCCTACAACCTCCCCGTTCTTAAAAATAAGTACTGTTGGGATATTGCGCACCCCGTACTTAGCGGCAAATTCCTGGTTGGCATCTACATCCAGCTTTCCTACTACTGCTTTTCCTTCGTACTCTTTGCTAATATCCTCAATGATAGGACCTACCATTCTACAAGGACCACACCAGGCTGCCCAAAAATCGACCATTACTGGTTTGTCACTTTTTAATACTTTTTCCTCAAAAGTTGCATCAGTTATTTCTAAAGCCATAATTTTTTTGTTTTTCGTTCTTATCAATTTATGTAAAAATAGTCAAATATCCTACCAAACCATGCACGTGTCATATCAGATTTCATTATCCATGGATTGTGTAGCTTTATCAAATTTTGCTGAAAATTTGTTTCTATGGTTCTCCACTTTAGTTTAACAACTAGATCTTCAGCTATAAATTCGCTCTATTTGTTCAATCCTTTTAATAAACTAGCATAAATTTGTAAGAAATATCCTACAATGTGAACTAACGGAAGCTCCTTCAACGACAAAAATGTTCCACCTGTCGTTTTGCCAAAGAAAAGTTAAAATAAGTCTTTATAGTTGACTAAATTTATGACAGTTAACCCCCTTAAATAAATTAGTTATGGCAGTTTTAAATCAAATTTGGTCAGAAAAAACCAGTGATTTCACCATCATCCAAAAAACGGTTGTTGCCCTTATCCTACTCTTCATTTTTGCCACAGCTCTGTTTGCACTCGGCCTTGTTTATATGGAGCTTAGCAAATAAAATTTTAGAAGTAGTTAAAGCGGCTTTCTGCCGATTCTTTACCTAACCATGCCCAATTTCTTATTCCCACAACCCAACTTATCCCGGGCTTGGGAAACCTTGATCTCCAAAAAAACCATTCCTTCCCATCGGTTCCTGAAAACCTGTTCCTCCACCACTCAAAAATGCCATTTTTGAGTATCTTTAGATCACGTAAAATTTACTCCGCTCCGTTATGAAATCAATCTTTCTCTGCATCCCAATATTATGTCTTGTCAGCAATACAGTTTTAGGACAGGACACCCGCCCCGTTCAAACCAAAATCCAAAATGGCATTATTGAAGGTTTCCATGACCCCGAAACAAACCTGCACCAGTATTTCGGGATTCCCTTTGCGCAGCCGCCGGTGGGAGAACTTCGTTGGAAGGCGCCACAGCCTGAAAGGGACTGGACCGGCGTAAAAGAGACGAAAGTTTTTGGTCCTGCCCCCGTGCAGGCGAATGTTTTTGGCGATATGAAGTTTCGTTCGCAGGAACAGAGCGAAGATTGCCTCTACCTCAATGTGTGGGCGCCGGCAAATTCCGAAGCTGAAAAGCTTCCCGTATTGGTGTATTTCTATGGCGGCGGATTCGTGGCCGGAGATGCATCTGAACCTCGTTACGACGGCGCAACCATGGCACAAAAAGGTATGGTGGTGGTCACTACTAATTACCGTCTCAATATTTTCGGCTTTTTCGCGCATCCCGAACTTTCTAAAGAAGCCCCTTACAGTGCCTCCGGAAATTATGGGCTGCTAGACCAAACTGCTGCCCTGGAATGGGTACAGGAAAATATCGCGGCTTTTGGGGGCGATCCCAACAGGGTGACTATCGCCGGGGAATCTGCTGGTTCCATTTCGGTAAGTGCGCAAATGGCATCCCCGCTGTCCAGGCACCTCATTTCTGGTGCTATTGGGGAGAGTGGTGCCGCTATCCATCCCACAATGGCTCCTGTTCCCCTTGAAGAAGCCGAGAAAATTGGGCAAGCTTTTGCTAAAAAGATCAATGCGGGTTCTTTATCTGCCCTCAGGGCGATGGATACTGAAGAAATCTTTGAATTTTACAAAAACTCCCAATCTTTTGGCTTTTCAAGCGTGATCGATAATTATTTCTTTCCAAAGTCGCTTCCGGAAATATTCCAGGCGGGAGAACAGGCGCAGGTTCCATTGTTGCTGGGCTGGAATTCAGCTGAAATCCCCGGATATGCATTCACCCAGGGACCTTATTCTGAAGAAAATTACCTCAAAAAACTGAAGGAAGCTTACCCCGAAAATTTCGCCGAAGCACTGGAATTATATCCCGCAGATTCCGAAAAGCAGATAGAACTTTCGGCCACCGACTTGGCATCAGACCAGTTTATAGCCTACAGCACCTGGAAATGGTTTGACCTGCACCGAAAAAATTCCCAACAGCCCGTGTATCGCTATTTGTACAGCAAAATCAGGCCGCCGCTCGTTGACAAAAATAAAGAAACGGGATTGGCCGGTGGTACTGTGGAGAGGGAAGAAAATACTCCCCCACGACCCGAACCGGTTGGTGCGCCACATGCCGCAGAAATTGAATATTTTATGGGTAACCTGGACAGGATCGAGGTTTTTGCCTGGACAGAAGAAGATTATAAGGTTTCAGAAATTATTCAACAGTACCTGGCAAATTTCATTAAAACCGGAAATCCCAATGGCCCAAACCTACCCCAGTGGCCGCCCGCTGAAGCAGCTGATGCCTCACCACCAGTGATGATCCTGGATGTGGAATCAAGATCTGTAGAGGCGAAACAGGATGAACGTTATTTGTTCCTGGATCGACACTTCGGGAAACGGAAATAGAATTCATGGAAAAAAATCCGCAGCACGATTACTCTCCCAAATCCCAATCATTTTTCAAAAAATATTGCTTAAAAATGCCATTTTTGGATACCCATAGTGGCGTGGCGCTAAGATGAAATTTCCACAATTCGGCAAAATGCCATATGGTTAAAAAACTGTTATTTGGAAAGGCTTTAACGCTAGTTTGGACAGCCTTTTCCTATATTAAGGTTGAAAATAATTAACCAATAAAAATAGAAATTATGGACGTAAAGAATGTTGCCAAAAAAGGAGCCAAATTATTTGCCGCCAAAAAAGGCCTCGAGTGGGCTGGAGGTCTGCTTAAAGTTGGGGCGATCGCTGGTGCAGGATATTTAGGCTATAAATACTACAAAAAGAACCAGGAGGAGATCGATACTACCGTGAAAAATAAGATCGACGAAAACTTCTCATAAAGTAATAAATAACGAGGTTTTTTATCTTTATTAACAGAGCAGACTCCCAAAATCCACCTTCAAAACCTCTTTCTTGAGAGGGTGGCTGAAGAAAGCGTTCAGAGGAAAATTAAAATGAACAAGCACAGGCCTTTTTTTAGCCTGTGCTTTTGTTTGGCCTGTTTTGGGAAAGTGATTTTTGTCTGGAAAGCCTGGAAAACCTACGAATATTCCTTAATTTAGCTTGAAAGCGGACTCTTGAAATAAAATAACTTCTTCAGAAAGAGCAGGAAAACAATCGTAAAAATTCCTATCCAAAAATGGCATTTTTGGAAAATATTTTCCGTGGGCTTTTCGTGAAAATTCAGAAAAAAAGAATCTTTAATATCCTTGTCCGTTTAAATACCTAAAAATAGTTTTTGTTTCCCTGAGCAGAGCCGAAGGGTCAAACCAAAACGTCCCGACTGCACTCGACATGACATTTTTGGTTCTATTATCCCTTTTAGTGATCTTAACGGAATTCCAAATATTTAAAAACCAGAAAAACAAAACAGCATGAAATACAGAAAATTAGGAAAAACAGATTTCGAAATTTCAGAAATTTCCCTTGGCACCTGGCAGGTGGGCGGGAAATGGGGATCTGGCTTTGACGACAAAAAAGCCGATGCCACTATAAATACCGCCATTGACAACGGGGTAAATTTTATTGACACCGCCGATGTGTATGAAAATGGATTGAGCGAAAAAGCAGTGGGCCGTGTGGTGCGCTCCCGTTCTGAACGCATTTTTGTCGCCACCAAGTGTGGCCGCCAAATTTCACCACACGTCAATGAAAATTATACCCCGCAGGCCCTCACAAAATATGTGGAGGAAAGCCTGAAAAGAACTGGTTTTGAAGCCCTTGACCTCATCCAGCTGCATTGCCCGCCAACAGAGGTTTACTACCGGCCCGAGATTTTCGAGACTTTTGACCGGCTCAAAGACCAGGGAAAAATCCTCAACTTTGGGGTAAGCGTGGAAAAAGTGGAGGAGGCGATCAAAGCTATTGAATATCCCAATGTCTCCACGGTGCAAATCATTTTCAACCTGTTTAGGCAGCGCCCTTCAGAACTTTTCTTTAGAGAGGCAAAAAGGAAGAATATTGGCATAATTGCCCGCGTGCCGCTCGCCAGCGGACTGCTAACCGGAAAGTTCGATTCCAACACCCATTTCGACAAAGATGACCACCGGAACTTTAACCGGAATGGGGAAGCTTTTGACCGTGGGGAGACGTTTGCCGGTTTGGATTATGAGGAAGGATTAAAAGCAGTAGATGAGTTAAAAGAGCTTTTCCCTGAAGTCAAAAACCTCGCTCCTATCGCTTTGCAATGGATCCTGCAATTCGAGGAAATATGCTGCACTATTCCGGGCGCATCCAAAAAGGAGCATTTATTGTCCAATCTTTCAGTTTATGATCGACCGCCCCTGGCAGCTGAAACCTTTCAGAAAATGAACGACATTTACAAGAAAAGG
>JAGXIM010000102.1 GCA_024635665.1 Salinimicrobium sp. | reverse complement strand
CATCTACCCATTATTAATGAATTAACCGAACGCCGGGTGTTAAAATCAGTTAGTCTTATCCCCCGATATTTAAAGACTGAAGAAACAGAAAGTAAACTTCGGGAAATCCGGAAGGGAATCCCGCTTTCAAAATTGATCAACGCATGAAAATAATAGCCCCAAAAACTCATCAGGGAGGGTATTTTTTTAGATCTGAATGTAAAGCAAAATAAACTTATTAGATCAACGTACTAAGCCCCGGCTGTTTGGACGGGCTCTATAAAATAAGCGTGGAAAATTTTTCAGATGTTTTCATTCAGTCTATTGAAAAGAGGCCTGAATATAAATAATACTACGGCAACAGCATATTTAACCGGGAATTGGCCGCTATGGCCTAATTACCACGAAAATGATCCCCGTTGGGGCTGCTTCGTAGATTAACCATTACGAACCGGGAGAGATCCTCTAAAAAATAAATTAAATGAAAATATGTTTTGTAGTCAATAATGTAGAGAGCGAAACTTGTGGTACCACGGTATACCTCATGCAGGAAGCCAGAAAAAGAAACCATGAAGTTTATGCAATGGGAGTCGGCGATTTCTATTTTGCCCAGGATGAAGCTCTCAGCATCTATAGTACTTATGTGCCTAAAAACCTGGAGTCCAAAACTCCCAAAGAGTATCTCGAGTACCTTCAAAGCAGTAAGGCCAAAAAGAAGAAGCTAACTGCCTCGCACCTGGATGTGCTATTTATAAGGAACAACCCCACAGAGGAAGGCTCCTCCCGCCAATGGGCCGAACAGGCAGGAATTGCTTTTGGAAGGATGATGCAACAGGAAGGGGTATTGGTTTTGAACGATGCCTATGCCCTATCCAATGCTTTTATTGATAAATTATACTTTGAAGAATTGCCGGCAGGCATTAAACCCGATTCCATTATTACCAGGAAAAAGGAAGATGTCATGGAATTTTTTGAAAGCCATAACAAAAAAATGGTACTGAAGCCTTTAGAAGGTTCCGGTGGGCGCGATGTGTATTTGATTGACAAGAATGAAAAAAACCTGAACCAGATCATCGAAAACCTTTCTGCCCAGGGATATATTATTGCCCAGCAATACCTCCCGGCAGCCAAAGAAGGGGATGTGCGGGTGCTGCTTCTAAATGGGCGCGTGATGGAGAAAGATGGCAAGTTCGGGATTATAAAAAGGGTCACCGGAGAAGGGGAATTCCGAAGCAACTTCAACCAGGGAGGAACCGGGGATAAAAGTCCGCTCACAGAAGATATGAAGAAAATTATTTCCATTGCCGCACCAAAACTCATTCGGGACGGGCTGTTCTTTGTCGGCCTTGATATTGTGAAGGACAAATTGATCGAAATAAATGTTCTGAGCCCTGGAGGAATGGATTATTTCGAAGAAATCGGACTTCCGGATTTTTCTGATATCGTTATAAAAGCCATTGAAAAGAAGGTGGAATACAAGAAATTGTACAATGGGAATATTTCAAACCAGGTGCTTGCCACTATGGAATAAAACGGTATTCGAAATAATTATTAACCTGTAAAATTGAATATGGTAGAACGCATAATTGGAAACTATACAAGTAATAAAAAAGGCCCGCTTCTCTTTGTCACTGCCGGTGTCCACGGAAACGAACCCAGCGGTGTCAAAGCCCTGGAGAAAGTATTTGAAGAACTGGAGAAAACAAAACCTGGGATTGAAGGGCGGGTCGTAGGTGTAAAAGGAAATAAATCGGCTTTAGAGAAAGGACACCGATATATTGATGAAGACCTCAACCGTACCTGGACCGAAGAAAATGTCAAATTAGAAATCCCGGGAACCCAGGAACAAAAAGAAATGCACGATGTAATTAAACTGCTGGAAAATTTTCCTGAAAAAGATTACAGCAAGCGGTATTTCCTCGATTGTCATACGACTTCTTCAGCTAGTTTGCCTTATATCTCGGTACAGGAAGTGAATGATAACGATCCCTGGGCACAAAAATTTCCTACTTATATTGTGCGCGGATTTAGTGACATCATTTACGGGGCTATTGACCATTATATGAGCCGGACGGGACTAACAGGGTTTGTTTTTGAAGCTGGCGAGCATAGCAGCGAAACTTCTGTGGAAAACCACGAAGGCATTATTTGGTTGGCTTTAAAAGAGGCTTGTAAGCTCGACCTGACCGGGATCTCCTGCTACCCCGAATGTGTGGTAAATTTCACCGATCTCAATGCGCCCGACCAAAAAACCTTTGAGATTGTTTATCGGCACGAGATCAAAAAAGGGGATTCTTTTAAAATGGAACCAGGGTATAAAAATTTCCAGAAAATTGAAAAAGGCGAATTGCTTGCAATAAGCAATGGCGAAGAAATTAGGAGCAAGTGGGACGCATATATTTTTATGCCTCTCTATCAGTCACAAGGGAACGACGGATTTTTTGTAATCGAAGAGGTAAAAGTATAGTATTCAAAAAAGGCAAAAATGCAAACCTTTTTTCTGAAAGTTTGGTTTAAATTCTTCGGGAGTATCCACAGCGATCCTTGACACATCATGAAAATCAAAAGAGGCCGCAAAACCACAAGCCATCTAAAAAAGGTCAACTCCAGCTTAAAACCACAGCAGCTAAGCAGTTTTAAGATAGATTTCTCTAAAACTTTTAAAGCAAACCAAAGATTATTCTACGAATTCAATACTTACAGGGGTCATTGCCTCCAGTGGCTTACCCTGTATTTGGATATTCCCACTTTTCTCATCGATTTCAAACACAGCGATGTTGTTTGAATCCTGATTGGCAACATAAAGAAAATCCCCATTTGGTGAAATGGCAAAATTCCGTGGCGTTTTACCCTTTGTGGAGGTGAAACTGAGATTGGAAAGCGTTCCCGTTTCTTCATCTACTTTATAAGCTGCGATGCTGTTATGCCCGCGGTTACTGGCATACAGGAATTCCCCGGAAGGATGCAAATGAATATCTGCCGCTGAATTCTCCCCTGAAAAATCTTCCGGAAGGGAAGAAATAGTTTGCACTTTTTCCAGGCCGCCGTTGGGAAGGACCTTAAAAACAGTGACCGTACTGTTGAGCTCATTCATAGAGTATGCAAAATTCCCCCTTTTTGAGAGGGTAAAGTGCCTGGGACCAGCACCATTTTCAAGATCCACGGAAGGTTGTGGTGCCGGTGTCAATTTTCCACTTTCTGGATCAAAATCAAAGTTCCAGATTTTATCATTTCCAAGATCTGCTATATAAGCGTGTTTATTATCAGTTGAAATGGTCACCGAATGGGCATGACTCTCGGTGGGATTTTCAAGATCCACCCGCTGGACTTTCTCCAAGGCACCATCCTCGTTCTTTTTGTAGACCATAACCACTCCGCCCATGTAGTTGGAAACAAACACATAATTTCCTGTTTTGTCTATTTCAATATGAGCTGGCGCAAAGCTTTCGGTGGACAATTTGGAGAGTTCCTGTAGGGTATTGTCATCGTTAATTTTAAAAGAATAAATAAATCCCGATTCCGCGTCCCCGCTACCCAGCTCACTCACGGCAAACAGGAATTCCCCATCTTTTGAAGCTTTCACAAAAGAAGGATTGATTACTTCGGCCACTGTTTTACCTTTCTCAAGGTTTCCGCTTTTGGGATCCTGATAAACCACATAAATTCCGTCGGCTTGCCCATTCACGTGACCTTCAGGTTTCGTGTAGGTACCGATAAACATCCTGTTCATATCTTGTTTTTCCTGGTTTACTTCCGCTTTATTTCCTTTATTTTCAGCGCATGCGCCAAAATTCAGTAAGAATGCAACCACTAAGGTCTTAAAAATGGCATTTTTCATCAATAATTATTTCCGATAAAAATAAACAAATAATCAGAAACCCTGATGAAATAGTAATCACAGATGCAGCCCTACTTTTTTATAACTACAACCAATGTTTTCTCTTGAAGTAATACAACATGCCCAGTAACAGTAAAAACATGGATCCCAACAGGATTGGGTATGAGTACCTATATTCCAGTTCGGGCATGTATTCAAAGTTCATCCCATAGATCCCGGCAAGGAATGTTAGCGGAATGAAGATGGAGGCCATAATGGTGAGCACCTTCATCACCTCGTTCATTTTATTGCTAATGGTCGTCATATACATGTCCATTAGCCCCCAGGTCATTTCCCGATAAATTTCAATATTTTCTGAAACTTGTATCATATGGTCCTGCAAATCCCTTATATAATCGGTGGTTTCAGCCTGAATGAGGCCACTTTTGGACTTTTCCAGCCTGCCTACTACTTCCCGAAGTGGGAAAACCGCACGTCTTATCCGCAACATGGTCTTTTTAAGTTCCTGGATCTCAAAGGTAGTGTGGTTGTTTGGCTGGGAATTGAACAACTGTTCTTCCAAAGCTTCAATTTTGTCGCTCATTTCTTCCACCACGGCAAAATAATTGTCCACAATGGCGTCCAAAAGGGCGAAAACAAGATAATCGGCGCCCCGGCTCCTTATGCGCCCTTTTGCTTTGGCAAGCCGTTCCCGTACCCCATCAAAAACATCCCCTCCAGATTCCTGAAATGTGAGCACATAATCTTTCCCCAGGACCATACTAATATGCTCATTTTCCAACTGTCCGTCTTCTTTGTAGTATAGCATTTTTGCAACGACATAATAATAATCCTGATAATCATCAATTTTTGGCCGCTGATTGGTGTTCACGATGTCCTCAATGATCAAAGGGTGCAATTCGAAATGTTTTCCCACTTTTTCAATCTCTGCAGTATTGCTCAACCCATTGATATTGATCCATGTAGTGCGGTCTTCGGCCTCAAATTTAAAGGCATCTTCGGGAGTTTTGGAAGAAAAGCGTTCAAAGTTTTCGGCGTTGTAGTCGATTACTTCCAGGGAAGTTTCCACCTGCTCTTTCCTCCCCACATAACTTACCGTTCCCGGTGCCTGGTGCAGCGCGTTTGTAGATTTGGGCCGTCTGGGTAAATACCGTTTTATTTTTGCCATGTAGTACGAAATTTCCTTAAAAGTAAGGATAAAATGCAATCATTACCAACATTCTGGGAATTGCCAAAAATACTTCCCAAAAATGCCCTTTTTGGAACCTGTTGTTCCCGAATATTTTCTGCGGAAATATCTGTACTCTGGTTCAAAACTTAGTTGTTTATTCAACAGGTTTAAACTTTCTTTGCATTATGGTGGAAGAAGTTCAATTACTGGGCACATTAAAGGAACATTTTGGATTTGAGCGGTTTAGGCCGTTGCAACGGCAAATTATAGATTCGGTTTTTGAAGGAAATGACAATCTGGTGATCATGCCTACAGGAGGTGGAAAATCTATATGCTTCCAGCTGCCTGCAGTCCTTTTACCAGGAGTGACTTTGGTGATCTCGCCATTGATAGCCTTGATGAAAGACCAGGTAGATGGGCTCACCGCTAACGGAATCCCAGCCGCTTTCCTGAATAGCAGCCAGAAAGAGGCTGAACAGCAGGAAATCTTCAGCAAACTTGCACAAAACGAAATAAAACTGCTGTATGTCGCCCCCGAAAGTCTTCAGTATATTGACACGGTTTTTTCCGCCGGAAAAATCAGCCTGATCGCGATCGACGAAGCCCACTGTATTTCCAGCTGGGGCCACGATTTTCGGCCTGCTTATACGCAACTGGGATATTTGAAGAACCGCTACCCTTCCACGCCCGTTATTGCATTAACTGCCACTGCCGATAAAGCCACGAGAAAAGACATTTGCGACCAGCTTAATATTCCCAACGCAAAGAAATTCGTCGCTTCTTTTGACCGGAAAAACCTGAGCCTGGAAGTGCGCCCGGGGATCAAAAAGTTTGAACAAATTTATTCCTTTTTAAAACCCCGCCGGGACGAAAGCGGCATCGTTTATTGCCTAAGCCGAAAAAGTACAGAAGAACTTTCAGCAAAATTAAAAGCTAAGGGATTTAAGGCTGAAGCGTATCACGCTGGGCTTTCACATGCCGAACGTGTGCAATTTCAGGAAGATTTTATCAATGACAAGACCCAGATCATTTGCGCCACCATTGCTTTTGGGATGGGAATTGACAAATCAAACGTGCGCTGGGTGATACATTACAACCTCCCAAAAAACCTGGAAGGGTATTATCAGGAAATTGGGCGTGCCGGTCGGGACGGCCTGCCCTCTTCTACCCTGCTTTTCCATAGTTACGCAGATGTGGTACAGCTGCAAAAATTCGCCGAAAATTCTGGAAATTCCGAAGTACAGCTGGCCAAGCTGGAGCGAATGAAACAATATTCCGAAGCTTTGAGCTGCCGAAGAAAAATCCTCCTGAGCTATTTTGGGGAATTAATTTCTGAAGATTGCGGCAATTGCGACGTGTGTCGAAATCCACCTGAATTCTTCGACGGAACCGTGTTAGCACAGAAAGCCCTTTCCACTATTTACAGGTTAAAAGAAGAGGAGCCAATTTCGGTCGTTATTGATGTGCTTCGGGGAGCGCAGAATTCCCAGATCATTGAAAAAGGCTATCAGCACATAAAAACTTTTGGAATTGCAAACGATGTGTCCTGGCGGGATTGGCAACAATATATGATCCAGTTAATGAACCACGGTTATGTAGAAATCGCTTTTCACGACAAAAATAAACTCCGGCTTACTTCACTTGCCAAAAAGGTGCTTTTTGAACAACATTCTGTACAACTGGCCGATGTGAAAAAGGTTGAAATAAAACAAACCCAAACAATTGCCGAAGAGAAAACTGCAGATTCCCTTTTTGAACGCCTGCGGAAGCTTCGCCTGGAACTGGCAAAAGAGGAAGGTATTCCCGCCTACCTCATTTTCAATGACGCCACTTTAAAAGAAATGGAGAAAGAACGTCCTATAAGCGACGCCGAATTTATGCAGATAAACGGGGTGGGACGGCAAAAAATGCAAAATTACGGATACAGGTTTATCAAAGAAATTATTGGCTTTGGCGAAGAAAAACAGACGAAAAAAAAGCCCCGTAGCAAAGGTGACACTTATAAAGCCACTCTTGAACTTTCTAAAGAAGGGCTCGGTATTGAAGAAATTTCCCAAAAAAGAGGACTTGCGGCCACCACTATTTTTTCACATCTTACGAAGTTGTTTGAAGCCGGGGAAGATATTGACCTGCAGCAGTATATCTCAAAAACGGATTTGGAAGCGGTGAAAAAAGGCAAAAAAGAACTGGATAACCCCTCTTCATTAAAGACATATTTTGAGCATTTTCAGGAAAGCATGGATTACAACACTATCCGCCTGGCCCTGACAATCCTGGGAAAGGAGGAAAAAATAGAAAGTTAGAATACGCTAATCCAGCTTAGAAAAGGCTGCGTTTTTCCTAAAAAGAAAGCTTGTTTAGGATCAATCCACTGCCTGGAGCGATGTAGGTGATCAGAAAATCGGTGTCTGGCTGCAAGCTTTGTTTAAGTTCTTCCAGAGTTATTTCGCCCCTGCCCAAAAGTACGAGTCCGCCCATCATAAGCCGGATTTGGTTTCGAAGAAATCCTGTTCCTTTCACCCGCAATACATAAGTTTTATCTGGAAAAAAGCTTGCGGTGATTTCCTTGTTTACTACCAGTTCACAAAGCTCGATTTCCCGTTCCAGAACTGTTTTTTCAGATGGTTTCGTACAGAAATTTCTGAAATTATGTTTTCCTTGAAATAGTGAAGCGCCTTCCCTCATAATGTCAATATCCAGAGGTTCTAAAAAGGTAGCCAGCAAAGGAGCGGCAAAAGGATGACTTTTTCTTCCGAAGGCGAACAGGTAGAGATATTCCTTTTGCTTGGGATGCTGAATAATGTTGAACTTTGAATCTACTTCTTTGATGCTCAAAGCACGAATATCTGGAGGAAGGTTCTTGTTGAAAACCACCAGGAAATCGGCCATATTTTCCAAGGGCTGGTGGTCAATAAAAAGTTCAAAGGCAGCCTGGTTAGCCGATACCATCGCATCTGTACGACTGGCGCCCAGGATTTTGAAGCGAATTTCCCCCAACACAAACCTGAGCGTCTTTTTCACCAGCCCTTCCACTGTTTTCATCCCCGGCTGTCGCTGCCATCCGTGAAGACGGAACCCTAAATACTGGATTTCTAACAGATAATAATATCGTTGTGGCCTCACATCCCTTGTTTTCAACTAAATTAATGATTTTCAGAACTATTTGGGTTATATCACGAAAGATTTCAGCGAATTCGAAGAAACCATTTCGGTTACATTCGCATTCCAAAAATACCATCCAAAAATGTGCTTTTTGGATGGTATTTTTGGAACATCCGGCTTTTCGGTTTCATTATGAGAGGATTTGCCGCGATCTATTCCATACTGTTTAACTTTTAGTTAAAATAAAATACCTCCAGCTTTTGTATCTTCCCTTACAACCAAAATTAAAACAATGACCAAAGGAAAGAAAATCCTCTTCTATACTACTATTTCCATCCTTGGGCTATATTTTTTGTTCTTGGGCCTTTCTAAAGTCAAACCGTTTTTAGCGCCACTTGCAGTGGCGATGATCCTCGCACTTTTAGTGGTGCCATTAAGCCGAAAAATGGAAAGGTCATTTTTCAACCGAACCGCTGCGTCCATTGTCAATACCATTATCTTATTTTTTATTTCCCTGGGATTTTTTGCCTTGCTTTCAATGCAGGTAAAAAATCTGGTGGATGACTGGCCTCTGATCAAAGTGACCATGGAACCAAAAGTTGAACAACTCAAAGCATTTGTTTTTGAACATTCTGCGCTAACCCAGGAAGATTTTGATCGTTCGGCAAGTACAATGACAGTCATTCCTTTCTTTGATCCCGTAGAAAATCCGGGTAAAAAAGCGGTGGGTTTTTTTAATTCCTCGATGCGCTTCGTCTTTACCTATCTCCTTACATTTATTTACATCTTCTTCATGCTTAATTATCGTGCGCATTTTAAGAAATTTTTACTTCAGCTTTTCCGAGATTCCAGGCGAAAAAAGGTCACAAAAGTTATTTCTGAATCCACACGGGTCACACAAAAATATTTGTTAGGTAAACTTATGCTGGTAGGGTTTTTAGCACTTTTTTACTCTATTGGCCTGGGGATCTCAGGGGTTCGGAATTTTATTCTGGTAAGTGCGCTTGCGGCAATTTTTAGTATCATACCCTATATAGGTAATATTATTGGGTTTGGGATGGCCCTGGTATTTGGGTACCTTACTTCAGGAAATCCGGGGGTATTGATTGGGATCTCTCTTACGTTTTTTATCGGTCAGTTTATAGAAAGTTATATTCTAAATCCTTATGTAGTTGGCGATCAGGTAGATTTGCACCCTTTCCTCGTGATCCTGGTGGTGGTGGTTGGGAATTACACCTGGGGTATTGTGGGAATGATCCTCTCCATCCCCATCCTGGCAATCATAAACATCGTCCTGCTCAATGTAAAATCATTAAGGCCTTTTGGTTTCTTGTTCAGTAAGGAAGGAAAATTAAAATAATTTATGGATGAATGGCTGTCGCAACAATTTACCGGCTTTATCCAAACCCCTCAAATATGGGAAGAAGATAGCAGCTTTCCATATCCGCTATACTTTCTGAAGGAGGCCGTCCTTTCAAAGCAACCAAAGGATTTAAACATTCCGCCCAACATGGTCTTAGGGAAACGGGTGGAAAAATTCTTCCAGTTCTACATTGAGCATTATACGGAGGAACAAGTGCTTGCGCAAAATGAACAAATTATTGCTCAAAAAATCACCCTTGGGGAACTGGATTTTCTCCTGCGCAACCCCAATTCCGGGGAAATCACGCACATAGAACTGGTTTACAAATTTTATTTGTTCGACCCAGGGCCTGCTTCTGAAGAATTTGAGCAATGGACGGGTCCCAACCACCGCGACAACCTGTCCAAAAAACTGAACCGGCTCAAAACGAGGCAGTTCCCCCTGTTGTACAACCCTGCCACCCAGGGCCTGTTGCAGGAATTGGACGTTTCAGCAAGCGAAATCACTCAAAAATTATGTTTTAAAGCAAACCTTTTTCTGCCTTTGGATCTTCAAAAAAGGCATTTTAGGGACATCAATTCTGCAGCCATCCAGGGTTTCTGGATCAAAGCAATCCAATTTACTGCCAAACGGTTTGGAAAAGGTCAATTTTTCTCTCCTAAAAAGCCAGATTGGCCAGTTCACCCAAAGCACAATGAAAAGTGGATTGGTTTTAAAGAAATTTGTGAACAGGTGGATTCAATGCTGAAAAAAGAGCAGTCTCCACTGGTATGGATGAAAAATAACGAGGGAAACTTGTTCCGGTTCTTCATCGTATGGTGGGAGTGATTTTGCCTTAGGACAAAATTAACGGCAAACCTCGCCCTAATTAAGGAAAAATTATGACCAAGTGAGGGTTCATGCTTTTGTCAATCCCTGCAAAAAAAGTATCTTAACTAAGAGTTTAAATCAGGAAAAAATGTCTCTTATATAGTTTAAAGAGCATTTTCCATAAAAAAATAAATCATGCCAATTTTGGAAAAAGAACAATTTGAGAATTTAGCAAAATTTGACAACAACCCCTGCATCTCAATATTTATACCTACAGAAAGGGCAGGAAAAGACGTACTGGAAGAAAAAGACAAGATCAACCTGAAAAGCCAATGGAAAAAAGTTTCAAAAGAGCTGAAAGATATGGGGCTTGGCCAGGATAAAATAGACAAAATAGGGAAACCTCTTGAGGATTTGCTGAGCGACAAAAATTTCTGGAGGCACCAATCTGACGGTCTGGCTATTTTCCTCGCCGACGGATTTTTCGAAAAGTTCACGGTGCCTGTGAAGTTTGAATCCTTCACCTATGTCGCCGATCACTTCTACCTTAAGCCTTTAGTGCCAATGTTCAACGGTGACGGTCGTTTCTATTTGCTTTGGCTACAGTTAGACAATGTGAAGTTATATGAAGCCACACAATTCACTGTTGGGGAAGTAGAGATTCAAGACCTGATTCCTTCCCAACTGGAAGACAGAGTAGGTTATGACTATGAACAAAAAAACAGCAAAAGCAAAACCCAAAAAAGTAACGTTGGTGCCAATCCAGGAGGCACTTCTACCCAGCACGGCTATGATGCTGCAAACCGCGATCAAAAAAATGAAATTGGGCGATTTTTTAGAGCTGTAGATAAAGGTATCTATGAAATTTTGCACAACGAAAAAGTACCATTGGTAATCGCATGCCAGGATTACCTCTTCCCATTATATAAAGACGTGAGCCGATACAAAAATCTGTACCACAAAGTTGTTCCCGGGAATCCGGAAGCAGATTACGACGGAATGCTTGATTTACATTCGGCAGCCCTCGATGTGCTTGAACCACATTTTAGCGAAGATATGGATAGTAAGATGAAAGAATTTAAAGAACTAAATCCCGAACGTACTTCTTCGAAGGTTACAGATATCCTACCAGCTATTTACGAAGGAAAAGTAGATACTTTGTTCCTTCAAAACCACGAAGATATTTGGGGAAATTACAATGAGAACATGGCCTCTGTTGATGTACACGATGAAAGGCGCAATGGTAGCCTATCGCTAATGAATCTTGCTGCAACAAAAGTGATTGACCAGGGCGGCAAAGTGTACCTGATCGAAAGTCAATTCATGCCCGATAAAAATTCGAAAATGAATGCTGTTTTCAGGTATTAGTTTAGATGCAAACCTGCCAAAAGTGAAAAATCCCTGGTCGCCAGAACAGGGATTTTTTAGTTTTAAGTGTAATGGACAACCTTGCCGGTTGCTTCCTTGTAAAAGTTTTTGACCTTTTCGAAATCCTTTTCTTTATCGAATCCAGGATAAAGTGGATCAGAAATTTTCACCTTCTTATTTCCATAATCAAGAGCCACCATCACAATGGGCACTTTAGCAGTCCTGGCGATAAAGTAAAATCCAGTTTTTAGTTCCTCTACCTTTTTGCGCGTCCCTTCTGGAGCCATTGCGAGGTGAAAACTTTCCTTTTGGTTAAATTTTTTTGCAATGGTCGCAACTTTGTCCTGTCCAGGTGTACGATCCAATGGAGTGCCGCCCATCCATTTAAAGTACCACCCGAAAGGCGGTTTAAAAAGCTCTTTTTTGGCCAGAAATTTTATTTCCATCCCCAATATCTTACGGATTAAAAGCCCTACATAGAAATCGTGCCAGCTGGTGTGTGGCAAAACGATCACTATGCTTTTATTTAAGCCTTTGGGCCAGGTTCCCTGGACTTTCCAGCCCATCAATCGAAAATAAATAAGGTTAGCCAGCCAGTTCACTTTCTCTATTGCTCTTCATTAGCTCCCCACTCCTTCTCTTCCGCTCTTCATATAGCAGGGAAAGTTCCCTTCCGGTTTGCCCTTTTACAGAGGTATTTTCTTCGGCCCTTCTTATAAGGTAAGGCACAACATCCCGAACCGGACCAAAAGGCACTAATTTGGCAACATTATAGCCTTTTTGAGCTAAATTATAGCTTATGTGTTCACTCATTCCGTAAAGTTGGGAAAACCACACCCTGTCATCGTCTTTGGCAATACCTTTGTCCTCCATTAATTGCAAAGCCAGATAATTACTAACTTCATTGTGGGTTCCAATAAAAACAGAAATATCCTTAATATGGGCAAGGCAATAGGTAAGCAACCCGTTGAAGTTCACATCTGTAGCTTCCTTGTTCTCACAAATAGGCGATAAATATCCCATTTTTGCAGCTCTTTTGTTCTCCTTCTCAAGGTATGCGCCGCGAACAATTTTGGCGCCTACCATAAAGCCCTGTTCTTTCGCCCGGCTATGCAAGTCCTTTAGATACATCATTCTGTCCCAGCGGTAACATTGCAACGTATTGAAGATGATGGCTTTTTCGCGGTTGTACTTGAACATCATTTCTTCAATAAGAATATCTGCCGCGTCCTGCATCCAGGTTTCTTCGGCATCTGCGAGCAATCTTACATCGTTTTTATAAGCTTCTTCACATATCCTGTTCACACGGTTTTTCACCCTTTGCCACTCCTCCTCTTCTTCCAAAGTCAGGTCGGCGTTAGCCGAAACTTTCTCCCAAATTTCAAACCTTCCAATCCCGGTAGGCTTAAAAACTGCAAAAGGAAGCTCCTCCCGGTTTGAAATATATTTTACAATATTGGTTTTCCGTTCGATCGCTTTTTCAAATTCACTCTCCTGCTCCTTGCCTTCCACAGAATAATCCAGGATGCTATGGAGGTTCTTAGCATACATTTTCTCTATGTTTGGCATGCAATCCTTTTCGGTCACGCCCCCGCAAAATTGGTTGAAAACGGTCTTTTTTATTATTGAATCCACCGGCAGCCGGGCTTTTAATGCCAGGTTCGTTAAGGAAGTCCCCGCCTTGACGAGCAAAGGTCTGTTTATCATCTCAAAAAGGAAAATAGCCCGGTTCAAATCTGAATCAGATTTCAAGCTAAAAGCTGTTTCGGTATCGTTGAATATTTTTTTTGTGATCATTGCTATATATTAACTTCACAAAGATACCTAATGGGCTTTGGAATGTTATTAAATTTCTCCTTAATTTCGGGTTTTTAAAGTAGATTTCATCAAAAATTATGACTAAAAAAATATCTGGACAACAAATATTTCTTAATCAGGAAGGTTATGCTGAAGTAAACCTTATTCTGAAAGAAAAAAACTTTTCAAAATTATTTGTCCTTGTTGATAGCAATACCCATGAACACTGCCTCTCTCCTTTTCTTCAAAAGTTGGAGACAAACCTGTCTATAGAAGTGATTGAAATGGAAGCGGGGGAAGAAAACAAGTCCCTCGAAACCTGCAGCGGCATTTGGAAAGCCCTTTCTGAATTGGGCGGCGACCGCAAAAGTCTTCTCCTTAATTTAGGTGGCGGCGTGGTAACCGATCTCGGCGGATTTGTGGCAGCAACCTTCAAAAGAGGCATTTCGTGCATACATTTTCCTACCACCCTTCTTGCCATGGTGGATGCAGCTGTGGGAGGGAAAAACGGCGTGAACCTGGAAGGATTAAAAAATCAGGTTGGTGTGATTAAACAACCCGAAATGATCGTGGCAGATACTTCTTTCCTTTCCAGCCTTCCTGCAGCTGAAATGCGCAGCGGCCTCGCAGAAATGTTGAAGCATGGATTGATTGCAGATGAAGAATACTGGGAAAAACTAAGTTCCCTGCAAAATTTAGATCTCAGCCACCTGGATGAACTTATCCTGAAATCAATCGAAATAAAGGAGAATATTGTCCAACAGGATCCGCAGGAGAAAAACATCAGGAAAAGCCTTAATTTCGGTCATACCCTGGGGCATGCAATAGAATCTTATTTTCTTGAAGATCCAAAGCTTCAGAAACTGCTGCATGGAGAAGCAGTAGCCGTGGGAATGGTACTGGCTGCGTATATTTCTTCAAAACTGGAAAATTTTCCAAAAGAAAAATGTAATCAAATTAAGAATACTATCCTATCCCTTTATGGACAGGTTCATTTTGAAAAAGATCAGCAGGAAAAAATTATAGACCTCTTGAAATATGACAAAAAAAATGAAGGGGGAAAAATATATTTTGTTCTTTTGCGCAATATTGGGGAGCCCGTAATAGACCGGCAGGTACCAAACAAACTCATATACGAGAGTTTTGAGTATTACCTGAAACCTCAATAAGATTAGTTATTAATTAAGAAAAGTGAAAACAAATTTTTATTTATATTAACGCCAGCGGAAAAATGAATTGCTACTTTCGTGAAGGTGCCACCCAAAAAATTATCTATGAAACGAGTCATTGTTGATTACAAAAAGCTTACCCCGGAGATCCTTGGTCTTCTGGTGGAAAAATATCCTGATGGATATGATGACGATCAGGTTATTTCTTTTAAAAATGCCAAAAACGAGACAATTGATGCGATTGAAGTACGTACCGAAGACAGCATTTACCTTGTGAAAGTGAGTACCCGTCTCGAGAATACCATGGCAAATTACGACGAAGATGACTACGAGGAATCAGAATACAACGAACCAATTGTCGAAATCCCCGAAAAATCCGATGATGATTCGGCAGAAGAATTCGAGGAAGACGAAGATTGATTTTCAAAAAATAAGTCATAAAAAGAGGAACCCACGGGTTCCTCTTTTAGTTTAAAGAAGTTTTTAACCTCTTAAGCATGTTGTTCCTGGTGCTTTCCTTCTTTTATCTCCTCGATCAACTTTGAATTGAAAGCAGGGAGATCATCCGGATTTCTACTGGTCACAAATCCCTGGTCCACAACCACTTCTTTATCCACCCAATTGGCACCCGCGTTAATAAGATCGTCTTTTATGGAGTGGTAGGATGTCATGGTCCTTCCTTTTACCACTCCTGCACTTATTAAGGTCCAGGAAGCGTGGCAAATAGCCGCAACTGGTTTTTTCTGTTCGAAGAAATCCCTCACAAACTTTAGCGCGTCTTCATTCGTGCGCAGGTGGTCTGGGTTCATTACCCCACCCGGGAGAACCAGGGCGTTGTAATCTTTTGCAGAAACTTCTTTGACTGTTTTATCCACAGGGTATTCTTTGGACCAGTCGGTCTTATTCCAGGCTTTTATTTTACCTGCTTCCGGGCTTATAATATGTACTTCGAATCCTTCTTTTTCCATGGCTTCTTTTGGAGAAGAAAGTTCACTTTCTTCAAATCCATTGGTTGCCAGTATTGCTATCTTCTTATTCATGTTTTTTGTTTTTAAAGTTTAACTTCAATATCAATATAACAATCAGTACAGGGATTTTGTACTAAGATGGTTGTAAAATTGGGCTGGCAATAGTTAAACCTATATAAACCGGGCAAATGTAGAAAAATACCAACGCCACAAGGGTTCCAAAAAGGGGAAATTGAAGGTAAATTTTTGCCGTGGGAAATGCCTGTTAGTCGTGCTTCTCTGTATGGGATTGCAGGGTGTCCAGAATACGTTTTTCATCTATCAACTGCCCCTTTTTTTGTTCGAGCCGTTCAAGTTCCTGATAAATAGCCGGTTCGGCATATTCATTGGGTTCGACTTTTTCTTTTTTGTACAAGGCATACTGCACGGTAAATTCAGCTCCAAAAAATACAATCATACAGGTATAGTACACCCAGAGCAGGATCAACACAACCGAAGAAGCCCCGCCATAAACCGAACCCGGATTGCTTTGCCCAAAATAAAACCCAATTATATACTCCGCAATTAAAAACAGCACAGTAGTCAAAATCGCACCTAAATAGGTGGTTTTCCACCTTAATTTCACATCGGGTAGCCATTTAAAAATAGCTGCAAACAAAGAAGTAATGATTATGAAGGAAATAATGAAATTTACAGTTTTCAACATAAACGAAGTGATCAAAGGTGCTATTTGGGCCAAATAATCAGCCAGTGCAGTGAGAACAGTCGAAATTATCAAAGAAACCAGCAATAAAAAACCCACCACGAAAACCATTCCAAGGGAAATGATCCGGTTGATCACGATCCTCTTCACGGTGTTCTTTTTCGCAGTAACGTTCCAGATGTTGTTCATAGCA
This sequence comes from Salinimicrobium sp., assembly GCA_024635665.1. Lineage (GTDB taxonomy): Bacteria > Bacteroidota > Bacteroidia > Flavobacteriales > Flavobacteriaceae > Salinimicrobium. The sequence goes on along the minus strand of JAGXIM010000102.1, from coordinate 11,792 downwards.
GCCTTTAGCTGAAAGAAAACCCCTGTCGCACCAAAAATCAGGAATGCCAATCCGAAGATGATGGCGAAGGTGGAGCTATCGGTGAGGGCCGCGTTGGCGATCATTCCTTCAATTGCCTTAGCCGACTCCATGCCGATAAAATCCCCTATTTCCTCAGTAATCCTTCCCTGCACGGCTTTTTCCCCATAAAAATAGCCCGCTACGGTAACCACAATAATTAAAAGAGAGGGAAGGGAAAACAGCGCGTAATAGGCTATAGTGGCACTTCGGGCCCACGGGTCATTTAAGTTCCAGCTGACATAAGCACCTTTGATAAGATTCCAAAAAGAGGATGATTTGCGCTTTATGAGGGACATATTTCACTTTCCATTTGACTGTAAATTAAAAAAAAACCCTCTAAACACAGCAGCTTAAAGGGTTTTTAATAAGACTTTGGGATATTTACATTTGTTCAAAGATAGAATGCATAAGCCGTTTTTTGTCGTTTATGCTTTCTTCAAGGGAAATCATTGTTTCTGTGCGGTACACCCCTTCAATGTCATCCAGCTGGAAAATGACCTCTTTTGCGTGTTGGGTATTTCGTGCCCTGATTTTGCAGAAAACATTGAATTTTCCAGTGGTAATGTGCGCCACAGTCACAAATGGGATTTCATTGATCCTTTCCAGCACAAACTTGGTTTGTGAGGTATTTTGCAAAAATATTCCCACGTAGGCTATAAATGCATAACCCAATTTTTCATAATTCAGGGCAAGTGAAGAACCCAAAATAATGCCTGCTTCCTCCATTTTCTTTACCCGTACATGCACCGTTCCCGCAGATATCATCAATTTCTTTGCTATATCGGTAAACGGGGTCCTGGTATTGTCGATCAACATATTCAGGATCTGGTGGTCTGTCTCATCTAATCTAAACTTTGCCATATTATTGTATTTTTTCGATTCTCTAATTCTTTTAAACAAAGTACAAAATTAATACAAAAAAATTGGATTAAACACAATATTTATGAGATATGCGATGTTTTTATTGATAACTTCTCGTTATTTAACAGAATAATAGATACTATATCGTTTTCGCCCGGTGCTTCTCCTGAAACTAATTGCACTTCCTGGCTCTCACAATCAATTTCGCGGTGCCCAAAAAGTGGTAGCAAAGGAGCCAGTTTCTTCACTACCGGCTCAAAAATGATGTTTCCAGACTTCATTTTTTCTGAAAATTGGATGCCTATATCAAGTTTTTGTCCCTCAACCATCGCATTCCGCAGGATAACGTCCAGGAAATTTTTCTGGTTCTCAGGAATAGCCTGATAATTTTCAACTTTAAAATCTTCAAATTTTGATGTAGAAATTGCCTGCAACGCTGAAAACATCGAAAAAGCCACAAATTCACGTGTCTTTTCCCGTAAATAATCACCAGGGTAATGACCTGCTTCAAAAAGGATTGTTGGCACCTCCAGGCTTTGAAAAGTGTCTCCGGAACAATTGATATTGAAAGCATCATCAAACCTTCCCACCTGTCCCGGAATGACTTTTTGAAGGTCCTCATTCATTGCGGCAATTACCTGCATGGCTCTTTTCCGATTGCGGCTAATTTTTCTTTCTTCATCCTGTGACGGAGCCAAAAAAGACAAGGTTGCAGGCTTGTCCTGCTTCCCAGCGCCAAAAATGGTACGTTGATCATGCAGGTTAAAGCAATAATCGGGCTGGAATCCTTCATAACATTCCCTAAGTACACGGCTTTCTACCTCTTGCTGCTCATGTGCGTCCCGGTTCAAATCTACTTTATTGACATTTTCCCGGGTGTACCTGTTGGCACCATCGGGGTTTAACATAGGGATCAACAATAACGTACAATTGGAAAGAATGCTATTTACCTGCTCCTCGTTTTCCTGCAGCCTGAACAAATTCAGCAAATCCATTACAGCTTTTGTGGTAGTACTTTCATTGCCGTGCATTTGCGACCAGGCCAAAATTTTAATCAAGCCTTTTCCCAGTTTTACACTATAAATAGGAATATTGAGGTGTGATTTCCCAATTTCATTTATTTCAAATTTATCCCTCAGCTTTTCAAGTTCCGGTTTTAGCTGATTAAAAGGTAAGTATCTACCATGGAATTCCTGATTTTTAAAAGTCGGGTAAGCTTCAAAAAACGTGTTCAATTCTATCCTGTTCTCCATGTTTACAAAAGTAAATAATTCAGTTTTTACAATTGTAAACAAGAAATAAAGACATCTGTGTTTATTAATGTAAACAATGTGATTCACAGAACAGCATCATCTATAGGAAATATTCCTATGGCCTACCTTTATAACCATAAATCTTTTATTTCAAGTGAATTATGACTGATCAATTGAATTATTAGTTTAATTATTATAACTAATTCACAGTTGTGACTTGCAGGATCCAGTTACTTGTTTTACTTTTGTAAACAACCATAATTACCTGAACAGTTTACAATGGTAAACACTGAAGAATTTACAAAGCGACTCCAGCAAATCATGGAATACCATGACCTTACTGCAGCATCTTTTGCCGATAAAATTGATGTTGGCCGCTCCTCTATTTCTCACCTGCTTTCGGGAAGGAATAAACCCAGTCTGGATTTTGTGATGAAGATCGTGAAAGCATTTCCTGAAGTGGAATTATATTGGTTATTGAATGGGAAAGGCAGTTATCCAAAAACTACTTCAGTTACTTCCCCTCTACCCGAGCCTGAAAAGCAGCAACCTCCGAACCTTTTTAGCCCACCCGCTTTAGAAAGAGTTTTGGCTGCAGACAACGACAAACAGAAGCAAATTCAAAAAATCGTCATTTTTTATTCCGACGGAAGTTTTGATGCTTACGAAAATTGATAGTCTTTGAAAAATGACTTTAATTTGCAACATGCAAAAAGGCCTTTATTTACTCCTGATTATCCTGGTATTTAGCGCGTGTTACCAGCCCGAAAGAAAATGTGATGATTTTAAGACGGGTACGTTTGAGTTTGAATCTTATCTGGATGGAGAACTGGTGAAGACCCGATTCGTGCGCAATGACACCATGGAAATCGATTTTTTCAGGGGAGAGACAGATACTTCCTCCATTAGATGGATCAACAACTGCGAATACGTTATAAAAAACCGGAATCCGAAGAACCGTTCGGAAGAAAAGCCAATCCATATTAAAATCCTCACTACAAAAGACAATACCTATACGTTCGAATATGGATTGGTGGGGAAAACAGATAAAAGACGCGGAACTGCTGTGAAAGTGGAGTAAGTCACTTCAAACGACCTTCAGAAAAAATTCAGGAGAGAACATTTCAGAAACCAGGGTTCCAAAAAGGGCAAAATCAGATTACTTTTTTTTCAACAGCTCGTTTTGTTCTTCCATCAATTTACTGATGTTTTCCAGCAACTCCACATTTCTCGCGGGTACAACCGTCTTATTATTGGGATCTTCGGCTTTGCGCCGAAATTGGTTCATAAGCTTTACCACCAGGAAGACGGTGAAACCAATAATCAGGAAATCTATGATGACCTCGATAAAAAGGCCGTAGCCTACCACTACGGCTTCAGTTTCGACATTTCCCGCAGCGTCCAGAACGGGCTCCTTCAAGCGGATTTCTTTATTTGAAAAATTTACGCCGCCCGTGAGCATTGATAGCGGGGGCATGATCACTTGCTTCACCAATACATCGACCACGCGATTGAAGGCCATCCCAATGATGATCCCCACCGCCATGTCTATCATGTTGCCTTTTACGGCAAACTCCTTAAATTCCTTGATCAGCCCCATTACTCATCAAATAATTTTGTTTGTGATTCGTCATTATCTGAAGATTTCTTTTTGATCTTTCCTTTGGAGAAATTTGGGGATTCCTCAGGATTGGCTTCTGTAGTTTCGCTTTCAACCGATTCTTCACCCACCACTTCTATATCTTCGGGTGCAGTTTCTTCGGGCTCAATATAAGGTTTAGGATCCAACAGGTTTATTTGCTTTACCTTTTCTGAAGTTAGCTGGTTTCCAAGGGCTTTAATTCCTTTTATAGCAATGAATTCTTCCAGCTCCACAAGATCGTTAGGGCGTTGCTCTTTGCCCCTCAATTTTGAGTAAACAACTTCGGCTACCGGCAAATAATCTGTGGAAACAATTTCCAGGTAAGACTTTGAATTTTCACCAATGAAATTCTCTTCCTTGTCTTCATTTTCAATATGGAAGCGCTTAACATAGAATTTCTCTTTCTCGGATTCCCAATAAATAGCTGAAATTGGCTTTTTGGGCACCCATTTCTCCAGCACAACCATATCCTCGTCAAAGCGCGTGGTCAATTCGGGGATAATGGTTTTGGCAACACCGCTTTGGGTGACAATGAGAAGCCTGTCCTCCCCTTTAAATTCGCCAAGCAGTTCGCCTCTTTCATCCACATTCAATCGCTTTACGGTTTCATCAAACCAAAGGCGGCGGGGCTTTAAGGTAGAAACACCTTCCTCTTTAAGTTCGATTCGTTTTACGGGATATTTCGTGACTATATTTCCTTTCACCGCACGCCCCTTAATAGCCATATCGGCAAAATCCACTTCAAATTTCAACTTTTTGATACTGCCTACCTGCCGCAGGTAAACCATCACCACTTCGGCTTCGCCGTTTGGATTGGCCGAGAAATATTCTATTTCGGCACCCTTTTTTCCCTGGGTGAGGTCGTATTCACGGTCCCGGGTCATTGATGTCACTGCAAAACGTTTAATGTAGGACGCCCCGCCTTTGCCATCTTTGTAAATAAGATTATAAATGGTACGCTTATCTTTCTTCTTGAAGATTGCGACGTGGATAATGTCTTTTCCAATAAAAGTCTTGGAATCGACCTTGGTGACCATCATTTTTCCTTCCCGGGTAAAACAAATCACATCGTCAATATCAGAGCAATCGGTCACGTATTCATCACGTTTTAGGGAAGTACCCACAAAACCTTCTTTCCGGTTGACAAACAATTTTGTGTTCCTTATCACCACTTTGGTGGCTTCGATATCTTCAAAAAGCCGTAATTCGGTCTTTCTTTCTTTTCCGCCGCCGTAATCTTTTTTGAGCCGCGTAAAATAAGCAACGGCATACTCAATAAGATGGTCGAGGTGGTGCTTTATTTGGGCGATTTCAGCTTCCAGGGCTTCAATCTTTTGTTGTGCCTTATCTAAATCAAATTTTGAGATCCTTTTGATCCTAATCTCGGTAAGGCGCACAATATCTTCTTCGGTTACTGCCCTTTTAAGATGTTTAATGTGTGGCTTCAAACCTTCGTCAATAGCACGTATTACGCCTTCCCAACTCTCTTCTTCTTCAATGTCGCGGTAAATTCTCTTTTCTATAAAAATTCTTTCCAGGGATGCAAAATGCCATTGTTCCTGGTGTTCTTCAAGATTTACTTCAAGTTCGCTCTTTAAGAGGTTCAGGGTATGATCAGTAGATCGGCGCAAAATTTCTGAAACCCCCAAAAAGACCGGTTTGTTATCAATGATGATACAGCCTAGCGGAGAAATCGAAACCTCACAATTGGTGAAGGCAAAAAGAGCATCAATGGTCTTATCGGGAGAGATATTTCCCGGTAAATGGATCAATATTTCGACATCACGGGAGGTATTATCGTCAATTTTCTTGATCTTGATCTTACCCTTATCATTGGCTTTAAGGATAGAATCAATTAAAGTAGAGGTGTTGGTGCTAAAGGGTATTTCCTTTATAACCAGGGTATTCTTGTCGAGCTGGGAAATTTTGGCGCGCACCCTTACGCGGCCACCCCTCATCCCGTCATTGTAGTTGGTGATATCGGCAATCCCACCTGTGACAAAATCGGGGAAGAGTTTGAACTTTTTTCCCTGCAGGTGTTTTATGCTTGCATCAATGAGTTCAATAAAGTTATGCGGAAGTATTTTTGTGCTCAACCCAACCGCAATTCCTTCGGCTCCTTGTGCCAACAAAAGAGGGAACATTACCGGAAGGTTTACAGGTTCCTTTTTTCGACCGTCATAGGAAAGTTGCCATTCGGTAATTTTAGGATTGTACACGACATCAAGTGCAAACTTTGAAAGCCGGGCTTCGATATACCGGGCTGCTGCAGAGCCGTCACCAGTAAGAATATTCCCCCAGTTTCCCTGAGTATCAATAAGAAGCTCTTTTTGTCCTACCTGCACCATGGCATCGCCAATACTGGCGTCGCCGTGCGGGTGGTACTGCATGGTATGGCCCACTATGTTGGCCACTTTGTTGTACCGCCCATCATCCAGGTCTTTCATGGAATGCATGATACGCCGCTGTACAGGTTTAAAACCATCTTCAAGGGCTGGTACCGCCCTTTCCAAAATCACGTAGGAGGCATAATCTAAAAACCAGTCTTTGTACATTCCGGTTACCCGGGTGAGGACTTCCTTATCCCCTGCCGGCACCACCTGATTTTGATCTAATTGTTCGTCTTGTGGATCGTTTTGGTTCTCGTTCTCCATTAATTTAAGCCCTTGCTCTATTTTTCTCCAACACCTTTGCCAGGGACACTTTCATCGCCCTTGTTTTTTTACCTGTCAAAAAGGTGATATTGTATTTATAATGCCTGTATCCTATTTTATTCCGTGATGTGATGTAAATGTGGAGCCTTTTATACAAAAGGTAATTTTCTACCCTAAAATCCTGTAGTTTGGATTTGGGGATTTCGGTCCTTTTCTCGCGGTAATGCATAAACTGTGAAATCAATAGGCCATTGCTTTTGAAGTTCAGGGTCTCACCATCACTGTCAAAGTCAAACGATTTGCCTACAATAAAAATATAGATCCCCACCGCCACAGCTATCGCATTGGGGATTAAACTGCTGTAATTAAAAGGCACATCATCATATTTCGTCTCGAGCGATGCGAACGCATTGGTAATGAAAACCGCCACAATTATGATATAAATAGAAGGGACGAAACTGGTCTCCTTTTTATTGTTGAACTTCATAATTCGGCAATTAAATCAAGTTCAACTTTAAGGTTGTCAATAATAAATTCCTGCCTGTCCGGCGTATTTTTCCCCATGTAGAAATTCAGCAGCTCCTCAATGGACATGTCTTTGTCCAGCATCACCGGATCCAGCCGAATATCATCTCCAATAAAATGCCTGAATTCATCTGGTGAGATTTCCCCCAGGCCTTTAAATCGTGTAATTTCAGCTTTTCCTGAAAGTTTCCCCACTGCCTGCTGCCTCTCATATTCACTATAGCAGTAAATGGTTTCTTTTTTGTTCCGCACTCTAAAGAGTGGCGTTTGCAGGATATATAAATGGTTGTCTTTTATTAGTTCCGGAAAAAATTGCAAAAAGAAGGTGATCAGCAATAACCTGATGTGCATTCCATCTACATCGGCATCTGTGGCGATGACTATGTTGTTGTACCGAAGATCTTCCATGGACTCTTCAATGTTCAGTGCGGCCTGTAAGAGGTTGAATTCTTCGTTCTCATACACGATTTTTTTGCTGAGACCGTAGCTATTCAGTGGTTTTCCTTTTAAACTAAAAACTGCCTGCGTATTGACATCGCGGGACTTGGTAATGGAACCACTGGCCGAATCCCCTTCGGTAATGAACAAGGTGCTTTCCAGGTAACGTTCTTTTTTGCTGTCGCCTAAATGAATGCGGCAATCGCGCAATTTTTTGTTGTGAAGACTGGCTTTTTTTGCACGATCCTTCGCAAGTTTCCTGATTCCCGAAAGTTCCTTACGCTCCCGCTCGGCCTGTTGGATCTTCCGGTGCAGTAGTTCGGCAGTTTCGGTGTTTTTATGTAAGTAGTTGTCCAGCTGGGTTTTGACGAAATCGTTGATATAGGTTCTCACTGTGGGCAGGTCCCCGCCCATATCTGTAGATCCCAACTTGGTTTTGGTTTGGCTCTCAAAAACCGGTTCCATCACTTTTATGCTGATCGCAGAAACGATGGATTTCCGCACATCACTGGATTCAAAATTCTTTCCGTAGAATTCCCTTAGGGTCTTCACAACTGCCTCGCGGAAAGCAGATTGATGTGTCCCACCCTGCGAGGTGTTTTGTCCATTCACAAAGGAATGGTATTCTTCGCTGTACTGGGTTTTACTGTGGGTAATCGCCACCTCAATGTCGTTCCCCCTTAAATGGATGATGGGGTACAATCTATCGTCATCTTTTATACTGTCCGATAAAAGGTCTTTAAGGCCATTTTCGGAATAGAATTTTTCGCCGTTGAAAATAATCGTGAGACCCGGATTGAGGTACACGTAATTCTTAAGCATTTTTTCAATGTACTCAGAGCGGTACTTGTAATGCTTGAAGATCTCCTCATCTGGTGTGAAAGTGACTTTCGTGCCCCGTCTCCTGGAAGTTTCATCCAGCTCCTCTTCACTTACCAGGTTTCCCTGTTCAAATTCTGCCGATTTCGATTTGCCGTCCCGGGTGGATTCTACCCGAAAGTTTGAGGATAAAGCGTTGACCGCTTTCGTACCAACCCCGTTTAGACCTACAGATTTTTTGAAGGCACGGGTATCGTATTTTCCTCCGGTGTTCATTTTAGAAACCACATCGACCACTTTCCCCAACGGAATCCCCCGGCCGTAATCCCGCACGATCACCCTTTGGTTCTGGACAGAGATGTCAATAGTTTTTCCTGAGCCCATGACGAACTCATCAATACAGTTATCGATTACCTCCTTTAACAAAATATAGATCCCGTCATCGGCGCTGGACCCATCGCCCAGTTTTCCAATATACATCCCGGGACGCATACGAATATGTTCCTTCCAATCCAGTGACCGTATGTTGTCTTCGGTATATTTTGTCTCTTCGCTCATAGGTTCTTCCTCCCGGTTTTGTGGCTAATATAAGGTTTCCGTGAAAAAGTTTAAACCTTCCCCTTGATAAATAATTAACAATTGTTTCACAACTATTAATTCAAGGTTCAAGATTTAAAATTCAAAATTGAATGAGTGGAAAGAAGGCAGTTACTAAAAGACCTCATAGGTTTTTGAAACCTATGAGGTCCAAATTTTAAAAATCTCAGATCTCACGTCTAAAATCTCAAATCTACTAAACGTTAAACCTAAAATGCATCACGTCCCCATCTTTCACCACATAGTCTTTGCCTTCCACTCTCATTTTCCCGGCTTCCTTCACTTTGGCTTCGCTCCCGTAGTGCACATAATCATCATAGGCGATCACTTCGGCCCGGATGAAACCTTTTTCAAAATCGGTATGGATTACACCTGCTGCCTGTGGCGCAGTGGCACCCACGGGTATGGTCCAGGCGCGGACTTCCTTCTCCCCTGCGGTAAAATAGGTTTGTAAGTTCAGCAAATTATAGGCGCCCCGAATCAATTTTGCCGATCCCGGTTCTTCCAGGCCAATGTCCTGCAGGAACATTTGCCGCTCTTCATAATCGTCCAGCTCGGTGATATCGGCTTCTGTTCCTACTGCAAGGACAAGAACTTCGGCACCTTCGCCTTTAACCGATTCCTTTATCTTTTCCACATAATCGTTCCCCGAGACAGCATCAGTTTCATTGACATTACACACATACATCACAGGTTTATCTGTAATGAATTGGAGAGGCTTGATATATTCTTCCCTTTCTGACGTCCCAAGATCGATGGCACGTACAGAATTCCCTGCTTCCAGGCCAGCCTTTACTTTTAGCAAAGCAGCTTCTTCTTTTTGGGCTTCTTTATTTCCGGTTTTTGCCGCACGTTTTACTTTCTCCAGCTTCTTGTCGGCTGTCTCCAAGTCTTTCAGCTGAAGTTCCATATCAATAGTTTCCTTGTCACGTACAGGATCTATGGAGCCATCAACGTGCACGATGTTCTCATTTTGAAAACACCTCAACACGTGCAGGATTGCATCGGTTTCACGGATATTTCCGAGAAACTGGTTCCCCAAACCTTCTCCTTTACTGGCACCTTTCACAAGGCCGGCAATATCAACAATTTCTACAGTTGCGGGCAAAACGCGCTCTGGATGCACAAAAGACTCAAGTTTTTCGAGCCTGTTGTCCGGCACATTTACCACCCCGATATTAGGCTCAATGGTACAAAACGGAAAGTTGGCACTTTGCGCTTTAGCGTTTGAGAGACAATTAAATAAGGTTGATTTTCCTACGTTGGGTAATCCTACAATTCCGGCTTTCATATAATATATTTTGATGCTCTTTTAGCGGGTGCAAATATAGTTATATGAAATGAAATTCTAGATGGAAAAAAGAAGGACCTATTTCTTCCAGCCAACTTTCAATAACTGCTGCCAGATTACTGTTTATGATCTGAATTTAGTTTAATAAAGAAGGATAGAAAATTCATAATTTTCATTGGAAGAATTTCCTTACTACCAACCATCAAAAGCCCTTTGAACGCAAATAAGGACCATTTTATCCTAGTTAAAATCTCCTTTCTCAGCAGAAATAGCCAATATGCTCACAATTAGCATTTTAAAGTCTTATTTATTGCTAAATCATCATTAATTTAGCTGTTTAACTTAAAATAACATAACTATGAAAAAGTTTAATGAAATTTTTTATTCAATCCTGGTGTTTTCGTGCCTTCTCTTTGTAACAGGTTGTTCAACACCCGAGGCAGAAGAGGAAATGATGCTCAATTTGGAGAGCGACCTTCAAACTGCACATAAGGATGTGAACCAATCAGCTAAGGCTAAATACTACACAGCCGATCTTTCCATGCTAAACAATTCGGGAGTATCAGGTACTGCAGACCTAGTTCTGGAAGGAAATGAACTTACTGTAACAATATGGGCCTCGGGAGTGGAAGCAGGTGAGATACATCTACAGCATATTCATGGTTTTGCGGAAAACAATCAAAATGCTACATGTCCTCCTCCTTCTGCCGATGGTGATGATGCTGATAATCTAGTTGGTTTTCTTGAAGGAAAACCTTTTTATGGTGGTGTCTTGTTACCATTAAATCCTTTTCCTCAACCATCAGACGAAACTTTTTATTTCCAAGAGACCTACACCCTTGAAGATGCCAGTGTAACTCCGTTACAAAATACTACGATCGTCCTTCATGGTATGACAGTAGATGGTACCTATGTCACAACATTACCGGTAGCATGTGGACAAATTCAACCTGCTCAGGGAAACAATAGGTAAAAAGCAATTTTTCAAGTTTTCTAAAGACACCCGTATTCGGGTGTTTTTTTGTTGAAATGCAAACCGATTAAGAACTATTCCTCCCCACCCGAAGCAGCACCGGAAAATTCACTTCTCCTACTTCGCCAAAACTCTCCTTAAGTTCTCTTCTCACAAGCTCCACCGGATTATCCCCGGTTTTCTTTTCATAACTTTTTACTGCCGACCAGGTGTTGAGATATCCTAATAATCTTTCAAAACTCCATTGCTGCTTCATTACAATTTCCGGAGCTTCAATCTCTTCAAAGGGAAACGGAATAGTTTGATACTTCTCTTCCAGATAGCGCCGCTCCGGTTGCCAATAAGGACCAGTTACATTATTGTAAAAGTGCTGTATGATCTCGTTTGTTTTATGATTGCTACTAAAAAGTGTATATCCAAAAATGGCAATAACAGCATCTTTTTTTAACACCCGTTTCACTTCTTGATAAAATGCCTCGAAATCAAACCAGTGTACTGCCTGGGCTACCGTTACGAGATCAAAATGATCATCGGGAAAATTTGTTTTCTCAGCGGCCTGTTTGGTGTACTGAATATTCGGTTTTTGCACCGCCTGGGAAAGCTGCTGCATGCTAATATCGGTCGCATTTACCTGTTCAAAGAAAGTAGCCAACTCCCCCGCGACCTGTCCGTTTCCGGT
>JAGXIM010000101.1 GCA_024635665.1 Salinimicrobium sp. | reverse complement strand
CCGTCCAGGCTAAAGGTTATATCTTCCCCTTCAAAGGTTGAAAGTACAAGACTGCCATTGGCATCTCTTATTTCACGGCGTAACTCTTCAGGCGTATAATTTACTTTTACCATGTGGTATGGGATCACAGACTGGGGACTGGTCTCCAGTACTTCATATCCCTGTTGACGATAGACCCGGCTGTATGCGAGGTTTGTGGGGGCAAACACCATATAGTCCCCGGTTACCAAATCAAGGGTATCCTCTATATTCCAAACATTGAGCCCGGCAGCAAAAGTGCTTAGCTCAGGATTTCCCTCAATCGCGTCCACAGTATTGTTCCTTTGGCGCATCTCTTCAAGTTGTTGATCAAAAGCCTCCTCTTGTGCTTCCAGATCTTCAACCTCAACTTCCTGCCCCTTATCTTTACAAGCAGTAAGCGTCACGAATAGAAAACCAAAAATAAATATTAAGTTCTTCATTTTCATTATTTTGTATTTTTTAAATATAAACAACAAATTAGGTGAGGCGAATAATTTCTCTATTCTTCATATCTCAGGACATTGTCTATCACGTGGTAAACCCCTTTGTATTCATTCATATTCGATTTTTCAATGGCAGCGCGGTTTCCAAGTACATCGGTGAGGATAATTCTGCCATCTTCGTAAGACGCCCACAATTTCTCCCCTCGTTCGGTGGTGATTTCATAAGATCCCTCTTCTGATGCTTCAATTTTCTGCTTTAGCCAGTCGACCGTCATTTCGCCGTCGACCATATAATATCGCATAAGCTCCCGTCTTTTTTCGAGATTCGCTGTATCTTCCATTTGTTGCCTTTTTTGAGCAGGTAACCGGTCGTAGGCTGCATTGGAGGGAGCAAAAAAGGTAAAAAGCCCCTCCCTTCCCTCAAATTCTTCTGAAAGTCCGCTCTCCTCAAGGTTCCTTGTAAAGGAACTTATATCTTCATTTTCCCGCATACTTGCAAGCACAAAGCTTCTTGGTTCGGGCCTTTCAGTTGTATCCATTTCTTTTTCTTCGGAAGATAAGATATCGATTTCACCTCCACTTCGTTCCTTATCCTGACAGGAAAATAAAAACACTGCCAGTATTGTAAAAATGGTAATTTTAAATCCTTTTGGTCTCATTAAAGATGGTATTTGTTAGTTATACTGCAAGTTATTGCACTATTTCCCGACCACAGCTTTAGCAGAAATAAAATTTCGTTAAAATATACCAGGGAATACTTAATTATTTTCACGCATAGACTTCACATACTGTTCATTAATTCTTATTTTTGTCAAAACATTGTTATGGAACTTATATTAATCACAATAGTATTATTAGCCCTTGCAGTTGCTGGAATTGCGATAAAAATTTGGGGAAAGAAAGACGGGAAATTCAGTGGTACTTGTGCCAGCCAGAGCCCTTTCCTCAACAAGGAAGGCGAAGCCTGCAGTATGTGCGGGAAAATGCCCGATGAAGCCAGGGATTGTGACAAACCCGTTACAGCCGAATAAACCTACAGCCCCATGTTGACCACCGCCCTCGTTGCCTTTGTCACCATTGGCCTAATCAATCTATGTTACTACCTGGGCTTTTTTAGGTTTGCATTTGCGGCTTCGAAAAATTCCAATTCTCAAAACCCGCTTCCGGTTGCAGTTGTCATTTGCGCCAAAAATGAAGCTGAAAACCTTCGGAAATTTCTCCCCATCGTTCTTGCCCAGAACCACCCGAATTTTGAGGTGGTGGTGATCAACGATGCTTCCACAGATGATACCCTGGAGGTGATCGAGGAATTTCAAGACCTGTACCCCAACCTGAAAAAGGTTAACGTCCAGAACAACGAAACATTTTGGGCCAATAAAAAGTACGCCCTCACCCTGGGCATCAAAAAAGCCACAAAACCCTACCTTCTTTTTACAGATGCCGACTGCCGGCCAGAATCTGACCAATGGCTCCGGGAAATGGTTTCACCGTTCAGGGAACAGAAAAGCATCGTTTTAGGCTATGGTGGGTATTTAGTGGAAAAACGTTCGGTTTTGAATAAATTAATACGCTTCGAGACCCTTTTTACGGCCATTCAATATTTCTCGTACGCCAAATGGGGGCTTCCCTACATGGGCGTAGGGAGGAATCTGGCCTATACTTCAGCCGAATTTTACAACCAGAATGGTTTCGCCACCCATCTGCATATCCGCTCGGGGGATGATGACCTTTTTGTGAACGGGGCAGCAAACAAAATGAACACCGGGATGTGTTTCTCAGAAAATGGCATTACCCGAAGTGTTCCAAAGAAAAGCCTGAAAGCCTGGTGGCAACAAAAAAGGCGGCATGTTTCCATCGCCCGTCACTATAAAAAAAAGCATCAGTTTTTATTGGGACTGTTCTACACGACCCAACTCCTGTTTTGGATCCTTTTTTTCGCACTGCTCTTCACTGCTTACTGGCAGATAGCTTTAGGTTTTTTGGCCATAAGATGGATCGTGCAGGGAGCGGTTTTCTACAACTCGGGGAAAAAATTCGGGGAAACCGATCTTTTCTGGTTGTTTCCTTTTCTGGAACTGTTTTTAGTATGGGCGCAATTGGGTATATTTATAGCTAATATTTTCTCAAAGCCCACTCATTGGAAATAAATCCCGATCCACTTCAGCAGCAAATTCAGGATGCAAAAAAGGGAAAGCAGGTTGCGTTCAATTATTTACTGGACACATTTTGGAATGAGGTGTATGGATTTCAGCTAAAACGCACCCAAAACGAGTATGATGCAGAGGACATCACCATTCAGACCTTTTCCCGTGCCTTCGACAAAATAGGATCATTTGACCCCTCCTACTCCTTCAAAACCTGGCTCTTTACTATTTCAAAAAATATACATGTTGACCTCATCCGGAAGAAAAAGGCTTCCATAAGGTCCCGCACGACCAATGAGGAAGATGAACGTGTCTACCGGATCGTCGATGACGCCCCCACTGTTGAGGATGCGCTTATCACCAAACAAAACCTCGCACAACTTTTAAGGGATATAAAAAAGCTGAAACCGCATTACCAGGAAGTTATCAATTTGCGGTATTTCCAGGAAATGAGCTATAAAGAGATTGCAAACCACCTACAGGAGCCTATGAACAATGTGAAAGTAAAACTTTTACGCGCCAAAAAACTGCTGGCCCAGGTGATTCAAAACAGGAAATAAACTTCTTCGGAAATTCAAGGTTTGATATTGCAACATTACTTCAGAAAACAGAACACGGAGAAAAGAAAAGAGACAGCATGATCCTATTCAACCCGGTCTCTTCCTAATCCTGAATATATCGACCTAATACGAAAGCCAGAGTTAAATGGCGAAATAGCCACTACCACCCACCTTCCATAATTATTCTGTTTGGTCAATTATTGTATCTTTGCGGCCATAAAAACTTGCTATGGAAACTCAGGAACTTACTGCCAAAAGAACCCCAAAGCCAAAATGGTTGCGGGTAAAACTTCCTACCGGTAAAAAATATACCGAGCTACGCGGAGTGGTAGAAAAATATAATCTTCACACGATTTGTACTTCGGGAAGCTGTCCTAATATGGGCGAATGTTGGGGAGAGGGAACTGCTACTTTTATGATCCTCGGAAATATATGTACCCGGTCTTGCGGATTTTGCGGCGTTAAAACCGGAAGGCCTGAAACCATTGACTGGGACGAGCCCGAAAAAGTAGCCCGTTCCATTAAATTGATGAAGATCAAACACGCGGTGATCACCAGTGTAGACCGGGACGATCTTAAAGATATGGGATCTATCATTTGGGGTGAAACCGTAAAAGCCATTCGGAGGATGAATCCGGAAACGACGCTGGAAACGCTCATCCCTGACTTCCAGGGAGTAGAACGGAACATTGACCGAATCATCGAAGTAAACCCTGAAATCGTTTCCCACAATATGGAAACCGTCAAAAGGTTAACCCGTGAGGTCAGGATCCAGGCGAAATATGAACGCAGCCTGCAGGTGTTGAAATATTTAAAGGAACAGGGGATCAAAAGAACCAAATCTGGCGTGATGCTGGGTTTAGGCGAAAAAGAAGAGGAAGTGATCCAGACCCTAAAAGACCTTAGGTCGGTGGATTTGGATGTCGTCACAATTGGCCAGTATTTACAACCCACGAAACAACATTTACCGGTTCACGAATTCATCACCCCAGAGCAGTTCAAAAAATATGAAACCATAGGACTGGAATTAGGCTTCAGGCATGTTGAAAGTGGTGCTTTGGTACGATCTTCCTACAAGGCACAAAAACACCTCACTTAATGCCCAAAATGGATTCTTCAGAAGGAAAGGCAGCAAGCCAGAAAATTCGGGTAGGCATTAACGGGTTTGGCCGAATTGGCCGCACCCTTTTTCGGTTACTGCTGGACCATCCACACATTGAGGTGGTCGCGATCAATGACCTTGCCCCTTCTGCAACGCTCGCACACCTTCTAAAATACGACAGCATACATGGGGTCTTAAAAAGGGCAGTTTCAGAAGAAAATTCTGCGATTGTTGTAGATACCAAGACGTTCCCGGTTATGAATCAGGCCAATCCCAAAGATATTGGGTGGTCCAATCACAAAGTGGATATAGTGGTCGAAAGCACTGGAAAGTTCAAAACCCGGCCGCAACTGGAACCACATCTGCAAAAAGGGGTACAAAAAGTCATACTTTCAGTTCCACCCCAGGATGATTCTATAAAGATGGTGGTTCTAGGGGTAAATGAAAAAATCCTGGACGGGAGCGAAGATATTGTATCGAATGCTTCCTGTACCACGAACAATGCAGCGCCTATGCTCCAGGTCATCAAAGAACTTTGCGGGATCAAACAGGCCTCTATTACCACCGTCCATTCCTACACAACCGATCAAAGTCTGCACGACCAGCCACACAAGGATCTGCGAAGGTCCCGTGCCGCTGCACAGTCCATTGTTCCTACCACTACGGGCGCCGCAAAAGCCCTCACCAAAATTTTTCCGGAGCTAAGTGATGTTATTGGCGGGTGTGGAATTAGGGTGCCAGTAGCAAATGGTTCGCTAACAGACATGACACTGCACGTAAAAAAACCTGTTAGCGTTGAACAAATCAATATTGCTTTTAAAGAAGCCGCCGCCACTTCGCTGCACAATTACCTGGAATATACCGAAGATCCCATTGTTTCCATCGACATAATTGGCAACTCCCATTCCTGCATTTTTGATGCGCAAATGACCTCGGTTGTGGACGAAAACCTCGTAAAAGTGATTGGTTGGTATGACAATGAAGTAGGTTATTCCAGCCGTCTCATCAATTTAATTAGCCTTGTTAGTGAGAAATAATTATATTTAACGTCAGTTACCTACGCCCCAATGAAAAAATTTGCCCTTTGCGTGGTGGCGATTTTAGTTTTTCCTATTTCGAGTGGGACGCCCAAGCTGCTCCCACAGGAAAACCAGGAAATAAACGCTACCATTGAACAGCTACTAAATGGCGCTGAAGAATCTATCAACAGCGTGGACTTTGACGAGGCCCTAAAGCAGTTGAACACTGCCCTGGATCTCGCCAGGAGCATCGAGCACCCTCGATTCATCGCCCTGTCCAGCAGCATTTTGGCACAACTACACTATGTAAGGGAAGATTTTTCAAAAGCATCCACCGAGCTTCAACGTGCCATTTCCATCCAACGGGAAATTGACGATGATGCAGGGCTTGCCTATAGCTATCTAAATTTCGGAAAGATCTTCAGCGTAAAAAAAAATATACAACGCGCTACAGAATATTTTAACCTTTCAGAAACTCTTTACCAGCAATTGGACGACACCGAAGGTTTGGGAATGGTCAATCTCAACAGGGGCGTACTGGTTCTAAATGCTGCAGAACGCCCTCGCCAGGCATTAGATCTTTTTAATGCTGCTGAAGAAAAGCTGCAAACAAGCGACAATGAATACGAAAGGGCAAGGCTGCATTATTACAGGGGCCGCGCGTACCAAATTATGGAATTATGGGATCAGGCGCTGAAAAATGGCAGAGAAAGCCTGAAAATTTCAGAACAAAACAATTTTGGGGGCATGATCGTTTTTTCTTCCAACCTGCTCAGCGAAATACATGAAGATGCAGGCAACTACAAAGAATCATTAGACTATCTGCACGCCAGTAACAACATGAAGGACTCCCTCTACAACCTGAGCCGGGAAGCGCTGACTTCTGATGCCAGTGCGCGGTACGGGGTCGATGCCATGAGGAGCACCCTTAACGAGCGCAGTAAACAGCTTGAAGAGAAGGAACGCACTCTAAAAGTGAACAAACTCACCACCATCCTAAGCGTAGCCTTGATCACGATACTTTCGCTGCTCACGCTATCCCTGTATAAAAACAATAACTTACGGGCACGGGCAAACGACCTTTTACAGAAGAAAAATTCTGAACTGTTGACCTCCAAAGAAAATGCAGAAAGGGCCTCTTTGGCGAAAGCACAATTCCTTTCAACCATCACCCACGAATTACGTACACCCTTGTATGCCGTTACAGGTCTCACCCACCTCCTCCTCGAAGAAAGCCCGACAGAAAATCAAAAGGAGCATCTTAATTCCCTGAAATTTTCAGGGGAATACCTGCTTTCCCTGATTAACAACATTCTGGACCTTAACAAACTGGAAGCTAAAAAGGTCGAGATGCTGGAGAGTTCCTTTAACCTCAAAAAAAGGATTCGGGACGTACTGGTCGCGCTAAAAAATTCGGCTGAGGACAAAAGGACAAAACTCCACCTGGAGTTCGAACAGGATGTGCCTCAGAAACTAAAAGGGGATCCTCTAAAAATATCACAGATACTTATCAACCTCATTGGAAACTCCATCAAATTCACCGAAGACGGCGACATTTGGGTGAGGGTAAAGAAAATGAACCACACCAACAAACTGGTGCTTTTGCGATTTGAGATCGAAGATAACGGCGAAGGCATCGGCAAAGAAAAACAAAAGGCTATTTTTGAGAATTTCACCCAGGGCTCTTTGCAAATCAATAGAAAGTTTGGAGGTACCGGGCTGGGGCTTTCCATCGTGAAAAATTTGCTCAGCCTTATGAACAGTGATATCTACTTGGAAAGTGAACTCGGAAAAGGTTCAAAGTTTTTCTTCGATCTCAAGTTTGAAGAAGCAGCCACAAAAAGTAAATCCGACATTGGAAATACCATTCCGGAGCCGCTGCCCAATAGCATCATGCACAACAAAAAAATCCTTGTGGTGGAGGACAACAAGATCAACCAAATGATCACCCGAAAGATCCTCGAAAAAAACAAAGTGATTTGCGAGGTAGCCGATAATGGCACATTGGCCATTGAAAAAGTCAGGGATCAGCATTTCGACCTCATTCTTATGGACATCCACATGCCCGGCATTAGCGGGATTGAAGCTACAAAAGAGATCAGGAAGTTCAATGAGAGCATTCCTATCATCGCCCTTACTGCAGTTACTTTAGATGAAAACCTGGATGAATTTTATTTGAATGGATTTAATGACATAATCCCGAAGCCTTATAAAACAGACGAGTTCTTCCAGAAAATAAATCATTATTTAAGCCAGGAAAAAGCTTCTGTTTAATTCATGGCACGCCAATTGATAATTAGCTAATAGAAAATTGTTTGATAGGATAATTTGAATTAGCCAAAAAAATGGAACCCGTTACGGTCCCATTTTTTTTTTGCCGT
Source organism: Salinimicrobium sp. (assembly GCA_024635665.1). Lineage (GTDB taxonomy): Bacteria > Bacteroidota > Bacteroidia > Flavobacteriales > Flavobacteriaceae > Salinimicrobium. The sequence goes on along the minus strand of JAGXIM010000101.1, from coordinate 682 downwards.
TTTTCTACTGAATATTAAGCCCTGCATATCAAGAAATGAATCAGGCCTGCTGGTTTACCCGGGCGAAAGTTTTTACTATTCCGTCAAACCCGGCTTTTCCTTCCAGGAATTTTGTTTGGATAGGCAGGTAAAAAAGATTCTCTCCTAAAATGTCATTTTTGAGCCTCATATAATCTTTCTCGGTGGTAACGAGTAGATTCCTGGATTGCAGTTCCTTTATTTCTGAAGCCGAAAAGTTATGGTGATCGGGAAACTTTTTGTGTTCACAGCTGAGACCTCGTGCCTTCAGAAAATCCACCAAAGGCTGCGGATTTGCAATTCCGGTGACCAGTGTAAAATGCCTTTTTTGAAGCTCCTCCAGGGAAATTTCTGAATTCCTTCCGAAAACGCTGTCACTGTAGGCAATTGTCGTAAAAAATAATTGCTGATTGTGATCCAGGTCCAATTTTTTTCTGATTTGTTCCTCTTCAGCTTTAGACAAACTATCCGGACATTTGGTAACTACTATAATATCTGCCCTTTTTGCCCCAATTTTTGGCTCCCGCAAATTTCCGGCAGGCAGCACTAAATCTTCGCTATACAAATTGTTGTAAGAGGTGAGCAGAATGTAAAATCCTGCTTTTACGCTCCGGTGTTGAAAAGCATCGTCCAGCAGGACAACTTCAGGAGGCGAGGGATCCTT
>JAGXIM010000100.1 GCA_024635665.1 Salinimicrobium sp. | reverse complement strand
GCTGGTGACATTGACATCGAAGAGACAAAAAAAATGATCCAGGATTATTTTGGACCAATTCCCGCAGGCGAAGAAGTGATCAGGGATTTCCCTAAAGAAGACCCTATTACAGAAACTATTACTGCTAAGGCTTATGACCCAAACATCCAGATCCCTGCGATCGTTCTGGGTTACAGAACTCCATCAATGACAGAAAGGGATGCATTTGTCCTTGACATGATCTCTTCCATCCTTACCGACGGAAAATCTTCCAGGCTCTACAAAAAACTGGTGGACGATCAAAAACAGGCACTACAAATCCTGGCCATAAACCTGGCCCAAACAGATTACAGCCAGTATGTGATGCTAGCACTTCCAATGGGAGAAACTTCTTTGGATACTTTAATTACTGAAATTGACGAGGAAATCGAAAAACTCCAGACAGAACTTATCAGTCAGCGGGAATTTGAAAAGCTACAGAACAAATTTGAGAATCGCTATGTAAGCTCCAACAGTACAGTTTCCGGAATCGCAAGTTCTTTGGCCACTTACCAAATGTTGTACGGGAACACTAACCTTATCAACGAAGAGATTGATATCTACCGTTCTGTGACCCGCGAGGAAATTCGCGAAGTCGCCAACAAATACCTGAACGAAAACCAACGTCTGGAATTGGAATACCTTCCAAAAACTGATTCTGTACAATAATATTTAAATTAAATATAATGAAGAACAAAATAATAGCATTGGCAGTCCTGTTCCTTACTACCACCGGGATTCAGGCTCAAATTGACCGCAGTACCCCGCCAGAGGCAGGACCTGCACCCGAAATAAACCTTGAAAAACCTTTTTCTTTTGACCTTAAAAACGGACTTAAGGTTCTGGTTGTTGAAAACCACAAGTTGCCAAGGGTCACGATGACTTTGACCATGGACAATCCTCCTTATGCAGAAGGTGAAAAAGTTGGTGTTGCAGGGTTAATGGGAGCGATCCTGGGAGAAGGCAGCAAAGAAATCCCAAAAGATGAATTCAATGAAGAGATCGATTATTTGGGCGCAAACGTAAACTTCTTCTCATCAGGTGCTTCAGCAAGTTCCCTGTCTAAATATTTTCCGCGCATCATGGAATTGATGGCAAAAGGAGCACTAAACCCCCATTTCACTGAGGAGCAGTTCCAAACCGAAAAAGAAAGGATCATTGAAAACCTTAAGAATTCAGAGAAAAATGTTTCTGCTAACGCCGGCAAAATCAGCCGCGCCCTTAGTTATGGGAAAAATCACCCTTATGGAGAATTTGCCACAATAGAGACCATTGAAGCCCTCACCCTTCAGGACGTGAAGGACTACTACAACAACTACTATGTACCACAAAACGCTTACCTGGTTGTAGTAGGTGATGTAAAAACAAAAGAAGTAAAGAAACTTGTGAAGAAGAATTTCAAGAACTGGAAGAAAAAAGGACTTCCGGCGACAAATCTTCCACAAGTAAATAACGTGGCTCAAACCCAGGTTAATTTTATTGATTTCCCAAATGCAGTACAGAGTGAAATTCAGGTGACAAATACCCTTAAGCTCGAAAAAGGGGATCCAGATTATTTTCCTGTATTGATGGCAAACAAAATTCTTGGGGGCGGTGGCGACGGTCGTCTTTTCCAAAATCTTAGGGAAGACAAAGGCTACACCTATGGGGCTTCTTCCAGCACGGGGGATGACAAATATGTGGCACGTTTTGTTGCAGGCGCGAGTGTACGTAATGCCGTGACCGATTCTGCTGTTGTAGCTTTCCTTGATGAGCTGCACCGCATGAGAGATGGATTGGTATCCCAGGAAGAACTTAAAAATGCAAAAGCCAAATATACCGGAGATTTTGTACTGGCACTGGAAAGGCCTTCCACAATCGCACAATATGCCCTAAACATCCAAACGGATAAGCTTCCGGAGAATTTCTACCAGAACTATCTTCAGAAGATCGACGCTGTTACTGCAGAAGATATTCAGAGAGTGGCAAGAAAGTATTTTTTGGCCGACAATGCCCGGATCGTAGTTGCCGGAAAAGGTAGCGAAGTAGCTGAAAACCTCGAAAACCTGACCTACAACGGACAAAATATCCCGGTGAAATATTTTGATAAAAATGCCAATCCTGTTGAAAAACCAAATTTCAACAAACAAGTGGATCCCAACCTCACCGCTTCAGATATCTTCGGAAGATATATCGAGGCCATTGGTGGAAAGGATGTTGTAAATGATATTGAATCTATTTACATGATCGCTGCAGCTGAATTTCAGGGACAAAAAATGGATCTCGAAACAAAACTCACCACCGCCGGACAATCCCTTACTCAAGTTGGGTTGGGTGGAAATGTCATCCAAAAAGAAGTTTTGGATGGAGATGAAGGTTTTGTTGTAGCCCAGGGACGTAAAATTCCTTACACCGAAGAACAAGTAGTAGCTGCTAAAGCTGAAGCCCATCCCTTTCCTGAACTTAAGGCCGAAAATGCCACTGTGGAAGGAATTGAGGCTGTGAATGGAGAAGACGCTTACGTGGTAAAAATGAATGAAACAACCAATAATTACTACAGTGTCGAAACTGGCTTAAAACTGCAGCAGGTGAAATCTGTACAACAGGGACCACAAAGGATGACCATTCCTATACAATACAGCGATTATCGTGAAGTAGGAGGTGTGAAATTCCCGTTTAAAATATCACAGTCAATGGGACCAATGACCATTGATTTTGAAGTAACTGATATAAAATTAAATGAAGGGGTATCTGATTCTAATTTTATGTAAATCAAAAACCTCATCCACAAAAAATGCCGGCTCAAATGAGCCGGCATTTTTTATTTGTAATAATTTCATATATTTCTAAAACCCGAGTTAAAATTCCTGCCTCCAGAGCAAACCATATTGGCAAATTTTTAACAAAACCTGGTTCGTAGTTCTTTCAGGAAAAAAGTGACTACAGTACAGATATTCTAAACTACATCTAATGTACTTTCCTCAATGGCAGCTTTCCTTTCAGACTGGATTTCAGCCAACTCGGTCACAGCAAATTGCCATGCTATACTCATAAAAACAGCAACAAACAGGGCAAAACCAATAAACATTTTCTTTTCCATAGCGGGCAGATTTAAGTATCAAGCAATGTAAAGTTAAGAGTTAGTTAAAGGAATTCCAAAAATATTTCCTTTTTTTATTTTTATTGTTAACAATTACTACCCCCAACAGGATAACAACCCCCGATAGTAACTGGAAAAAGGTGAAGTTCTCACCATCCAAAAATCCCCAGCTTAATGCCACTATTGGCACCAAATAAGTTACAGAAGTTGAAAAAACAGGATCTGAAATCTGGATAAGTTTATTGAATACGATCAAAGCGGCCCCCGTACCTATCATTCCCAAAATGGCAATGTAAAACAGACTAAGGGGAACATCTGGCGCCGTCAACACCTCCGCAGAAAAGAACCCAGTCGTTGCCAGGACAATTAGTGCTGGAATGGCAATGACCATAAAATTTCCCGTTGTGATGGCCAGGGCAGGAATAGTCTGCAAATGTTTTTTTATAACATTGGCGTTGAATCCGTAGAATAGGGACGCCAGGATGACCAAAAGTGAATACCAATAATTCTGGTCAGGATTTACCACAGCACCGCTTAAAATTAAAGCTGTGGTCCCTGCAAGTCCAATCAGTACGCCCACCAATTTTTTCTTGATAAAAGGAGCCTCAAAAATAAAAATGCCCAGCAACATGGAAAGTAGTGGTGTAGTGGAATTGAGGATAGACACGATTGCGCTGTCAATTTCTGTTTCGGCATAGGAAAACAAATAGGCGGGAAAGAAAGTTCCGAAAAAGCCTGAAAAGGCAATCCATTTCCATTGTTTTCCTTTAATATTTTTCAAGCTCTTTAGTCCGATCACCACAAGCAGAAGGGCTGCAAAAACCGTTCTGAGAGAGCCAACCTGCAAGGGAGTAAGCCCTACAAGACCTTTTTTAATAAGTATAAACGAGCTTCCCCATACCACGGCGAGCAGGCAAAGGTAGATCCACTTCAGGTTTTTGTTCGACATTTTTCAGGAATAAAAAGGAGGTAAAAATAGTAAACTGGCGGGATAATTCAGATAAATCCCCTACTCCCATTTGACAGTTTCCATGAGGTGCCGAATGTCCTTTTTCAAATAAGCGGCTGCTGGAAAAATGGAGTCAAAGTTTGGCTGCGCATTAAAATAAACCGATCCCGTTAAAAAATGTTCTACACTGTCAGTCAAATAAAATTGAGCCTGTGACGCGGCATTCCCTGAAACTTCGTAGAACATCCCGTAAGTATTGTTGTAGGGATTAGTGTAGATATCACCCTCAATTGCATCGGCCTTTATGGTGTGCTGCAAAGGCAATTTCTGGGCATCTGCCAGTAAGGAATCCAGATTATTATCCACCTTTTGATAGGTAATGAAAATGGTACCGTCGAGCAGGTCGTAGTTGAGGTTTAGCCAACAATTTTCTGAACCTCGCGGCTTTTCAGCATTCGCCCATTTGCTCTTTTCAAATACAAAAGGACAGTTTTTATCATAAAGTTCATATATAGCTTCGGGATATTCCAGGGCCAGATATGCCTTAGGTTTGGGTTGGGGATCATCTGCGCAGGAAATCATGATCCAGAAAAAAAGTATTAGAAATTTGCCCTTTTTCATACCCCTTTCAAGTTCACTTTAATTTGTTTAATCCGCTTATGGTCTATCACTTCCACGGTAAAACTGTACCGGTCAAACAAGATCACATCGCCTTTCTTCGGAAAACTTCCAGAGGTTTCCAATAGAAAACCTGCCAGGGTTTCGGCTTCCCCTTTGCTCTCTTCAAAAATGCCCGGATTATCAAGCTTTATAACCCTGTAGAAATCCTTTAACGGGGTTTTCCCTTCGAAAACATAATTATTCTCATCTAACTTTGAAAAAATAAGGTCTTCATCATCAAATTCATCACTTATATCCCCCACAATTTCTTCGATAATATCTTCCAAAGAAATGAGACCGCAGGTGCCGCCGTATTCATCGACCACAATGGCGAGGTGGTTCTTTTTATTCTTAAAGTCGTTTAAAAGGTCATCCAGTTTCTTATTTTCAGGAACAAAATAGGGTTCCCGAAGCAGGGAATTCCAGTTGTAATCTGCCTCCTCCAGATATGGTAAAAGATCCTTCACATAAAGAATACCGGTTACACTGTCAATGTTATCTTTGTACACAGGGATCCTGGAATAGCCGTTTTTAATAATTTCGGGTATGATTTCCTTGTAAGGCTGATTTTCATTGAGCGCAAAAATGTCCATTCTGGGGCGCATCACCTGCTTGGTATCGGTATTTCCAAAGGAAACAATTCCCCGTAATATTTTTTGCTCTTCCTTGGTCGTGTCGTGCTGACTGGTAAGTTCCAGAGCCTGTGACAATTGATCTACGCTAAGACCAATCCGCTGGTTCCCCAGACTTTGATGGATATGCAAAGTAGCTGCCCGCATAGGAATGTTCAACGGCGCAAAAACTTTGTCCAGCACGTTCAATGGGTAGGCCATAAAATGGGAAAAAGCAATCCTGTTCCTGCTGGCGTAAACCTTGGGCAGGATTTCCCCAAAAAGAAGGATTAGGAACGTCACCACCACCACCTCGAACAGGAACTGGAGATTGATCCCAAAAAACACAGTGTTCATCTTCGCAAAAACCTCATCTGTGAGCGTGTCGAACAAGAGAATAATCGCGATATTGATCATATTATTGGCAACCAGAATGGTGGCCAATAATTTCTTGGGTTTGTCTAGCAGACTTATCACCACTTGCTCTTTGGTCGTTCTCTTGGATTCTTCAGCTTCAAAATCGGCTGGAGTGAGTGAAAAGAACGCCACTTCGGCACCAGAAATCAATGCCGAAGAAACAAGTAAAAGAAATGCCGCGACCACACCAACAAGCTGCGAGATATCTATAGCAGCAAAAAATGGTATAAAACTGGCAGGATCAGGATCCAAATGTTTTTGGTTTTAATTAAACTTAGAATGGCAAATCATCCTCATCCTCCTGCCCTATTCCGGGAGCTTGCGGTTTTGAAGTTTGGTTACCTTGCTGCCGGTTCTGGGACTGATTTTGTTGGGATTGACCGGACTGATTGGATTGACTTGACTGGCCAGACGGCTGGCTGTCGCCAGGCCCACTTTCTCCTTTAGGTGTCAAAAAGGTGAAATCTGTGCATTGGATTTCTGTGGAGTAGCGCTCGTTGCCTTTATCGTCCTGCCATTTTCTGGTCTTGATCCTTCCTTCTATATAGACTTTGTCTCCTTTTTTCAGGTACTTTTCGCAAATCTCCGCAGCCTTATTCCTTACCACCACATTGTGCCATTCGGTATTGGAAACGCGTTCCCCGCTGGTCTTATTTGTATAAACTTCATTTGTAGCTAACGGGAAACGACCCAAAGCCCCGCCACCTTCAAAATAGTGCATTTTCACGTCATCTCCGGTATGCCCAATTAGCATTACTTTGTTTAAGGTCCCTGTCATCTCTTTTACTTTTATAATTATTTTCTAAAATAAAGAAAAAATGTACTTCTCAAATTTTCCGGGCTTCCATTTTATACTTCGGAAATTCCCCAAAATGCAAAAAAGCCTAAAAATCAAAGGTATCAATAAATTTTTCTATTAAAACCGGCACCGGAAATTTATTTATTTCCTTCCAAAAAACCCCTTTTTGGGGCAGCTGTTCACATTTATAAATCCAGAACCTGGTGTGGATATGTTGATGAGAAAGCTTGTGTACAATGGGTTTTTCATTAAAAAGGTCGATCTTTTGGGGCGTCGCCAGCGCATACTTCTGAAAATCTTCTTCCCTCACCAGGTTTTCGGCAGATGCCTCGGAATTGGTTTCGATAAGTGGAAATTCATACAAACCTTCCCAAATACCTTTTCCCCTTCGTTGCTTTAGAATGGTTTTTTGACCTTCTGAAATAAAAACCAGGTAGTTAAAATGCCTTTTTTGGATCTTTTTCTTCTTCAGTTTTACCGGAAGTTCATTTACCCTGTTCTGATTAAATGCAATACAATTTTCAGAAAAAGGGCAACTCCCACACAAGGGGCGCTGCGGCGTACAATGCAGAGCACCAAATTCCATAAGTCCCTGGTTGTATTCTGAAGGATTTTCCCTGTCCAGCAATTTTTCTGCCAGGACTTTAAAAATTTTTCTGCCTTCCGTCGAGTTCACGGGCGTATCAATCCCGAAAACCCTTGACAGCACCCGATAAACGTTGCCGTCCACAACTGCGACAGGCTCATCGTAGCAAATGGAAGCAATGGCACTGGCGGTATAATCGCCGACTCCTTTTAGTTGCAACAAATTTTTGTAGGAATTTGGGAACTTCCCGTCGAGTTCTTTCGCAACGAATTTTGCAGCAATATGCAGGTTACGGGCACGGGAATAATATCCCAACCCCTGCCACAGTTTAAGGACCTCTTCTTCGGAAGCATTTGCGAGGTCAAAAACTGTAGGAAATACATTTATAAACTTCAAATAGTATGGAATTCCCTGTGCAACCCTGGTTTGTTGAAGGATTATTTCACTCAACCAGATGCGGTATGGCTCCTGTGACGACCTCCATGGGAGATCGCGTTTATTACCTAAGTACCAAATTATCAGGTTTTTGGAGAATTGCATGGAATTTTTTTCTTGAGTGCAATAATAATTCTTTATTCTCTTACTATTTAATGGATTAGGATTGAAAAGTTGCTGATATAATTCATATATTTGCCCTTCTAAAAATTTACAAACCCCTAATTATTAAATTATACCAAAATGACAAAAGCAGATATCGTGGCTAAAATTTCCGAAAAACTAGGAATGGAAAAAGGAGATGTCCAGGCCACTGTCGAAACCTTTATGGAGGAAGTAAAAACTTCCTTAGAAGCTGGAGATAATGTTTACCTAAGAGGATTTGGAAGCTTTATTATCAAAACCAGAGCCGAAAAAACCGGAAGGAACATTTCCAAAAACACTACAATTAAGATTCCTGCGCACAACATCCCGGCATTTAAACCTGCCAAAGTTTTTGTTGAAGGAGTGAAGACTAATGTTGAGGTAAAATAAAAATTGCTGCCTGCGGGTAGAAGTAAACAAATCATTAATTAAAAAATCACAGTATGCCAAGTGGTAAAAAAAGAAAAAGACATAAGGTAGCGACGCACAAGCGTAAAAAGCGTAGAAGAGCTAACCGCCACAAGAAAAAGTAGTTTTCAAACTACTTTTTTCGTTTAAAACGTTCTTTGACATCGAGGTTTGGATTTTGGCCAGTAAACCGAAATTTAAAACTCTTCAGGATTTAAAAACCCTGTGAAATTTTATTGTTTAATCCATCCCGAAAATATCGGGATAAAAATCGTTAAGAGTGAACAAAGAGTTAATTATTAGAACTGGTTCCTCTGCTGTCGATTTTGCCTTATTAAAAGATGGAAAACTAATTGAACTCAATAAAGAAGAGGACGACAGCAATTTTGCCGTAGGCGATATTTTTCTCGCCAAAGTAAGAAAATCTGTCTCTGGCTTAAATGCCGCCTTTGTAAATGTGGGCTACACGAAAGATGCATTCTTGCATTACCATGATATGGGCCCGCAGATACTTTCTCTATTGAAGTTCATAAAACGTGTAAGCACAGGTAAATTAAAGGATTATACCCTCAAGGATTTTCCTTTAGAAAAAGATATTGATAAAGACGGGAGCATTGCCGACGTCTTAAAATCAAATCAATCGCTACTGGTACAAGTAGTAAAAGAGCCTATTTCCACCAAGGGGCCAAGGATAAGTTCAGAACTTTCCCTTCCTGGCCGCTACATTGTTTTGGTGCCTTTCTCAAACCGCGTTTCTGTTTCACAAAAGATAGAAAGCAAAGAAGAAAAAGACCGTCTAAAACGACTGGTGAAAAGTATTAAACCAAAAGGCTTTGGCATTATAGTACGTACCGTAGCAGAAGGCAGAAAAGTAGCAGAACTGGACAACGACCTTCAAAATTTAATGAACCGTTGGACAGGAATGTGCAAAAAGCTGTATAAAGCCCCTCATCCTTCAAAGGTACTGGGGGAATTGAGCCGTGCATCTTCTATTTTAAGAGATGTATTCAACGATTCCTTCACCACAATTTGTGTTGATGATGAAACTTTATACACGCAGCTAAAAGATTATGTGGGCGAAATCGCCCCCAAAAAAGAATCCATTGTAAAATTGTATGACGCCAATGTGCCCATATTTGAAAAATTTGGTATCGAACGACAAATAAAAACCACTTTCGGCCGCACTGTTTCTATAAACAAAGGCGCCTACCTGGTGATTGAGCATACCGAAGCTATGCACGTCATTGACGTGAACAGCGGAAACCGCTCTACAAAATCCAAAAACCAGGAGGAAACCGCACTTGAGGTCAACCTCATAAGTGCAACAGAAGTTGCCCGTCAATTACGCCTCCGTGACATGGGAGGAATTATCGTAGTTGATTTTATAGACATGAACCGCGCTGAGAACCGAAAAGCATTGTTCGACCACCTTAGGGAGGAGATGAGTGATGACCGGGCGAAACACAAAATTTTGCCCCCGAGCAAATTTGGTTTAATACAAATTACAAGACAACGGGTAAGACCCGAAATGAACATCAAAACAAGGGAAGAAAACCCAAATAGAATTGGGGAAGAAATTGAAGCCCCCATTGTTTTGGTCAATAAGATTACTACCGACCTTGAAAAGTTGATTAAAAAAGACTATAAAAAGATTACCTTGAGTGCACATCCTTTTATAGCAGCCTTTTTAACAAGAGGTTTTCCATCGCCACGCGCACAATGGTTTTTTGACCATAAACGCTGGGTAAAAATAGTACCAAGAGATGCTTACACGTATCTGGAATATCATTTCCACGACAAAGACGGGGAAACGATAGGATAATTTAGAAACGCCTTCCATTGAATTGGGAGGCGTTTTTTTTTACCCTTAATTTCCTTGCCTACTTCTCCAGATTTGGTGCTGCTGCTATTTTTTCTTAATTTCCTGTAGATGGAAGGACTCTCACCTGTTTTAATTCTCGGAATTCTGCTAACATCAGGATTTCTCGCTGGCCTTGCAGCAAGAGCTGTTGGGCTGCCGCGTATAATAGGCTATATTATTGTTGGAATCCTATTTTCCCATGGCTTATTGGGAGGCAAATTTAACTTTTCCACAGAAGGATGGGCTCCCGTTCTTACTAATATCGCCCTCGGAATTATTGCCTATCTCGTAGGCTCCGAAATTAACCTGAATAATCTCCGAAAAGAGGAAAAAACGGTCATTTCTGCAGTGCTGGGCCAATCAATTGGGGCGATAGCATTTCTCTCCTTCGGTCTATGGGGCTTATCCTCCATCTTTTCTTTCCTTCCCCATATAAATTTTTACCAGGCACTGGTTTTCGGTGCCGTGGCCATCGCCACTGCTCCGGCTACATCTATAGGCATTATAGAAGAATATGGTGCAAAAGGTAAACTCACAGATGACCTTTTAGGGATAATAGCAGTCGATGATGCTATAGGTATCATTTTCTTCACCCTGATCCTGGGAATATCAGCAGACACTGCCCTTGCAGAAAACCTCCTTACAGGCCTAAAAGAATTAGGAGGCTCCCTGCTACTAGGGGGAGGATTAGGTGCAGCCCTTGGACTACTGGGAAAATACATCAAGTCTGAAAATCTACGTCTTTCCATGATCATCGGCTTCATATTTGTTGCTTTCGGAGTTTCTAAATTGTTCGATTTCTCTATCCTCCTCAGTTGTATGACGCTCGGTCTGGTTTCTGAACTTTTTTATCCTCGTAAGCAAAAAGAATGGTTGCTTCCATTGCAGCATCTTGAAGAGCTGGTTTTTCTGTTGTTTTTCACTTTGGCAGGAATAAAATTCAAACTGGACATCTTTCTCAACTCTGTTGTTCTGATCCTCATCTATATTTTACTAAGGGTCTCTGGAAAATACATCGGAGCTTACCTGGGAATGGGACTTGCCGGTTCAGAAAAGAAGACCCGCAGACTCCTTGGCCTGTGTCTTTTTCCCCAAGCCGGTGTAGCTATTGGTCTGGCCATTTTAGCTTCTAACCAGCCCGGATTTAAAGAACAGGGAGAATTACTGGTTAACATCGTACTGGGTTCGACTATCATTTTTGCATTGATTTCCCCCCTGATTACAAAGTATGCTTTAAAAAAGGCCGGCGATATCGACGGAACCTGATAAGGTGTTGTATTATTACGACCTTTGTTGCTTATTTTTGTTCTTCATGGAAGATAGAACCTACAAATCCTACACGGTCAAAGAAGCCACGCTAAAGCTAATGCAGTACTGCGCCTATCGTGACCGTTCCCAAAAAGAAGTGGAAGATAAGCTCTCTGAAATGCGAATGATCCCGGAGGCGAAGGAACAAATCATTATTCAGCTTATGCAAGAGGATTTCGTCAATGAGGAAAGGTTTGCCCGTAGTTTCGTGAGGGGAAAATTCCGAATCAAAAAATGGGGCAGGATCAAGATCAGTCAAGAGCTAAAGTTTCGTGGAATTTCTTCCCCAATAATAAAATTGGGTATGACTGAAATAAATGAGCAGGATTATCTAACAACCCTATATTCCCTGGCCGAAAAAAAACTGAAAACCCTCAAAGAACCGAATAAATACAAGCTTCGCAAAAAACTGGCAGACCACCTGCTGCAAAAAGGCTACGAGTCTGGACTCGTCTTTGAAGTCACAGCCGATCTCCTCAAATCCACCGAAAACAAAAAACGGAAGGCCTAGAAACGACTTTTAAGAATTCTCGTTCTTTTTGTGTGTCTTTTTTACGGCTTCCTCGTTTTTATAGTCAATCCATTTTTGACCTTTCCATTTTCTCATCGCATTGTCAAAATACCGCATAAAAAATAAATTGTACAATGCTCTGGATAGATTTGGGAGGTTTCGTGGTGCTGCACGCTGGCTCATGGAAAATCCAGGGGTGAGATAGGTCATTTGATGCCAATAGCCCTCAGGCATATACAAAGTTTCGCCGTGGCTCAACTCTGTCACCATTCCTTTTGCCTTCTTTAAGACGGGAAATTTCTCAAAATCGGGCTTCAAAAAATCTATATCTTCCCGCGTAATAAGGGCATGAGGAACTTTGTAAAGGTATTTGGTTTCAGAAGGTGGGAACAGGATACATCGCTTCTTTCCGTGGAAATGGAAATGCAGGATATTGGCGAGGTCTATGTCATAGTGCATAAAAACCTTCGAATTTTCCCCGCCAAAGAACAGCATGGGAACCTGCTTCAGGATGTGCAGTCCAATTTTGGGATAGTCGAAGTCCTTTTGAAGCGAAGGTACCTCCCGAAGCAGGTGGTAAAGAAATATCCGGTAGCTCGTTGGGCCTTTCTTGAGCAGATCAAGATAATTGGCCATCTTCATATAGAGATGCGGCTCATTTACCTTGTACCTGGAAGATATGGGTTCATTGCTGTCAAAGAGAGGTACAGTTTTCTCCCCCGCCACCTCTCTTATATACTCCAGATTCCACTTTTCATAAGCTGGCCAGTCTTCTATTAACTGCTCAATAACAACCGGCTTTTGTGGCTTGACATACCTCTCCAAAAAGGCCTTTTTGGAGATCTTTTTCTCCCGCGGTATTTCTGTTAATTGCATTCCTTCTTTCATCATTCCCCTGCTTTGCGCAAGTCCTCATTTCTTCTGCCAATAGAACCGAGAATCTTTAGACCTGCGGCTTTCTTTTTTGTTGGGCGGTTAGGTTTCGCTCAATCACGTGTCCTGGTCTCGACCATTTCGGTTTTTCCCCCAGGTTCTGGTACTTTGAATCAGTCGCATCCACGCTTTCGCGTTGTGGCTTTTTCTCAAATGGCTTTTGAGGGTTCAATCCCAGACTTTTAAACATTTCCATATCCTCGTTCACGTCTGGGTTTGGGGTAGTCAACAGCTTGTCCCCGGCGAATATAGAATTCGCCCCGGCAAAAAAGCACATGGCCTGGCCTTCACGGCTCATATTTGTTCTTCCGGCAGATAGCCGCACCTGGGTTTCGGGCATTACTATCCGGGTGGTGGCGATCATTCGAACCATGTCCCAAATTGACACTTGTTCCTGATCGGCCAACGGCGTACCCTCTACTGGTACCAGAGCATTAATTGGTACAGATTCTGGTTGCGGGTTCAAAGTTGAAAGCGCTACCAACATTCCGGCGCGATCCTCTTCACTTTCGCCCATTCCTATAATCCCGCCACTACACACGGTAACATTGGATTTTCGCACATTTTCAATGGTTTTCAGCCTGTCCTCAAAACCTCGGGTGGAAATAACTTCTTTATAGTATTCCTCCGAAGAATCCAAATTGTGATTATAAGCATATAACCCGGCCTCTGCCAAACGTTTCGCCTGGTTTTCAGTAATCATTCCCAGCGTACAGCACACTTCTAGATCCAGCCTGTTGATGGTTCTCACCATTTCCAGCACATTTTCAAATTCTTCACCATCCCTCACATTCCTCCAGGCAGCACCCATACAAACCCTGGAACTCCCAGCTTCTTTGGCCCTCAAAGCCTCAGCTTTTACCTGGTTCACACTCATTAAATCATTTCCCTCAACCCCTGTATGGTAACGCGCAGCTTGCGGACAATAGCCACAATCTTCGCTACAACCCCCGGTTTTTATGGAAAGAAGTGTAGAAACCTGGACCGTGTTTGGGTCGTGGTTTTGCCTGTGTACCGTCGCCGCTTCATAAAGCAGTTCCATAAAAGGCTTATTGTAAATGTCTAAAATTTCTTGTTTGGTCCAGTTGTGTCTAGTTTCCATAAAATTGGTTTAGATTCAAAATTAATGAAAAACCCTGTGTTTAGAAGGGCTGAATAAAAAAGTTTTTCTTCGCTTACTTCGGAAGGCTTATTAGCACCGAAACCGCATTTCCGCCAAAACCTACAGCGTTGACCATAATATTCTTCAAGCGCGTTGGCTGTTTATTTTCGGAAACAAATGGCACCGGTACAAATTCCTGATACTGTAACATCAAAATCGCCAGTTCCAGGCTCAGCACCCCCGAAGCAGCATAGGTGTGTCCAATTTTCCATTTGTTGGTCGTCATCGCCGGAAGGTTCTTCCCAAAAATGGCTTTAACCGCATTGACTTCAGATGAATCCCCTTTTATAGTGCCGGGCGCATGCATCACGACCACATCTACTTCTGCTGCCGGCAAATCGCCCATTGCCATCTTCATAGATTTCTGAAAAGCTGTCCCATTAGCAGAAATAGAGACCGAATGTTTCAATTTTTCCGTAGCATAACCTATTCCGGTGAGCATAGCAACCGCACCAAGCACCTCGCCGGGCTCTATACAAACTACCGCGGCACCTTCCCCGAGGACCATCGAATTTTGCCTTTTTTGAAAGTTTAAAGCCTGGCAGGGATAATCAAGGTTTTCACGGGCAGTTATTTTCATCGCCTGCACTTGTGCAATGGTAAATGGCGTTAAAGCAGCCTCGCTGCCCCCAGCGATGAATTTCTTGGCCATTCCCGAATTGATCCACGCAACCCCGTTCAAAATTGCATGCAACCCGGTGGAACAGGTGACCGAATGGGAAATTTCCGGGCCGCGGCTTTGCAGGTCCTGCGCCACCCACGAGGAAATATTCCCCAAAGTTGTACTGGGAGAGGCCAAAGTTTCGGCTTTGCCATTTTCAAGAAAATTCTTGTGGTACTGTTCAAAAAGAGCGGTCGCACCGCGGGAACTTCCAATGTTGATACCAACATCATCTCCTTTTTTCCATCCGGCCAATTTCATCGCTTGCCGTGCGGCATGCATAGCGTACAAAACTGAATTATCTACCCTCTCAAAAATGGCATTTTCAGTGCGGATTTTTTGGACACTCCGCTGCAACTCTTTCGGAAGGAAAGCTGCAAAGGCTTTATTTCCGTCAAAATCATGTTCTAAAATGAAGTGTTGGTCATTTTTGTAGTGATCCCAGATCTCTTTGGATGTTAATCCCAAAGCCGAAACAGAAGCCACAGAAGTTATGGAAACAGGGGTTTTCAAAAGGAATATTTTCAGCAAAAATAACAGCTAAAAGGTGATTTTCCCCTTCAGAATTCATTTATTTTCCCTGTAGTATATATTCAGGATGGAATCCATCGCAGTGTTTGATCGCAATTTTTCCTGGATTTTTTCAAGAAGTGCTTTTGATACAAATTTTTTCAGTGGTTGTTCCACTTCTTCAAAATCCTGAAAAGCATCAGAAAGCTGGGAATCCCACTGCTCGTGGTAGTTTTCAAGATCATCGGGATAGACTGTAACCCGTTCCATGCCTTCATCCTGAGCCTTGAAAGGTTCTTGTACATTCAAATATCCATAGTCATCGGTAAGCTGCTCCCCTGGCTGAATGTCTCGAATGGCCAGTTCAAAATCATAGGCAGTAGAAAGGCAGTTGGAATTGAAACTATGGTTGACATACTTCGCCAAATCCCAACAAAGGACCAGGTTTCCATCTTTATTACGGAAAGAATATTTATCGACTAGTTTCTGCGTTTCCGGATGCATTCCAGCTACCCCGGCAGGATTTAGTACCCGATCCAACTCATCCTGCACCCAGGTGATGGTTCCTTTTGGGATCAACTTTTTTGCAACCACGCCATAGCCTATTTCTTCACTTATAAAGCGAACCTCTGTATCAGGATGCATCATAGCCTTCAATTTTTTTCCTAATATACAGAAACAGACATTCGTTTCTTCATAAAAATAACAGACTAATCTTAAAAATTTTCGAGCGCTTTTTCGATGCTATTATAAATTTCCGTCAGCTGGCCGTCGGTAATAACATAAGGTGGCAACACATAAATGGTGTTCCCCAACGGCCTGAGGAACACACCGCTGTCCATAAAATGCTGAAAGAGCTGGTTTCGTAAATCGCCGTAGCGTTCCATCTGCACATCGAGTTCAAAAGCCAATATTACCCCTAGTTGTCTTAGATTCTTCACTTTTGGATGCTGCCTGATCTTCTTTCCAAATTCCTGATGCGCTTTCATAACCCGGGCAATATCCTGCTGAATTTCATTCGACGTAAGAAGCGCTATCCCCGCCAAAGCCGCCGTACACGCCAACGGATTCGCGGTATAAGTATGCCCATGAAACAGGCCTTTTGAGATTTCATCGGAATAAAAAGCATCGTAAATTTTCCTGCTACAGGAAGTCACGGCCATTGGCAACAGCCCTGCCGTGAGGGCTTTTGACATACAAATAATGTCTGGTTGCTCCTCTAGATATTCTGAAGCGAAATTTTTTCCTGTTTTCCCAAATCCGGTCATCACCTCATCGGCCACAGTAATAATCTCGTTTTCCCTACAAAGCTTCAAGATCTCATTTAATCCCTGGGCATCATGCATTTTCATCGCTGCGGCACCCTGCACCAGCGGCTCATAAATAAATCCGGCGATTTTGTGGGTTTGGATCAATTCCTGAAGTTTTTGAAGCACTTCTTCATTGTTATCCCCATTGGGAACGGGAATTCGTTCGACCCTGATAAAATGATCCTCAAAAGCACCATTATAGACAGACAATCCAGAAACCGACATGGCCCCGAAAGTGTCACCGTGGAAACCTTCTTCAAACGCCAGCATCACATTGCGGTCATTTCCCAGGTTGTGGTGGTACTGCAGCGCCATTTTAATCCCAATTTCGGTCGCCGTGGAACCGTTGTCGCTAAAAAAGAGCTTGTCCTGGTTTTTTGGCAGGATCTCCATCAAGGCTTCGGAAAGTCTGATCGCAGGTTCGTGAGTGAATCCGCTGAAGACGATCTGGTCGAGCTGCTGCATTTGGGCTGCCACCTTTTCGGTTATTTTTTCGTTGCAGTGCCCATAAATACAAGTATACCAACTGGAAATCCCATCAATGTAGGACTTTCCATCTTCGTCGAACAGCAACGCAGCTTTTGCCCTGACGACTGCCAGCATTTCCCCCGCAAGCTTGTGTTGCGTTAACGGATGCCATAGATGCTTTTGATCGCGTTGCGAAAGGCTTTGATGTTTTCTCCTGGGTTTTTCCGGCTCCTGCATTCTTTTTATATCCTTTAACTTTTCAATCTACTCCTGAATTCTTCAGCGTAGTTTCTAATAATTTCCTTCGAAAAAGCCGTTTCTTCCCTTATCCTTCCAATTACCGGAACCCTGGTCATTTTCTGAATAATCTCTTCGGTTGAAGGATTTTC
>JAGXIM010000099.1 GCA_024635665.1 Salinimicrobium sp. | reverse complement strand
CTATTTTTGGGGAAGCTACGGGAAGCGAATGATACTCCAGCTGGTCTATTTCCAGGTGTAACCATTCAAAATCGCCATTGGGGGACTTCCAGGTAACTTTGCACACGGCCGGGATTTCCATCCCTTCAAAGCTTTTATAACCCACAACATCAATCACCCATTTTTCTTTTTTAGCATCGGGGCTACTTCCGCGATAGCGCCAGGCTTCGAATGATTTGATTTTCCCATCTTCAGAAAAACGGAAAATCCCCGAAACCTGTTTTTCGTCTATTTTTAAAAATGCTTCAGCCGAAGTGGCATCCACTTCTTGCCAATTAATATATTTTTCCGTTGCTGCGGTTGGGAACCAGCAAATTTCCCCCAGAAAACGCAACATGCTTCCTGAATCGATTTTATCATTCCCTTTTTCATGAACCACCTTGAAAAGGGACAGGAATTTTATTAGCATTTCCCCTTTTCCATCTACGAATTTGTCCCTGCCGCTAAGAAAGAGTGGGGGAAAGGGCTTGACCCGGGTTGTCCAGATAAAAGAGGGATTTTTTAGGTTCGTATGTTGCTGCGCTGTGAATGGCATCCATTTCCCATTGGGCTTGGTGCGCAGTTTCCCCGATTGTTCCAAAGAAGCCGAGGCCAAATTGCCTTTTTTGGATGCCCCGGAAGTGGCCATCCATTTCTGAACAATAGGAGGAAGCGAGTGAAAATCGTTTGCTTCAGATAAATGCGGACTCCGCTCCACCTTTTCCAGCACTGCTTTTGTTTCCTTTTCAGTTTTATTGATAAAACGGGAATTTCCAAGATCTGATAGGGTTGCAGCCAAAAGAATCAAATTGATTATTGTCCCATATTTGGCGTCGCCCCAACTCAAGCCAATAACGAGTTGTGAAAGCAGGAGGCCTCCAAGGGCGAAGGAGGACCAGGAGCCGTTTTTTGCCACAAAAAGCAGAAAAGACGTGAATAACAGTAAACTGCAAAGTAGCCAGAGGATCCCCACCGGCTTCGATATGTTTTGTGAGAATTCGGGTAATTGTACGGGTTTAAAGGCTTTTGCAACACCCATTAAATGGAAGAGGGCATGGGCCAGTAAAACAATGGCAAAGATTATCCGCATGATCTACTTTTTTGAAGGTTGAGACTCCGTTCTTTTGAAGAAAATTACGCAGTATCAGGAAAGTAAACCATGACAAATATCAGGGAATCGTTTTTAGAAAGGCTAGAGGTGAGGTTATTAGCAATTCGTTGCGACTTTGAAATTTGTGGATATTAATTTTAAGGTAGTCGTCCTGGAATTGTGAGATTGGAGCAAACGGGACTTCTTCCAATACTTTGTTTTGGAAGATTGGACTGATCAAAAAAAGTTTCCGGTTTTTACCCTTTTTGGAAGGAAAGTAAATCCTTTATAATTTAACTATCAACTGTTTTTTCGGTGTTTGGGACTCCTGTTTCATATGGGTTTTTGGGGTCGTTGCTCCATTCGAACCAGCCGCCGTCAAATACCGAAACTTTAGGCCAGCCCATTAACCAGGCGTTAAACCAGGCTTCACTTCCGCGCCAGCCGGTTCCGCAATAAAAGGCGAGGTGCTTATCTGGCGTGATGCCATTTTTCTTCCAGATTTCTTCCACCTCATGGAACTCGCGGGTGGTGTGGTCCACATTCCTATAATTTTCCATGTGGTAGGCATCGCTGCCGCAATCGGCAAAAATAGCTCCGGGAATGCGTCCTTTGGCCTCGATATAGTTGTACCCACTCACTTCCCCAATATGTTCGCGGTAACTGCGCACACTCACCAGTTCGGCATCCTGTGCGGCCAACATTTGTTTGGCCTCGGGGATATCCACGGCCAGCTCGGGTTTGGCCGGGATCTCTGCGCCAAATTCAGCGACCGGCTTTTTCGGGACATCTTCTGTGCTCACTTCATATCCTGCATCTTCCCAGGATTGAAATCCGCCGTTTAGTACCCGCACGTCCTTAACGCCCGCATACATCATTATAAAAGCATTCCGGATGGCGCCAATATCCCCGGCGGCACTTCCGGGAAATTCGTCATTATTGTCGGGGAACATGAATTTTCCGTATAGAACCACGGTCGTATCAGCTGTGATTCCGTGTTCTTCCAAAGCCTTTTTTAATTCTGCAGGGGTGCGGCGATTCCAGGTTTCGGGGGATTCCAGGGCGTTTGTGTCCATGTCGATGGCACCAGGAATATGCCCGCTCAAATAAGCATCGCGGTTGCGATAATGGGAATGCACCAGCACAAACTTGTCATTGTTATATTCGGCAGGTTTCTCCCCGGAGATCAACTTTTTGACCCATTCAGCTGAAACCAATTGACGATAATTGGCCAGTTTTTCCATTGGCAACGAAGTTTTGGGCGCCCACTCCTCTAAAAAGGCATTATAGACTGATATTTTCTCATAACCGGCTTTCAGGAATTGGTTGGCCACTTTTTCACTTTCTTCAGGAGTATAGCCGTAAACCACCAATTCGTCCTGTGGCACAATTTCCTTATGCCTAACGGTTTCGATCCAGTCCATATACGAAGTCCATTTTACGGGCAGGGATTTCGCGCCTTTTATATGTCCGCCCCTTTCTTCATTGTGCAATTTCCAGCCGTTGTAGGCATTCACAGAACGCACATCAATAATTTTTGCTCCTTTTTTAATTTGTTCCACCAATTCCTGGGTGGAGATTTCTTTAATTTTTGTCATAGTTGATCGATTCCTGTTGAGCTCAGAAAATGCCGGGCTTAACGAACTTATTTAGTCGTTTATTCGAATATAGGTAAACCACTGCTTTTTCTACTGATAGGAATGCTTAAGAAATATATAAAACTGCAGAATGTTCTTCAAAAATGCTATTTCTGAAGGAGATTGAAGGAAATAATAGCATTGAAACACCAAAATTTTTTTTGCTAAAATACCTTCCAAAAATGGCTTTTTCAGGAAGAATTTCAGATTACTTTTTTGGTTTCCCAAAGAAAAAGAACACGCCCAGGCCTGCACCACTTAAAGCCCCGCCAATAAATCCATAGCTGGTGGGCAGGACGTGGTAAAAGATTATCCCAAGCAGCAACAGGGCAATTCCGATTATTTTGGTTTTGGTGAGGTAAGTTGTACTAAAGCTGGATTTCTTTCTTGAAGGATCTTGTTTTTTCAATTCCGTCTTCGCTACTTTTTTGCTCATAATCAATGTAGATTTTTTGATATTTCCCAATATTTTTTACTGAAGCCAGGGTTTCTTCTTTGATTTCTTCCGATTGATCCAAAAACGAAACTGCATCTGGAAAAGAAGTAGGATTCAAGATTGTAATTGTTAAAGAGTGGGTGCCGGGCTCTCCAGAAGTTTGAGTAAAAGCAGTACTTATGTTAACTTCTTCAGAAGAAGTGATGCTGGCAATATCGGTTTGGAATTGTGTCCTGCTGGTCCTGAACTCTGGGGGGACGGTATCGTGGCTATCGGTAGTTTTTCGGCTAACCATGAATTCGCAGCTGGAAAAACCAATAGTTAATAATAAAAGGAGTGGCAGGAATTTTATTTTTTGGATCATCGCGTTGGGGTTATTTTGAATAAGTAACACAAAACATTTATTCGTTACAATTTTAGCAATTATTTCTGTTATATGTTGCCGCTGTGGAAATATGATCTTACAAATTTCTTGCTGCAAACCTTTCAAAAAAGACGTTTCAGGAATAAATTTCAGAATTTTATGCTCTTTTCGGAATTCCTTATTCAGGATTTCAGAATTTTTGACAGGTGAAATTCAGGATCCCGTAATTCTTATTTTCTTTCGGGATAAAAATCCTTTGTATTCTTCAAAAAGCTTAGTTTTGGGTTTATTTCAAAGCATTCAGCATGAAAACCAACAGGAATTTTATAATTGATTTTGATAGCACTTTTACGCAGGTCGAGGCCCTGGATGTGTTGGGGGAAATAACGCTTGCAGGCCATGATGAAAGGGAGGAGCGCTTGAAAAAATTGGGAGATCTTACCAATAGTGGCATGGCCGGAGATCTATCTTTTCGGGATTCCCTCATTCAACGCCTGGAGTTGCTAAATGCAAAGGAAGGACATTTGCCCGAACTCGTGGAAAAACTAAAAAAGAAGGTTTCCATATCCTTTGTTCGAAACAGGGAATTTTTCAATGAGAACCACGAAAATATATATATTATCTCAAATGGTTTTAAGGAGTTTATTGTTCCAATCGTGGAAGAATTTGGGATCAAAGAAGAAAATGTTTTTGCCAATACCTTTGTATATGATGAAAACGGAAAAATAACCGGTTTTGACAAAGAAAACGTTCTTTCTTCCAACAACGGAAAAGTGGAAATGCTGAAACGGCTGGACCTGCAGGGCGATGTGTACGTAATTGGGGATGGCTATACAGATTATGAAATAAAAGCCGCCGGACTTGCCAATAAATTTTATGCTTTTACTGAGAATGTGGAGCGCAATAACGTGCTTCAAAATGCGGATCACATTACTCCGAGTCTTGACGAATTTTTATATGTACACAAAATGAACAAAGCGATTTCTTATCCAAAAAACCGCATCAAAATTTTGCTTCTGGAAAATGTGCATGAAGATGCGGTGAAAATCATGAGAAATGAGGGCTATAACGTCTCCATTCACGCCGGGGCTTTAGATGAAGATGAATTGGCCGAAAAGATCAAAGATGTTTCGGTGCTGGGGATCCGCTCCAAAACACAGCTGACAAAAAAGGTATTGAAGAATGCTAATCGATTGATTGGCGTGGGAGCGTTTTGCATTGGCACTAATCAAATCGATCTTGACGAATGTTTGAGGAAAGGGATTGCAGTTTTTAACGCACCTTTCAGCAATACCAGGTCGGTAGTTGAATTGGCAATTGGGGAGATCATCCTGCTTATGCGTGGGCTGCCCGATAGAATTATAGAAATGCACCAGGGTATCTGGAACAAATCTGCCAATGGCAGCTATGAGATCCGGGGGAAAAAGCTGGGAATCATTGGCTATGGAAATATTGGGGCACAACTTTCGGTAGTGGCCGAAGCTATTGGATTCGATGTTTATTACTACGATTTGATGGAAAAACTCGCCCTGGGAAATGCTACCAAATGCAAAAGCCTGGAGGAGCTGCTTAAAACAGCAGATATCATAAGCCTTCACGTGGATGGCAGAAAGGAAAACCAGGATTTTATCGGGGACAAAGAATTTAAACTCATGAAAGATGGGGTGATTTTTTTGAACCTAAGCCGTGGCCATGTGGTCGATATCCCCGCACTTCGGAAATATATAGAATCTGGAAAGGTAAAAGGTGCGGGAGTGGATGTCTTTCCGAAGGAACCTAAAACCAACGAAGATTCCTTTGAATCTGAACTTCGCGGTTTGCCAAATCTTATCATGACCCCGCATATTGGCGGAAGCACCCAGGAGGCACAGGTAAACATAGGGAATTTTGTACCAGGAAAGATCATTGAATATATTAATACCGGTAGCACGACCAATAGTGTGAATTTCCCTAACCTTCAGCTGCCAATCCTCGAGAATGCGCACCGGTTGATCCACATTCACCACAATAAGCCTGGAATTATAGCCCATATCAACAACGTTCTTTCCGAACATAACTGCAATATCGTAGGCCAATACTTAAAGACGAATGAGGAGGTGGGATATGTTATCACCGATATTGACAAAGTGTACGACGAGGAAGTGATCGAAGGAATGAAAGAGATTCAGGACACAATTCGGTTTAGAGTGTTGTATTAAATCTGGAAATTGTTGGTTTAAAAATCATATGATTTGAGGACAACATAGTCCATGAAAGGTTATTTTTATGACCTGCGTCATATTTCAGTCTTTATAGGTTTTCCATCTTTGAAGCTTGCCTAAAAAATTTGAACTATGCAAACATTATCCCCACATACTTTTCACATTCCGGTAATGGGACTTGCCTTTACTATAGACACTCCGATTAAAGTGGCTTCCTACGGAATAAATTCGGCCATTTCGATCATTGAAGACAATTTAATCGAGATGATGCGGAAGTACTATTACCAGAAAAACAATGAGGTGTATGTGCCAATTGAGAAACACGAAGAAAATTACAGGGTTCGTAGAATTACTGATTATCTCAATCTGGTAAACCGAAATGTACATTCAAAGCTTGAAGATCTGCGGAATTCTGCTTTTGAAACCGGTTCTGAAATTGTAAAATATTTTGAAATGTTGCCCGAGGAAAGCGGCCTTAAGGAAAAGTACCACCGCTTTTTGCAAACCGCGCAAGGCCAGGAAAAAGCGGAACTTGAACAGATACTTCGAAACCAGGTACAACCGGGTGCGATCGAAGTAAATATCATGACGAAAGTCGACAAAGACAACAAAAACGGGCAGGGGGAAATACTTCCTGATGGATCGGATGCATTGGGCGCTTTAAAAGCCTATGCTGAAAGTGATCTTGAAAATTCTGCTGTGATTTTTTCCGCCGGAATGAACCCGAGACTATACAATTATCTCGAGAATTTTAGAGAATTTGATGCTTCTGCCTGGGGTAGCTTTAAAAAACGCGTGGTGATAAAGGTGAGTGACTATCGTTCGGCTTTGATTCAGGGAAAATACCTTGCCAAAAAGGGCATTTGGGTGAGTGAATTCAGAATTGAATCGGGACTTAATTGTGGCGGTCATGCTTTCGCGACTCAGGGCTTGTTGTTGGGACCTATTTTGGAGGAATTCAGGAAGAAAAAAGAAGAACTTGCCAATGAATTGTTCAGCCTTTACAATCCGGCAATTCAGGCGAAAGGGCAGGCGGGATTTGAAAAGCCGCACCCAGTGAATGTTACTGTTCAGGGAGGAATTGGCACCGCAGAGGAACAAGATCTCTTGACAAAATATTATGCTGTTACAGGAACTGGTTGGGGAACGCCGTTTTTGCTCTGTCCCGAAGCTACGACAGTGGATGAGAAAACGCTTGAGCTGCTAAGAAAAAGCAAAGAAAACGATGTGGTTTTAAGCAAAGCTTCCCCGCTGGGCGTACCGTTTAATTATTTAAAAGACACTACTTCGCACAAGGAAAAACTGCATCGCATAAATAAGGGGAAACCTGGGAGCCCATGTACAGAAAAATACCTGGTTTCCAACACCGAATTTACTAAAGAACCAATTTGTACGGCTTCCCGGAAATATCAAAAGCTAAAACTGGAGCAAATTGCATCGACCGAACTTTCTGAAGCAGAGCGAATCCAGCAGGAGGAAGAGGTGCTCAGCAAGGAATGTTTGTGCATTGGCTTGAGCAATTCTGCCGGGATCAATTATGAAGTGCCCATTGTGAAAAAACTGGACGCGGTAACCATTTGTCCGGGACCCAATATTGTTAATTTTTCTAAAGTGGCCGGGCTGGAGGAAATGTGCAGTCATATTTATGGCAGGGAGGCACTGCCGCAAAATCCTAACCGGGCGCACATGTTCCTGAAAGAGCTGCAATTATATGTGGATTATCTCCAGAAGGAAATAGAAAACTCGTTAAAACCAGGGCCAAGGGATCTGAAAGGCTGGAAAGGTTTTTGCAACAACCTGCTGAATGGCGTTGACCACTATAAAGACCTCGTGAAAGAAGGATATATTAGGAACAAAACAGCTTTTGAAAACGGCTTGTCAAAATCACAAGCTGAAATCCAGAAGTTGAAACAGAAGTTGGAAACGGCTTAGAAGGAAAAATTTCTTTTTTGGCTTTAACATAAGAAGGCCTTGAAAATTTGTGAAAATTTCAGGGTCTTTTGTTTTACTGGCATTTCTATATCAGGGTCAATTGCCAGGATATCCCAAATTTGTCCTGCACCCACCCAAATTTTGGGCTAAATGGGTATTTCTCGAGGGGCATGAATACCACCCCGTCTTTGGCCAACCGGCGGAAGGCTATTTCAATGTCTTCTTCGACATTGGATTCTATATAAAATGAAATTGCAGGGGTAAAATCGAAATTGTGTTTTAAATGGCTGTCTTTGGCCACAAAATTTTGTCCGTTAAGAGAGAAATGTGCTTGTTTGACAGTTCCTTCTGGTTCAGGTCCATCGGCGGCATAATGTTCAATGGCCCCTATTTCGGAATCCTCAAAAAGATCTATATAGAATTTTACCGCTTCTTCGGCCCTGCCATGGTTCTGTCCTGTGAATAATAAAAAAGTTTTTATTTTGCTGCTCATGATGTTGTTTTATGGATTCTTTAAATTTAAGAAATTCAGGGAACTTTTCTAAAAGCTAAGCTCCCTTACTTCGGAAAAAGTCAATTTTCGTTCCAAAAAGCCCCTAATAATTACGAAATCTGCTTTTTATCGGCTTTTTTGATCAAAAACAGCTTTCCGGACAATCAATTTAATAAAGCTGAAGGTTTTCAGTCAAAAGCAATAGATTTCAAACCCTTTCGCCAACCCCTTATTTGAATAATTAATATTAAATTTACTCAATTAAAACCTGCACTTCCATGTTTGAAAAAAAACTAAAAAAAGCTTATCATTATATTTTCGAAGAAGATCTTCTACAGGAAATCCTTAAGAATGGCGAATTAGGTCAAGCCAAAGCAGGTGAAAAAATTATAGAGATTGGGGATTATGTAAAAAGTATGCCGCTATTGCTGGAAGGAGCCATTAAGATCTTGCGGCAAGACAAAGATGGGGATGAACTTTTGTTGTATTTTCTGGAACACGGCGATACCTGCGCTATGACGCTTTCCTGCTGCCTTGGGCAAACGCGGAGCGAGATTAGGGCTGTTGCCGAAAAAGATACCTTATTTGTAATGGTTCCTATTGCAAAAATGGAGGAGTGGACTTCGAAATACAAGAGCTGGCGAAACTTTGTTTTTGAAAGCTATCATAACCGGCTTTCAGAAATGCTTGATACAATTGACAGTATTGCTTTTATGAACCTGGATCAACGGCTAATGAAATATTTACAGGACAAGGCGAAGATCAATGGCGATGATGTCCTCCAGGTGACCCACCAGGAAATTGCCTACGATTTGCACACTTCGCGGGTTGTGATTTCCCGGCTCTTAAAAAAGCTGGAATTGGAGGGAAAAATCAAGTTGCAGCGGAACAATATTAAAGTGCTCCACCTGTAACTGCCGCCACTGTGACCAATGTTACTAATGCTTTACCTTCAATAGGTTAGTTTTGCCCCTTAAAAATTTACAATTATGGGATTCGTTGACTTGCTTGGATACTTAGGCGCCCTCATAATCGGGATCATTCTGGGCTTGATTGGTGGCGGGGGTTCAATCCTCACTGTTCCGGTATTGGTGTACCTTCTTTCCATAAATCCTGTGACGGCCACGGCATATTCACTTTTTGTGGTGGGTTCCACCTCTTTATTTGGATCCTTTCGAAATATGCAAAAAAAGCGGATTGACTATCGCACCGCGGTGATTTTTTCCATTCCTGCTTTTATTGCCGTGTATGCCACGAGAAAATTTTTGCTTCCTGCAATTCCAGAGTATCTTGTAACCATTGGTGATGTGGTGATTACAAAAAATGTGGGGATCATGCTGTTTTTTGCTTTTATCATGGTTTTGGCTTCTATTTCTATGATCCTGGAACCTTCAGAAAAACCTGTCACAGATGGAAAAGTTCAATATAATTATCCCTTAATAATCATTGAAGGATTGGTAGTAGGCGTGCTAACCGGAATTGTGGGCGCCGGGGGCGGGTTTTTGATAATTCCGGCACTGGTATTGTTCGTGAAGCTGCCCATGAAAAGGGCGGTGGCCACTTCCCTGGTCATTATAGCTATAAAATCCCTGATTGGGTTTATCGGCGATGTTCAAAATTTGGACATAAACTGGCCTTTTTTGCTGATATTTACTGTAATTTCGGTTGGCGGAATATTTCTCGGTATTTATCTCAACCGGTTTATTGATGGTGAAAAGTTGAAAAAAGGATTCGGCTGGTTTGTGCTCCTCATGGGAATTTATATTTTCTGGAAAGAGATATTTTAAACATAAAAAATCAAAATGCAGGTTTCCAGAAAAGAGAAAGGGTTTGTACTACTGCAATTTATAGTCTTTGTAGCATATCTTTTTGAAATTAGCAGGCTGCAAATTTTTATTCCCGAAAACCTGCGCTGGATTGCCCTTTTTGGAGCCGTACTTGGACTGGCATTAATAGTTGTTGCGGTTTTACAATTGAATACAAACCTGTCTCCTTTTCCCAGTCCAAGACCTGGTGCAAAGTTGATTACGTCTGGCGTTTTTGCCTTCGCCCGCCATCCCATTTATTCTGGTTTGCTATTTCTTTTGTTTGGGGTTGGTTTTTGGATGGAGTCGGGGTATAAATTAATTATCGCTGTTTTACTGTGGTTGGTTTTCTTTGCCAAAAGCCAGTATGAAGAGAAAAAGCTAGAGGAAACCTTCCCGGAATATTCTTTTTACAAGCGACAAACAGGCAGATTTTTCCCTAAATTTATTAAAGGAAAATCTTAGATTAGAAAGTAAACATGAGTTGGAAAGTTTTTGGAAAAAAACCGGCGGGCGAGCGCTTGGAACGAATAGAAAATTCACTCAATTTTCGGGATGGAAAATTTAAAAATATAGAACCCACTTCTGTGAATCCTGGAGATGTTTCGATCTTTAAGATTATAAAAAAGATGCTTTCCAGACCAGGTTCTGTAAGACCTTCAGAAGAAATTCCGCATATAAAGACCGATGTGAAAGCGCTGTTTTCGGAAAAACCGGTGGTGGTATGGTTTGGACATTCTTCTTATTTGATTCATGTAAAGGGTTTTAACATTTTGGTGGATCCTGTTTTTAGTGGGAATGCTTCACCTGTGAATTTCTTCGGAAAAGCTTTCCCGGGTTCAGATACTTATGATGCTGAAGATCTTCCGACGATAGATCTACTCATTCTTACACACGACCATTATGACCACCTGGATTTTCCCAGCATCCAAAAACTTCATCCCAAGGTTGATAAAATAGTGGCGGCCCTGGGAGTGGGCGCGCATTTGGAATATTGGGGGGTGGATCCTGAAAAAATAAACGAATTGGATTGGTGGCAGGAACACGAGGTTTCCGAAAACGTGAAAATAACGTCTACCCCCAGCAGGCATTTCTCCGGGAGAGGCCTCCAAAGGGCAAAAACTTTATGGTCTTCTTTTGTGCTCGAGATTAATGACACCAGGATATTTATTGGTTCAGATTCGGGATATGACGGGAGCTTCAAAG
This sequence comes from Salinimicrobium sp., assembly GCA_024635665.1. GTDB lineage: Bacteria > Bacteroidota > Bacteroidia > Flavobacteriales > Flavobacteriaceae > Salinimicrobium. The sequence continues at coordinate 8,477 of JAGXIM010000099.1, read as the reverse complement.
AGATTGGTAAAAAATTCGGCGGCTTTGATCTTGCCTTTTTGGAATGTGGGCAATATGGGAAATACTGGCCGCAGATTCATATGTTTCCCGAACAAACTATAATGGCAGCCAATGATCTTAATGCAGAAATCACAATTCCCGTACATTGGGGGAAATTCGTGCTTTCTACCCACCCCTGGAATGAGCCTGTTAAAAGATTTGTTGCTGCGGCCGAAAGGGAAAACAGGAGATTTGTGGCGCCACAAATTGGGGAAGCTTTTTATCTGAACAAAAAATGGAAGCAAAAGAATTGGTGGGAATTTGAAGCTAAAAAATAGAGGTTTATGGAAAATAATAAAGAACACTGGGACAAGGTGTACGGGGAAAAACCCTGTACCGAGACCAGTTGGTACGAACCAATGCCCGAAACTTCCCTAACTTTCATTATAGAAAGTGGGTTGGAAAAAGACGCTGCCATTATTGATATTGGTGCGGGGGATTGTATCCTGGTGGAATTCCTTCTGGCGCGTGGGTACACCAATCTCACTGTCCTGGATATTTCAGAAAAAGCCGTGGCACGTGCTAAGGAAAGGCTGGGGGAGCGGGCAAAAGAAATCGAATGGATTGTGGCAGATGCTTCAAATTTCAAACATCAAAAACAATACGATTTGTGGCATGACCGGGCCACTTTTCACTTTCTAACTTCTGCCGGGCAAGTGGAAAATTACCTGAGCAATCTAAAACAGGCGGTGAAACCTGGGGGTTTTGTGATTTTAGGGGCTTTTTCTGAAACCGGGCCTTCAAAATGTAGTGGGCTGGAAATAAAGCAGTACTCAGTTATGGAAATGCAGCAATTGTTTGCTGAAGGTTTTACTACCATAAATTGTAGGAACTTTGACCATAAAACCCCTTTGGGTAAAGTTCAGAATTTCACTTTTTGCAGTTTTAAAAAGGAAAAGAATTTACAGTAAGTCGAAAAACTGTCCGGTACCTGAAGATCTTACTACTATACCTTCCAAAAAGGCCAAAAATGGTATAAAATGTTTGACAGCCAAACGGTTTTAGGTAAATTAGAGGTTCCTGTTCCCAAAAAGGGTTCAGGATAAACTTATGATAATCAATTAAACCAAAAATTAAATGAAAACTAAAATTGTGAATACCGTTATCATCGCTGTAACTTTCTTGTTTTTTGCCTGTGGCGAAAGTACAGACGTAGTGGAATCTGGGACTTACCTGGGGACTATTCAGGAGGTAGAATCTTCCAAAACCGAGATTTACGTTGAAACAGAAGACAACCAAACCCTGGAATTGTACTTTACCGATCAAACCGAATTAACACAAAATGGGAATGAGGTAGATTTTTCTGTTTTGCAAGAAGGAATGCGGGTGGAAGTGGAAGTAAAGAGAGAAGGCAAACGCCTTGATCCTATTTCGGTCAAAGTATTGGAATAAAAATGGAACAAATCCCCGATTTTTGGCGGACAGAGGTTTTTCATCCCCTGTCCGTTCATTTTCCAATTGCCCTTCTGGTGGTGGCTTTCCTGTTCAAATTAATTGCCGTGCGGTACCAAAAGGAGGTTTGGGAGCAGGGTGGTAGCATCTTATTGGGGTTGGGGGTTTTAGGAATTTGGATTGCCATCTACACTGGAGACCTGGCCGACGGGATTGTGTCACGGCAACTGTGTGACCCCACTGTACTTAAAGAACATGAAAACTTTGCCTGGATAAGTGCCTGGCTTTTCTCGGCGGGGCTTGTGGTAGATCTGTTAAAATTCACAAGCCTCCCAATTTTCAGGAACAGGCTTTTTATCCTGGTCGGAATATTGCTTTTGGGTGGCGGCACCGGTACACTTATGTATACCGGTCATTTGGGTGCAAGTTTGGTCTATCAGCAGGCAGCCGGAGTATATGTGCCATCTTCCAACTGTGTGGAATTTGAATAGTGTCTTGTTCTTTATCAGGTTTTTCTTTTTGTAACCCTGGTTACTGTTTTCAGTAGAAGGATATAATACTTTTGCTTCCAGAATTAAAATAGGGACAGGACGCTGTATTTTTTTAGCTGTTTTCTTCAGAAGAAATAGAAATTTCCAAAAATAATATCGTCTTTTCCTTTAAATTTTAAGATAAATTAAAACTGAACCCATGAAAATCAAACAATTTAAAGATAGCCCGTTGGCTCATTACTCGTATGCCATTGTGAGTGATGGTAAAATGGCACTTGTGGATCCTGGCAGGAACCCATATCAATATTACAAATATGCCGAAGAGCAGCAGGCGAAAATTGTTGCAGTTTTTGAAACACACCCACATGCCGATTTTGTGAGCAGTCATGCGCAAATCCATGCACAAACTGGCGCTACGATCTATGTGAGTAAATTATTAGGTGCAGATTATGATCATCAGGGATTTGATGATGGGGACAGCCTTGAAATGGGGAAGATCAGCTTTAAGGCACTTAATACCCCCGGCCATTCTCCAGATAGTATTACAATCGTGGCTGAAGACAAGAAGAAAACGGCACTTTTTACCGGGGACACCCTTTTTGTCGGAGATGTGGGTAGGCCCGATCTTCGTGAGAAAGTGGGCAACATGAAAGCAAAACGGGTGGAACTGGCAAAGCAAATGTACCAAACCATGCAGCAGAAGTTCAATGATTTGCCCGATAATTCGCTGGTATATCCTGCTCATGGCGCCGGCTCCCTCTGCGGAAAAAACCTGGGTTCTGGCTCTTCAAGTACCTTGAAGAACGAGCGGAAACACAACTGGGCTTTTCAGAAGCAAACTGAAGAAGAGTTCGTCGATACGATCTTAAAAGATCAGCCTTTTATACCTTCTTATTTTGGTTTTAATGTGGATGTTAACAAGTCTGGTGCTGAGAATGTGCAAAAGACCAAATCAGAAGTAAACTTGAATGTATCGGTGGAAAAAATCCTGACAGAATCCAAAGTAGTGGACGCGAGAGATGGCGAATCCTACAAAAGTGGCCATTTGCCAAATAGCATTAACATTATGGCCCGGAATGATGATGATAGTTACGAAACCTGGCTCGGAGCCATTATTAAACCTAAAGAAGATTTTTATTTGGTCGTTGCAGGTGTGGATGAGGTTTCTACGATCCTGGAGAGAACCGCCAAGATTGGATACGAAAAACAGCTAAAAGGTGTGGTGACTTTATCAAAGACTGTCTCAGCAAAACCTGATGAACTGAACTTTAAGGATTTTAAAAAGCACCAGGAAAATTATACCATTGTAGATATCCGAAATGAAAATGAATTGACGGAAGGGAAAATTTTTCAGAATGCAATTGAGATCCCGCTGCACGAATTGCGCGATAGGGCTGGGGAAATTCCTTCAAACAAGCCTATTGTGGTACATTGTGCCGGAGGCTATCGTTCTGCTGCCGGAGCAAGTATCCTTGAAAGTAAATTTAGGAGTACAAAAGTTTTTGACTTAGGTGAAGATATTGAGAAGTTTAATTAGGTTTAGTGACTTCGTCAAAAGTTTGTAAAATCCTACTGACCGAAGTAAGTCCAAATTTTGCGAATTCATAGGAGGTTGTCCAATTAATTGGGCAACCTCCTTTTTTTATGGTTAGAAAAGGCTGATTATTTGTTATATTTACCATAAAGCCTGAAAAAGATCTTATGGAAACAAAATTCAAAGTTGCTGTAAATGATGGGATGTCGTTCGAATTTTCAAAGGAAGAAATCGCTTCCCTGGATGTTCAGAAGCTATCCTCCTCTTCCTTTCATGTCCTAAGAGAAAATATTTCTTTTAAAGGCGAAATAAAAAAATCCAACTTTCTGGAGAGAAAATATTCGGTAAAAATAAATTCGAATCTCTATGAGGTTAAAATATCCAATGAACTGGATTTATTGATTGAAGACATGGGATTGAGCCTTGCAGAGGCCAGTGTCGTGAACGACATTAAAGCACCTATGCCAGGATTAATCCTCAAAGTGCAGGTAAAAGAAGGGCAGGAAGTAAAAAAAGGGGATTATTTATTAGTATTGGAAGCAATGAAAATGGAAAATACGCTTAGCGCACCCAGGGACGGAGTTGTAAAGACAGTGGCTGTGGAAAAAGGGGCGAAGGTTGATAAGAATCAGTTGTTGATCGAGATGGAGTGAAAGAATTTGCAATTTGAGTTGAAGTAAAAATACAAGGAGCGAAAATTCCGGAAGAAATATCAAAAGCAAATGAAGAAAATTTTAGTTGCCAATCGTGGGGAAATCGCATTGCGGATTATGAAAACCGTCCAGAAAATGGGCATCAAAACGGTTGCTGTTTATTCTACTGCCGACAGGAATTCCCCACATGTGAAATTTGCAGACGAAGCTGTTTTAATAGGTGAAGCACCTTCCAATCAGTCTTATTTGTTGGGAGACAAAATAATTGAAGTCGCCAAAAACCTCAATGTAGACGGCATTCATCCCGGTTATGGATTCTTAAGTGAAAATGCCAATTTTGCCGAAAAAGTTGAACAAAACGGCATCATTTGGATTGGGCCCGGTTCAAAAGCCATTAAAATAATGGGGGACAAGCTTGCTGCCAAAGAAGCCGTCAAAAATTACGACATCCCGCAAGTGCCAGGAACCGATAATGCGATTACAGACCCTAATGAAGCCAAAAAAATTGCCAAAGAAATAGGTTTTCCGATCTTGATCAAAGCGGCTGCCGGGGGTGGGGGAAAAGGGATGCGAGTGGTTGAAAACGAGGAGAACCTGGAAGACCAAATGCAGCGTGCTATTAGCGAAGCTCAATCTTCTTTTGGGGACGGTTCGGTTTTTATTGAAAAATATATTACTTCCCCGCGACATATTGAGATCCAGGTATTGGCTGATACACACGGAAATATTCTCCATTTATTTGAAAGAGAATGCAGTATTCAAAGGCGCCACCAGAAGGTGGTGGAAGAGGCACCTTCAGTTGTCCTTGATGAAGGCCTGCGCAAAAAAATGGGCGAAGCCGCTATTATGGTTGCCAAAGCCTGTGACTACGTTGGAGCTGGCACGGTGGAGTTCCTTATGGATGAACACAAGAACTTCTATTTTTTGGAAATGAATACGCGGCTGCAAGTGGAGCATCCCGTTACAGAAATGATCACAGGAATCGACCTGGTAGAGCAACAAATAAAAGTTGCACGTGGGGAAAGACTTCAGTTTTCCCAGGGAGATTTAAAGATCAAAGGGCATGCGGTTGAGTTACGTGTTTATGCCGAAGATCCTATGGAGGATTTTATGCCTAGTACCGGAAAACTGGAAAGGTATCGTGGACCTGTAGGAGAGGGCATTCGGCTGGATGATGGATTTGAAGAAGGCATGGAAGTGCCTATTTATTACGATCCCATGCTGGCAAAGCTGGTAACCTATGGAAAAACACGGGAAGAGGCGATTGAGTTAATGATACAGGCTATAGACAATTACGAAATTCTGGGGGTAAGCACCACCCTGACGTTTGGAAAATTTGTTTTTGAACACGAGGCCTTCCGAAGTGGAAATTTTGATACCCATTTTGTAAAAAAATATTACTCCGCAGAACAACTCCAGGAGGAGGTGAAAGAGGAAGCCAGATTAGCGGCCTTGATATCGCTAAAACAGTATTTGGAAGACCAGCGACTGCTGAGGTTGCCAAAAAGTTAAACATCCAATTGAAGTAAGCATGAGCGAAAATAAAGGAAAACTAGAGGAAAAACTTGCCGAAGCCATGAAAGGCGGTGGGGAAAAGCGTATCACCAAACAGCATGAAAAAAAGAAGCTTACCGCTCGCGAACGAGTAGAATATTTATTGGATGAAGGCTCTTTTGAAGAAATCGGGATCCTTGTCACCCATCGTACCACTGATTTCGGGATGGAAAAACAGTTGTATTATGGCGATGGGGTCGTCACGGGTTATGGAACGATCGATGGCCGGTTGATTTATATATTCGCACAGGATTTTACCGTTTTTGGAGGTTCTTTGTCTGAAACCCATGCCGAGAAGATCTGCAAGGTGATGGATCATGCCATGAAAGTAGGGGCGCCCATAATTGGCCTCAACGATTCTGGAGGGGCCAGGATCCAGGAAGGAGTGCGGTCGTTGGGAGGATATGCAGATATTTTCTACCGTAATGTGCAGGCTTCCGGGGTGATCCCACAAATCTCGGCCATTATGGGGCCTTGTGCAGGCGGGGCTGTTTATTCGCCGGCCATCACAGATTTCACACTCATGGTTCAGGAAACCAGCTATATGTTCGTGACCGGCCCAAATGTGGTGAAGACCGTGACAAATGAAGAAGTAACTTCAGAAGAATTGGGCGGTGCAAGCACCCATTCCACAAAATCTGGGGTTACACATATTACTTCTGTGAATGATTTGAATTGCCTTGAGGATATTAAAACCCTGTTGAGTTATATTCCACAGAACAATAAAGATGTGACCACAAAATTGCCTTATGAGTTGGGCGAGGAGATGCGGGATGCACTGGAAGGCATTGTGCCAAAAGATGCACACAAACCTTATGATATGCATGAGGTGATCTTCGGAATTATCGATGAAAACAGCTTTTTTGAGATCCATAAAAACTACGCCGATAACATTATAGTAGGATTTGCCCGGTTAGGTGGCCGAAGCATTGGAATAGTTGCCAACCAACCTATGAGTTTGGCTGGAGTGTTAGATGTGAATTCCTCCAAAAAAGCAGCCCGCTTTACCCGTTTTTGCGATTGTTTTAATATTCCGTTGCTGGTATTGGTTGATGTACCCGGATTTTTGCCCGGTACAGATCAGGAATGGAATGGGATCATCCACAATGGTGCGAAATTGTTGTACGCCCTCAGCGAAGCAACTGTTCCCCGTGTCACTGTGATCACACGGAAAGCCTATGGCGGTGCCTATGATGTGATGAATTCCAAACATATTGGGGCAGACATGAACTTTGCCTGGCCTACAGCCGAAATTGCCGTAATGGGGGCAAAAGGTGCCAGTGAAATTATTTTTAGAAAAGAAATAAAGGCAGCTGAAGATCCGGAATTAGAATTGTCGGAAAAAGAGGCGGAATACGCTGAAAAGTTTGCCAATCCATTTAAGGCCGCACAACGCGGATTTATTGATGAGGTTATAAAGCCACGCGAAACCCGTAGAAAGCTGCTAAAGGCTTTTAGCATGTTGGAAAACAAGCAGGTGTTACGAATAGATCGAAAACACGGAAACATCCCTTTGTAGTACTAATCTTAGGAAAAAAGATCTATAAAAATACTCCTGGAAAGCAAATCGCTAACCTCAAAATCACCTTCCAAAATTGATGAAATTCAACAGAATTGTTTGTGTCGACAAAACAAAGCTTCAGGAATGGGCGATAAAAGAATTGCAGGAATTCAGCATAGAAGAAATAGAAGTTTACAACGATTATCCCAGTTCAAAAGAAGAAATTTTAAAGAGGATACAGGGAGTTGATGCCGTCCTGGTCTCATGGCATACCGAACTGGATGAGGAAATCATTGAAAAATCCCCTAATTTGAAATATATCGGGATGGCCTGCAGTCTGTACGATGATGCCTCGGCAAATGTTGCGGTAAAATTTGCCCGTTCGCGCGGCATTACGGTCACTGAAATCAGGGATTATGGAGATCCCGGAGTTGCAGAATTTGTTGTTGCTCAACTTGTATATTTGATGCACGGATTGGGGAAAAACCAGTGGCGTGGAATGCCCGAAGAGCTCACGCATAAAAAAATTGGTATTGTTGGATTGGGAGCTACCGGACAATTGATGGCGGAATGCCTGTTGCCATTTGGAGTGGATTTGCACTATTTTAGCAGAACCAGAAAAAAGGAGTGGGAAGAAAAAGGGGTGAAATACAAATCACTCCCCGAACTTCTTAGAACTGTAGAGATCCTTAGCTTTCACCTTCCCAGGAGTACAAGAATAATAAAGTCTCCTGAATTTGCCCTTTTTGGAACCGGTAAAATCCTGATCAATACCTCGCTCGGCCTTCCATTTAAAAAAGAAGCTTTTAAGGAATGGATAAAAAGAGAGGGCAATTTTGCTATTTTTGACGGGGATGGAAAAAAAGAACTTCCTGCAGAAATTGAAGGTTTCTCAAATGTGATCACTTCTGAAAAAAGCGCCGGCTGGTCAGCGGAAACTGAAAAGCGGCTTTCCCGAAAAGTCCTTGACAATCTAAAAAATTTCAAAAACTCCGAACGTACCTCTCTTCTTTAATATTTTATACTTGATGTTCTATTTTGCAGGAAAAGCTTACACTTGCGATAGAACAACTATTTCTAAAAAATACAAAAATGGAATTTATTTTGGAACCCTGGCCATGGTATGTTTCGGGACCGTTGATCGCTTTGGTAATGTTCCTGCTCATCTTTATGGGGAAACAGTTTGGAATGTCTTCCAATCTTGAAACCATATGCGCGATTTGCGGCGCCGGTAGAAAAACAGCCTATTTCAATCTCGATTGGAAGTCTCACCGCTGGAATCTGCTAATTATCCTGGGAGCGGCCTTTGGTGG
>JAGXIM010000098.1 GCA_024635665.1 Salinimicrobium sp. | reverse complement strand
TCAATTAAACCGAAGATCAATTTTCAAAGTGGTGAAAATGGAATAAATTCCAACTAACCAACCACACTAACCAACCAGGAAAAGGAGGCTCTAAAAGGCCTCCTTTTCTTATTTAAAAAGAACAATAAGTATGGTGATCTTCAGAAGAAATACCATCCAAAAAAGGCATTTCTGAAGAAGATTTTCTGCACATATTCCAGCCTGGAACCGACTATACCAGTATTCCTTCATTTAATGCAGCACGATCATTCCTTTGACCACTTAAAGGACAATCTTAAACGAAACCGCCCTAAAACACCTGAAACTTATATCCAAAAAGGGCATTTTTAGTTGAAATTCTTGAAACGAGTAAAAGCGCTTAACTCTTATCATAAGATCAGCCTTTAATAAAAAACAAAATAATAATGGGATCCAAAAAGGGCATTTTCAGATGGTATTTTTAGAACAATTCTGGTGAAGGATACGCGAAAAATGAGATCCTTTTCTACATCTAATTTGCGTCGGGGGAGCATACACTTTTTAGAAGCGCAGAAAACTTCAAGAATTAAAAAGAGAGAGGTTAGTTCGCAGTACGTATTAGTGATTAAACACCGACTAAAAAATGGTCTCCTTTTTGGGGATTTGGAGGGATGAAAGATTAGTAACCAGACAGCAGATCGCACAATAGCCTAAAAAAACATCCGTGAATCTGTGGCAAAAAGAAAATCCCAAATTCCAAAATCCCGTTTTACGTTTTGCGTTTTCTATTTCCAGATAACAAATGGTCCCCGTTAGAAGATTTAGGGGATGAGGAATTAAAAACAGATCTTATACTTCCGTAAAACATCCGTGAATCTGTAGCTAACCTATTCACAACAAGTAAAGAAAGATAAAAAGAGTTAAAAATGGGTCAACACTAATCAGAGAAGTACAAAAAAAAAGAGGCTCAAAAAGGCCTCTTTTTCAATCTAATAATTCTGGGGGACTGGCTAAATATTACTTTCTAACAAAAATATTGGTGAAATAATTTTTACCATCTTTTCCTTCTTTAATAGAAATCCCGAAATGGCTAAAATCGCCTTCTATATTTTTACGGTGTCCGTCACTTTCGATCCACGACCTTACAACCGCATCGGCAGTTCTATATCCAAAAGCCACATTTTCACTCACTGCTTTTGCATTCACCTGGTTTACCAGGGCTTCATAGCGGTTTCCGAAAAAATCATGGCAAACTTCATCGTTTTCTATCATGTGGGCGTTGTGGGAAGCTGCCTGTACCGAACTTTCGTCCAGGTACAAGAGGTCTGGCAATCCTTGCTCGGATCTGTAATCGTTCAAAAGCTGCAAAACATCAAGTTCTATCGAACTATAATTGACGGGAGCAATTGCGGTGGTCAAATCGGCAGATTCAATTTCTTCCAAACTGTCTTTGGAGCAAGACGTTAAGGAAAGAACAAGAACTGCCATTAACCATGTAAAGTAGGTTAAGTTCTTCATAATCAAAATGTCAGTAGGTTTGGGACTTTAAAAGTAAGAATAAAATCCGACCAAACTGCATTTTAATCGATGAACTACACAAATTAAGTAAACTTTAACATTTCATTATGAGAATGAAACTAATTTACCTACAAGATGCTGTAGATTAGGTGTAGATAATCACCGATGAAAAACACTATTTTTTAAGAAATTCAGGAGAATTCTATGATCTTGCCATCATCGGCAAGATCTACATTCGGGAATATTTCGCCGGCTTCCTGTTTGAAGGGCAGTATAGAATCATAGCGGGTAGAGTAATGGCCAAGCACAAGTTTTGAAACCGAAGCGTCCCGGGCAATGGCGGCAGCTTCACGCGCCGTGGAATGCCCCGTGGGCGCCGCAAGGTAAGCGTGTTCTTCCAAAAAAGTGGATTCGTGATACAAACCTGTCACGCCTTTGATTTGATCGAGCATCTTTGGGTTATAAGCGGTATCGCTACAAAAAGCATAACTTTCAGGTGGTTCTGGATCGGCGGTGAGTTTGTGGTTAGGGATGACGGTCCCGTCATCAAGGACGGCATCTTTTCCTTTTTTGATGCCCCGGTAATACGCAACGTTAATATCGTATTTCTCCACTTCGTTGATAAGAAGTTTGCGGGCACCGGGTTTTTCCCTAATCAGGAAACCGTTGGCATAAATGCGGTGTTTCAACGGAATAGTTTCTACCGTTACTTTTTTGTTGTGCAGGATCATTTCTGGCTCGCGGCTGCTAAGTTCATGGAAATACAACGGATAACCCGTCCATGATTTCGAAAACTTCAGCTGAAGAGTCACAATCTCCTTGATGCCTTTTGGGCCATGCACGTGCAGCTCCTTTTCGCGGTTAAGCAGCGTAAAAGTGGAAATTAGCCCCACCAAACCGTAGAAATGGTCTCCGTGGAGATGGGAAATAAAAATATGTTTGAGTTTGCTGAATTTGATCTTGTTCCGCCGCAATTCCACCTGTGTGCCTTCCCCACAATCTATCAAAAACAGTTCATTGTTGAGTTCCAGGACCTGTGATGTAGGATTGGTAAAGGTTCGGGGGGTGGCTGCATAACAACCCAGTACGGTCAACTTCATTTCAGCAAAATTTTTCCGAAGAAAAGATTAGGGCTAAAATCCCAGATCCCGTTCTATCTCTTCCATTTTGATAATATCTTCGGCTTCCAACAAGGTGGGCACTACCACAAGTTCTTCAGGAACCTGGTCAATGTTGATAGTATCGTTCGCAATAACAAAGGATTTTTTATTCTTTCGGTGCTTATTGGACAGCTCCAGAAACGAAAGCAACTCTTCCAGGTTTAAAGTCCCATACTTCAGGATATCCACGACTACATTGTCATCCTTAAGGTCACCATGTTTCCACTCAAGATGGGACACAAAAGCCTTTACATCATTTTTGTTGTCCCGTAAGATCTTATACCCGTCTTTTTCTACTACTTTCATACCTGTTTTATTTTTGATGCCAAAAGATAAATAACGGCCATTCTAATGGCTACCCCGTTTTGCACCTGATCCAGAATGATAGCCTGATCAGAATCGGCTACATCACTGGTGATTTCAACTCCCCTGTTAATTGGCCCCGGGTGCATGATCACAATTTTTTTATCCAGGGAATCCAGTAAGGCCTTGTTGAGCCCAAAAAGCTGAATATATTCCCGTGTACTGGGGAAATAACTAATTTCCATACGTTCATTCTGAACCCGCAACATATTGGCCACGTCACACCATTCCAGTGCTTTCCGCAGATTTGGCTCCACCTCCACTCCCAACGAGCGAATGTATTTTGGAATAAGTGTGTTCGGTCCACAGACTTTTACCTGGGCCCCCTGAAGTTTCAGCGCAAAGATATTCGACAAAGCCACGCGACTGTGCAGGATATCCCCCACAATCACCACCTTTTTCCCTTCAACCGTTCCCAGTTTTTCCCGAATGGAATAAGAATCCAGCAAAGCCTGGGTTGGATGCTCATGCGCGCCGTCACCGGCGTTGATAATGCTCGCATTCACATGCTTGGAAAGGAAAATCCCGGCACCCGGGTTTGGATGGCGCATTACCACCATGTCCACCTTCATGGAGAGAATATTATTAACTGTATCTATTAAAGTCTCCCCTTTTTTTACTGAAGAAGATGCGGCCGAAAAATTCACCACATCGGCACTGAGGCGTTTTTCTGCCAGTTCAAATGATAGACGGGTCCTGGTGCTATTTTCAAAAAAAAGATTGGCTATAGTGATATCGCGTAAGGAAGGAACTTTTTTGATGGGCCGGTTGATCACCTCTTTAAAATGATCGGCGGTTTCGAAAATGAGTTTTATATCTTTCTCTTGAAGATATTTGATTCCTAATAAATGATCTACGCTTAACTCACTCATAATAGGGGCAGTTGTTATTTGCTGATAAGGTACACCGCATCTTCGCCTTCATTTTCCTGCCAGTTCACCTTTACTTTTTCCTCATTTATCGCATCCACCTGTCTTCCGTTATAGTCCGGTTGAATGGGGAGATGCCTGCTAAACCTTCTGTCAATCAAGGTAAGTAACTCAATTTCACTAGGCCTTCCGAAGGATTGAACCGCAGTCAAAGCTGCCCGGATACTCCTTCCCGTGTACAACACATCATCAATGAAGATCACCCGTTTGTCTTCCACCACAAAATCAATATGGGTTTTATTGGCCTCCAATGGTTTGTCACTTCTTCGGAAATCATCGCGGTAAAAAGTGATATCCAACCGTCCAAGATTTATTCTGGAAATATTGTATTCCTCCTGAAGTATTTTTGCAATCCTATCGGCCAGGAAAACCCCTCTCGGCTGGATCCCAATCAAAACTGAATTCTCAAAGTTGGTGTGGTTCTCGACTAACTGGCATGCCAAACGGTGTAAAATGATGTTCATTTCTTTGGAAGCAAGCAGCACTTTTTGGCTCATAGTTCTATTAGTAGAAGAAGTTAGCTGAACAAAAGTAAGATTTTTTTCGTGAGAAGTCTGCCAGAAAATTGTTTTTAAAAATACCCTTTTTGAAAGGTGACTTTTCAGTATTAAAGGAAAGAGTTTGAGTTCTATCTTTACCCTATTATTTCTACAGGATTCGTTTAAAAAAGTAGGATTAAAAAAGTATCTTGCAGTAAAATCGCCCTATGCTCTACCTTTTACACGAATCGGCCGACATAGATACTGTAAAAGCTGATCTTGTGCCCTTTCTTGTAGGACAGGATTTTGAGCTTGTGGAATTCCCTTATAAATCCAATTTTGAACCTGGTGATGATGCTGTGCTTTTGCTATATCTTCCAGATAAAATCTTAAGGGAATTAATTCCAGAAGCTGCCAGGAAAGACTGGCCGCTGGGAATCCTTCCCCACCCCGAAAATAAATTTACATCCAAAGGACTGGGAATAACCGGCGATGCCGAAGAATTGATTTCCGAAATGATTGGGAACGAAGAAGAACACCAGCTGGACCTGCTCTTCTGCAACGACACCCCGGTTTTTCAAACAGTGAATATTGGTGACATTTTCATCCTGACAGAAAAGAATGCCCAGCGAAACTTCTTTAATGAAATCGTCCAAATCATAAGGAACATAAAAAAGGCTTCCTCTTTGTCCCATAACCCCTACGAATTAAGTTCAGATGATGAAAAGATGTTGACCACTTCTGCTTTGGGGATCGTGGTTGTAGAGCACGCTTCCAGTTCGCTCATCTCAAAAAGGCTGGTGCCGGATACGTCCATAACCGACGGAAATTTCCACGCGTTTATTATTGCCCCACAAAACCTGTTAGTGCTACTTTGGTTTTTTCTGCGCAGCCTGTGGCCAAAGAAAAAAAACATGGGCAGACTGCCATCGTTCATTGGAAGCATAAAAACCTCTAACCTCAAAATAAAAGATTCTGAACCTATAGAACACATAATTGACGGCGAAAAATATACAGCCAAAGAACTCTTTCTTGAAGTCCACCAAAAGGAAATTTTGCTGAAGCACAAAACAACATACAGCGAAAAAACCGGTGATGAAAACGGTAAGAAAAGCATAAAAATAGGAGGTTTACCAACGGGGCAAACCCGTAAAGAATTGATGAAACGCAGCCTGCCAATCATGCCAAGGGCGAGCGCAGAGCAGTTTGAAGATTTGTTCACAGTTTTGCGGGAAAATGCCAAAACAAGCTGGGCTTTTATGGTCATGATGGTATTATCAACCTTGATCGCCTCCTTTGGCCTATTTGGAAATTCTTCCCCGGTGATCATTGGCGCCATGATACTGGCGCCCATTATTTCCCCTATTGTCTCATTTGCCATGGGAATGGTGCGTTACGATGTTTCCATGCTAAAGACCGGCTTTACCACCATCACAGCAGGAACATTGGTGTCCCTGGCTTTTGCAGCCGCGGTTAGTATTATAATCCCGTTAAAGATCATTACCCCCGAAATTGAGGCCAGACTCTCCCCCACTCTTTTGGATATGGGGATCGCTATTGCTTCAGGGATTGCAGCGGCCTATGCCCATGCCAAGGAAGGAATTGCAAAAAGTCTGGCTGGAGTGGCAATAGCAGTAGCGTTGGTTCCGCCATTAGCGGTTGCAGGGATTGGGATAGGCTGGTGGAACTGGGAAGTTTTTTCGGGAGCCATTCTGCTTTACGCGACAAACCTGGCGGGAATTATCATGTTTGCCGGACTCACTTTTCTAATTTTAGGGTTTGCCCCTTTTAAACGGGCAAAAATGGGCTTGATCTACACATTCCTTATTATTCTTTTGGTGACTTTCCCTTTATCGCTGTCTTTCAACAGGATCATGCAGGAAGCCACCATCACCCGGGCTTTGGAAGGAACCACTATTGAGAACACAGTGTTGCGCGATGTGCGCATCCGGTTTGGGTCACCAGTGGTCGTGTCTTTAAGATTGGTTGGCCCGGAGGCGATGGAACCAGATAAAATCCATGCCATCAAGGAAAAGATAGAGGAACGTATTGAACAACCTGTTAGGCTGGAAGTAGTGTCGGCTATAGAATTCTGAAAAAAGGTTTTCCACCACTTTTATTTTTATATTTGAAAGGCCAATCCTGCAACTGCCATAGAATCTCCAAAAAATGATGTTTTCTTTTAATGCGGAAAAATCTGTTCTCCAGATAGATGATAAACTAAAATGGAATTACTATCTCATAAGGAGTGCAGTGGGATTGACTGTAATTAATTCAGTTTTATTTCCTTTAGTGAGTGAAGAACCCCTGTTTCACTTCAAGAACCTAATCTGGGCTGTCCTGGGAATGATAAGCCTTATCCTTCTTCTTTATTCCCTGATAAAGAAATCGACTGCTGCTGAAATACCATTATCAGAAATCAAAGCCTTCCGGCAGAAAGCACTTCTGGGCAGGAAACGTTGCTCTTTACTACTCAAAAATGGCAAAAAAAGGGATCTTTATTTCCAGACTTCAGCGGAAATGGCATCCATGAAAAATTTGTTGGCTGCTCAGGATATTCCGGTAAAATAAAACCTTCCGAAGTAAACTTATGACTTCATCTTTTTGCTTTCAGTATTCATGATCTTATCCCAAAAGGTGAAATACAGGCCGTAGTTGGTCATGAATTCGGTGTGGTGATGGTGGTGGTGGGTGGCGCCAATAAATTGCTGCCCAAACCTGCTTTTTTGGAACCACAGCGGGTAGATCTCTATATCCAAATGGTTCACCACACTGCTCACGGTCATTACCAAAAGATAAAATCCCAGTACAAAAATATTGACTGGTAAAATCACCAGGATCAAAGGCAGGATCAAGGCCTCAATAAGGCTTTCCCAGGGGTGAAAGGAAAAAGCGGTCCATGGCGTGGGAATACGGCTGTCGTGGTGAACCTTGTGCACAATCCTGAAAACCTTTGGCTGGTGCATCCAGCGGTGCACCCAATAATAATAGGTTTCGTGAAGGAGCAAAATAATGAGGAGGCTCACCGGCAGATACCAGAGGCCATATTCTGAAATATCCAGATAAATAGCAGTCAGGCCATTTTGCCACAACCAATAAGTCCCGGCACCCACAAATGCAAAAATTGCTGAAGATTTTATGCTCCAAACCACCTCTTTCCTTAATTGGCTTTTATTCGCAAGTCGCTTGCTTAAGCGTCTATTATCATACTTTTTGAAGTTCTTTACATAGTAGTAATAATAAAAAATCCCTGCAGCCACGAAATACCTAAAGAGAATCGCAAAAAAGAAAATAAACGCGTACACTAAAAATATCGTAGGGGTATTTGCCTCCAGCCCAAAAAAATCTGTCATCATAAGCACAAGTTACAAATTTTGGAAACTTTTAGAATTCATTTTTATTTCCTCACAATAAATGTTTTTAGAAAATAACATCCAAAAATGGCATTTTTGCCGCTTCTTCCGTCACCAGATACCTCCAAAAAAATTTGGCAGAAAAGCTTTTCAGATAAAAAACACGGGTAACTTTTCTAAATAATGTACCTTTATTCCAAATCAAATAACCTCTTGACAACTTATTAAAATGAAGAATACCATTGCCCTCATTGCCCATAACGGCCGCAAAACAGATCTTTTGAACTGGGCCAAAATTCACCGGGAACTTTTGATAAAACATGACCTCATTGGGACCACAAACACCTCCAAACTGCTAAGTGACATGCTTGATATTGATGTGCAGGGGTTTGGCCATGGTCCCAGCGGCGGGGATATTCTTTTGGCTGCCCGTATTCTTCAGGGCGAGGTGCAAAAAGTCATCTTTTTCATCGATGCTGAAACCCCTCACGGTCACGAACACGACATCCAAACTCTTATAAGGACCGCAGTAATCAACAATATCCCAATTGCTTTGAATCGCGCTTCGGCAGATTTGATCATCCAGGACGAGTAGGTTTTAAATAAGATCATAAGAACAACCACTTTTGATGAATTTACTTCAGAAAAAAATAATTATTTTATGGACTTTGATTTTTTTAAAAAAGCTGCAAAAAATTGGATAATCCTTGTCTTTGAAGTACCTTAAAGAAAACTAACAAAACAAATATTATGAAAGAGAATGTAGGACAAGAAGACAGCTTAATTCGCAGTATTGCAGGACCAGCCCTAATTGGAATCGGTTATTTCGCATTAGGAGGCAACAAAGGAAAAGTTGGGGGCATTTTGAGCATTATAGCCGGAACTTTAATAGCCGAGAGTGCGGTAACGAAGGTTTGTCCTGTAAATTACTTTTTCGGAATAGATACCCGGGAAAATAAAAGCCCGGCCCACAAAATCAATCAGAAGATCAGGGAAGCCCTGATTTAATTCTAATTCGATAATTTTATTTCTTAGCAGCCAGGATTAAGATAACACCTAAAATCTGACTGATTTTAGATGTTCTCATTTTTCAGCACTCATTCGTTCTCTCACTTTTAGCTCCGTTATCGGTTTCCGGATTTTTTTAAAAAAGCAGGGTTCAAATCCATAGATTATATTCTGAAAAAGTTTACTTTGGGACCAGTAGCATTGAATTTTCTTCATGAAATATGATTACGACTTTATTATCATTGGCAGTGGCTTTGGCGGCTCTGTAAGCGCATTACGGCTTTCAGAAAAAGGCTATAAAGTCCTGGTGATCGAAAAAGGAAAATGGTATGAAGCCAAAGATTTCGCCAAAACAAACTGGAACCTAAGAAAGTGGTTGTGGATCCCGGCCCTGCGGTTTTTCGGGATCATGAAACTAAGTATTTTTCGCCATATTGCCGTGATCTCCGGCACTGGCGTGGGAGGCGGCTCCCTCGTTTATGCAAATACATTGCCAGTTCCAAAAAAGGCATTTTACACCTCTGGAAGTTGGGGAAACCTAGCCGATTGGGAGGAAGAATTAAAACCTTTTTATCAAAAAGCCCTGCGTATGCTGGGTGCTACCAGGAATCCGAAACTATTTGATGGCGATCTTGCGCTAAAGCAAATGGCTTCAGAAATGGGAAGAGCCGAGGAATTTGAAGCTCCCAGGGTGGCAGTTTATTTTGGAAAGGAAGAAGAAACTGTAAAAGATCCATATTTTAATGGAGAAGGGCCAGACAGGACTGGCTGCAACTTTTGCGGTGGCTGTATGACCGGGTGCAAGTATGGCGCAAAAAATACACTGGACATGAATTACCTTTGGCTGGCACAAAGGCAAGGTGCCAAAATTCTGGCTGAAAATGAGGTTTTTGAGGTAGCTCCTATCAATGCAAAAGATGGAGCTGAAGGCTATAGAGTAACCACAAGATCGAGCACTAAATTTTTTCGGAAGAAAAAAGAACTTACCACCAGGGGAGTGATTTTTTCGGGAGGGGTTTTGGGCACGGTAAAATTGCTGTTGAAGTTAAAGAAAACGACCCTGCCGGGACTCTCAGAAAAAGTAGGTAAGGACATCCGCACCAATAATGAAACCCTTATTAGTGTTTCTTCAGCCAACAAAAACAAGGATTTTTCAAAAGGCGTCGCTATTGGGAGCCTTCTGCACACCGATGACAATAGCCACCTCGAGATCGTGCGCTACTCTAAAGGTTCGGGATTTTGGAAACTGCTACACTTACCAATGGCCGCAGGGAAAAATCCGGCAGAAAGGATCTTTAACATTTTTGGGCAGCTTTTCACTTCGCCCCTGGCCTGGCTCAAAACCTATTTTCTTAACAGCTGGTCCCGCAGTACCACAGTCCTACTTTTTATGCAAAGTGTGGACAGCACGCTCAAACTAAAAAGGAACTGGCTTGGAGGAATGTCCACAGGAATTGGAAAAGGTAAAAAACCAACTTCAGATATTCCTGAATCCCGCGACCTCACCCTACGCTACAGCCAGATT
>JAGXIM010000097.1 GCA_024635665.1 Salinimicrobium sp. | reverse complement strand
TTTGGCATTGGATTTCAAGCTGGAATTCTCCACTTTCTCGCGAATGGATGCACTAATCCTCCTTTTTATCTTGTTGTAATCTTCGGCTTCAAACTGGTTAAGGTAATCTTGTGTGATATCGTAATATTTAATATCGGGGTAAATAGAAATTTCCTCTTCAGGAATGTAGGTAATATTTACAATCTTGTTTTCCTGATCCAGCTCCACCTGAAGTTTGCTAAGGTCGTAAGCCACGGTTGCTTTGGAATTCACAACGATCAATGCCTTTTTTCGGGCAGAAAGCACATCCAGGTAAAACTTTCGGGAATCTTTGTAAGAATAGACTTGTGAAAATGTGCCCTCGGTCACTATGAGTTTCCCAACATTCTTAATTTGCTGCTGAATAAGCGCCGAATTCTCTTCGAGCCGATCCCTTTCTGAATCTCTTTTCTGAAAATACCGAACAATAAACACTGCAATCAGGACAACCAGCGCACCCAAAATGAATTTTTTCATGGTTTAAAGTTACAAATTAGCCAGGGCCTTTTCTCGAAGAAAATGTGAAGGTTTTATTTAGAACCTGATCTGCGGATATTCCCCCTGAAGCTTCTCAATTTTTTTCTGAAGGTTTTTCTGAAACTTTTGATGCGCTTCAGATTCCGGATTAAAAGGCCGGTGAAAAAGCCCTTTTTGGATGGTATCAATTTCTTCCATTAGTTCCCCCGCTTCAGAAGAAATACAGGCTTGTACGAATTTTTCCCATATATAATCAATCGCGACAGAATTTGGGTGCAGCATATCTTCAGCATAAAATCGATAGTCCCGCAACTCGTCCATCATGATCTCATAAGACGGAAAATAGACAACATTTTCCTCGCTATCGACAATTTCGTGAACCGCAGAAATCAGGCTGGCTTTGCTTCGCTGGTTTTCCACAAATCCGTCCCTCAAATGCCGGATTGGGGAAACCGTAAAGATCACAGTGGCCCAAGGGTTCAAATCTCGAATGTTTTTAACACATCCCAAAAGATCTTCCTGCACGGGCATTAGTTCTTTGGTGAATTCTTTCTGCGGAATTTTATGGCAGTTCGCCACAGTTTTTCCCGTGGAATTCAACCTGTATCCCCAGGCGGTGCCGGGCGTAAGGATGATATGCGAAGCTTCTTTTATATAGTCATGTGTTTCAGAAACAGCCGAATTTAATTTCTCCAGAATTTGCTCTTTTTGAGTGGTATTTAAATCGGAATGCGCCTCAAATGAATGCCAAAGCCCGTTGTGGAGGAAAATATCCTGCTCGTCAAAAAGGGCATTTTGACCGACTTTTTTTAGAAAATTGTGAATGGCCGCAGGATGGAACAAAATTCCAAATGGATTTAACCGATTCAGGAATTTAAAATATTCCAGCTTTTTCGCGATGTTTTCCACAAAACAAGAACCCAGCAACAAAACTCCGGAGTCGTAGTCGATCTTCGGCTCTTGAGATGGAATGGATATTTTCGTCCTGAAGTCTATGGTTTTTCGGTTTTCGTTATTCAGACCTGTGAGGTCTTATTAGCAAGATTATTGAAGATATTCCTCAGCTTTTTTCAATGCTTCCACGATTCCATCCGGATTTTTCCCCCCGGCAGTAGCGTAAAAAGGTTGGCCGCCGCCACCACCCTGAATAAATTTCCCGAGTTCTTTCACCACTTTCCCGGCGTGCAGGTCTTTTTCCTCCACCAGGTTTTTAGAAATGTAGCAGGAAAGCAACGCCTTGCCATTTTGCTCGGTAGCAAAAAGCAGGAAAAGGTTTTCAAATTCATCCCCCAACTGAAAGGATAAGTCTTTAATTCCGCCGGCATCGAGGTCCACTTTTCTGGCCAAAAAGTTGGTTCCGTTGATTTCTTTTATTTCATATTTCAGCTCGGTTTTCAGGTTTTTCGCTTTGTCTTTTAGAAGCGACTCCACTTGCTTTTTAAGTTCCGCATTCTCCTCCTGTAAATTGACCACCGCTTTTACCGGATCTTTTGCATTCTTGAGAATTGCTTTCAATTCGCTGAAGGTTTCAGTTTGGCCAGTAAAATATTCTTTTGCGGCTTCATTAGTTATTGCTTCGATCCTTCGGATCCCCGATGCTACGGCACCTTCAGAAATGATCTTAAAATGCCAAATATCAGCAGTGTTTCCCACGTGAGTCCCACCACACAATTCCATGGAATCCCCAAACTTCACAGCCCGCACTTTATCCCCGTATTTCTCCCCAAAAAGGGCAATTGCACCGTCATTTATTGCTTCCTGGTAGGTCATTTCCCGGTTTTCCACCAAAGGCAACCGTTCACTGATCTTCTTATTGACAAAATGTTCAATTTGCTGCAATTCTTCGGAAGAAACTTTACTGAAATGGGAAAAATCAAACCTCAAATAATCACTCTGCACCATGGATCCTTTTTGCTCCACATGCGTGCCCAACACGCTTCGCAACCCCTGGTGCAGCAAATGTGTCGCCGAATGGTTCGCCGCTGTTCGTGCCCTTTGGGCCACATTTACCACTGCCTTAAAAGTTGCAGAAGGATTTTTAGGCAGGCTTTTCGCCAAATGGATGATCAGGTTGTTCTCTTTTCTGGTATCGATAATATAAACCACCTCGCCGTCTGTGCTTTCCAGCACGCCCCTGTCGCCCACCTGGCCACCGCCTTCTGGGTAAAAAGGGGTTTTGTCGAAAACCATTTGGTACAACTCGCCTTCTTTTTTGGATTCGGTTTTTCGATAGCGAAGGATCTTTACTTCAGCTTCCAGGCTGTCATAGCCAACAAAACCTTCGGTTTCCCCATCTGAAACTATTTGCCAATCACCCGAAATCATCTTGGACGCATTTCGCGACCGATCTTTTTGCTTCTGCAGCTCTTTTTCAAATTCTTCCTGATCCAAAGAAAATCCTTTTTCCTGAAGAATCAAGGCAGTCAAATCTATGGGGAATCCATACGTATCATACAATTCAAAAGCTTTCTTTCCTGAAACTTTTTTATCTGCAGATTCTTTGATGATCTCGTCCAACAAAACCAGTCCCTGATCCAGTGTCCTCAAAAAGGAATTTTCTTCCTCACGGATCACGTTTTCACACAAGTTCTTCTGGGAAACCAATTCCGGGAATGCTTCGCCCATTTGTTTGCTCAAGGTTGCCACCAGTTTGTAAACAAAAGGTTCTTTCTGGTTCAAAAAAGTGAACCCGTAACGAATTGCCCGGCGCAAGATCCGGCGAATCACATAGCCAGCGCCCGTACTCCCGGGGAGTTGTCCGTCGGCGATGGCAAAAGCCACTGCCCGCACGTGATCTGCAATTACGCGAATGGCAATATCAGTTTCCTGATCTTTTCCATAGGTGGAACTGGTGATATTCTGGATCTCCTTGATCAACGGCGTGAAAACATCGGTATCATAATTAGATTTCACACCTTGTAATACCATGCACAGGCGTTCAAATCCCATCCCCGTGTCCACGTGCTGCTGGGGCAGTTTTTCCAGGGAACCATCCGCTTTGCGGTTGAATTGAATGAAAACCAGGTTCCAGATTTCCACCACGAGCGGGTGGTCCTGATTCACAAGGTCCCTTCCGGGCATTTTGGCCTTTTCTTCAGCCGATCTCAGGTCCACATGGATTTCAGACGAAGGCCCACAAGGTCCCTGGTCACCCATTTCCCAAAAATTGTCTTTTTTATTTCCGAGGATAATCCGCTCATCTGGCACAATTTGCTTCCATAAATCGAAAGCTTCCTTATCCAGCGGAAGACCTTCAGCTTCATTGCCTTCAAAAACCGAGACATATAGAATCTCTTTATCAATTTTATAGACTTCGGTCAACAATTCCCAGGCCCAGGTAATGGCTTCTTTTTTAAAATAGTCCCCAAAACTCCAGTTCCCCAACATTTCGAACATAGTATGGTGGTAAGTATCCTTCCCCACTTCTTCCAGGTCATTGTGTTTCCCACTCACCCGCAGGCATTTTTGGGTATCGGTAATCCTCGTGTCACTCGGTGTTCCATTTCCCAGAAAGTACTCCTTGAACTGGTTCATCCCCGCATTGGTGAACATAAGCGTGGGATCATCTTTGATCACCATGGGCGCCGAAGCCACAACACTATGGTCTTTGGATTTGAAAAATTTTAGGAATTGGGTGCGAATGTCCTGAGATTTCATGAACTATCTGGATTTTCTATTTTTATTAAATTATGCCGTGGAGAAAACAATTTTTATATTTGTTCGTTTCCCAGTCAAGTGTTGCATTGTTTTTGCAACAGGCACAGTTAACGCAAAAATAGCATAATTTAACTTATGTCGAAGGTTAAATATTATTACGATAGTGAAACGCTTTCCTATAAAAAGATAGAGCGCAAGAAAGGCCGACGCCTTGGAATTGCTGCCCTGAGTGTATTGGGAGCCTTCCTCGGGGGATTCGTCTTACTGGTGATCTACCTTAACATTCCGCAGTTGGAAACCCCCAAGGAAAAAGCATTGGGAAGGGAGTTGGATAACATGGAACTCCAGTATAAATTGTTGAACCGAAAAATGGAACAGGTGGAAAAAGTCCTCGCAAACGTAGAAGATCGCGATGACAACATTTACCGGCTTTATTTTGAGGCCAATCCCATCCCCGAAGAACAGCGGCTTGCAGGTTTTGGCGGGGTGAACCGTTATAAATCTATGGAAGGTTTTAACAACTCAAAGCTTATCATGGACAGCCATAAAAAACTGGACATGCTTACGAAAAGATTAGTGGTCCAGTCCCGGTCTTTGGACGAAATTGTGGAGCTGGCCGAGGATAAGGAAGAATTTCTGGCTTCCATCCCTGCTATTATGCCCATTAAAAACGAAAACCTGAAAAGGATGGCTTCCGGTTATGGCTGGAGGACCGATCCTTTTACGAAAGTGCGCAAATTCCACTACGGAATGGATTTCACTGCCCCACGCGGCACTCCGGTTTACGCTTCGGGGAACGGTGTTGTAGAACGTGCAGACAACCGTTCCAGCGGATATGGAAACCATATTAGGATCGATCACGGTTATGGCTATGTGAGCCTTTACGGGCATTTGTACAAATACAACGTAAGGCGCGGCCAAAGGGTCCAACGGGGTGACCTAATCGGGTTTGTGGGCAGCAGCGGGCGTTCCCAGGCACCGCACCTGCATTATGAGATTTTCAAGGATGATGAAAAAATAAACCCCATCAATTTTTACTACGGGCAATTGTCGCCAGCAGAATATGATGAGATCCTGGAGCAGTCACAACAAGAAAATCAATCCCTGGATTAATGCATGTAGAATTGTCAGAAAAACTGTACTACGGGATCGGGGAAGTCGCCGAAGCCTTTGGGGTGAATACTTCACTCATTAGATTCTGGGAAAAGGAATTTGATGTGCTCCAGCCAAAAAAGAACGCCAAAGGCAACCGCAAATTCACTAAAGCAGACATTAAGAACCTTGAATTGATCTATCATCTGGTGAAAGAGAGGGGTTTTACTTTGGAAGGCGCAAAGATCCACCTCAAAGAAGAAAAAAGCCGAAAAACATTGTCTAACTTTGAGATTATTCGGAAACTGGAAAATATAAAATCCACATTGACCAAACTTAAAAACCAACTATAACATGAAAAAGTGGCTTGTCCCTGTTTTGATAATTGGAGCAATCGTGCTCGCTGTATACTGGCTATTTGCCGGAGTGTATAATACTGCCGTTGAAAGGCAGGAAGAGGCCCGAAGGACCTGGGCAGATGTTGAAAGCTCCTACCAGCGCCGGAATGACCTTATCGACAACCTGGTAAATACCGTTCGGGGGGCAGCCGATTTTGAAAGGAGCACCCTAACCGATGTGATCGAAGCCCGGGCGCAGGCAACTTCTGTGAACGTGGATGCCGAAAATTTAACCGAGGCCCAGCTGGAACAGTTCCAACAGGCACAAGGACAGGTTTCTTCAGCTTTATCGCGGCTCCTGGTCACTGTGGAGCGATATCCCGAGCTAAGGGCAACCCAGAATTTTCAGCAGTTGCAATCGCAGCTGGAAGGAACAGAGAATAGGATCAATGTCGCCAGGAACCGTTACAATGAGCAGGTGACCCGGTACAACACCTATATTCGGAAATTCCCCAACAACATAGTGGTGGGAATGTACGGCTTTGACCGCATGCCTCCTTACGCGGCCGATGCCGGTGCAGAAGTCGCCCCCGAAGTGGAATTT
Organism: Salinimicrobium sp.; assembly: GCA_024635665.1. Lineage (GTDB taxonomy): Bacteria > Bacteroidota > Bacteroidia > Flavobacteriales > Flavobacteriaceae > Salinimicrobium. The sequence continues at coordinate 4,279 of JAGXIM010000097.1, read as the reverse complement.
GAATTTTAAAACCTTCAAAATGGCTAAAATCGAGGCGTTTCTTGACAAACAGGAAGAGGAAGAAGTAGTAGAGGCCATTCGCCAGGCCGAGAAAAAGACGTCGGGCGAAATAAGGGTGCATATAGAACATACCTGCAAAGGAGACATCTGGACGCGTGCCATGGAAGTTTTTCATTTGCTCAAAATGGACAATACAAAGGAGGACAACGGCGTCCTTATCTACGTAGCTGTTGATGACCGGGAATTTATTATCTATGGGGACAAAGGCATAAACGCAGTTGTTCCAAAGGATTTTTGGGAATCTACTAAAGAGGCCATTGTCGCACAATTCAAAAAAGGCGATTTCAAGCAAGGTCTTATCGACGGAATCTTAAAAGCGGGAAAGGAATTACACGAACATTTTCCCTGGAGCGAAGGGGACAAGAATGAACTCCCGGATAAAATCTCCACCTAAAATGACCAATTTCTATCGGCATTTCACCCTTATTAGCCTTTTGTTTTGCATGGCCTTTGGCGCCTATGCCCAGCGTGATATTCCGCCGCGGCCTTCACAGGAAACCAGTGTGTATGACGCTGCCAATGTGTTAAGTGCTTCTGAAGAGCAAAGCCTCGAACAAAAACTCATCAATTATGCCGATACCACCTCTACCCAGATAGTAATCGCCACCATCAACTCCCTGCAGGGGGAATATATAAACACCTACGCGACGGAATGGGCGCATGAATGGGGAATTGGACAGGCAGATGAAGACAATGGGGTGCTCATCCTTTTGGCCGAAGAAGAAAAGAAGATCATGATCGCCACTGGATATGGGGTGGAAAGTGCGCTTACCGATGCAGTTTCCAAGCAGATCATCGAAAGCATAATCCTTCCCGAGTTTCGGCGCGGGAGCTATTACAACGGACTGGATGCCGGGACTACAGCTGTTTTCCAGGTTTTAAGCGGAAGTTTTGAAGGTGTCCCACAACGCAGGAGCGGGGATGGTGCTTCTTCACGTTTCATTATTCTCGCCTTGATTTTCATCTTTTTTCTCATTGTTTTAAGTCAGCGCAACAAGCGTGGCGGTGGCCGCAATGGTGGTTCCAGGAGGGGTGGCGGCTTGCTTGACATTCTCATTTTAAGCAGCCTTGGCCGCGGCGGATTTGGCGGCGGAAGCTTTGGAGGAGGCGGTGGTGGCTTTGGCGGTGGCGGCGGATTTGGTGGCGGCTTCGGCGGTGGCGGATTCGGCGGCGGCGGTGCCAGTGGGGGATGGTAGATTAGACGGTAGTCTTTGTAGTCTGTAGTCTGTAGTTCAGAGTTGGAAGAGAAAATTCTAAATTCCGCGTTCCCGATTCCAAAAACCAAATTACATTTTATAGATCCCAAAATTCAAGCCCCGGAGGGGCGACATATCTATAGCCCGGGGTTTCAACCCCGGGAAATAAAATTAGAATCGAAAAAAAGCCCCGGAGGGGCGAAACATCCACGCCCGGGTTTGCAGGTTTTACCCTCATCAAAAATCAGAAAAACGCCAACGGAAGGAAAATTTCAAACACCACATACCAATTCACTAAAAAACCTCTCAAAAATGTCATTTTTGAGAGGTTTTATTGTTTTTGTCAGAAAGTGGAACTTTATTTAAAACATCCTGAATCCTCCTCTTCCCCGGTTCGGGTCTTTCCCACCAAACTTGCTGAGCTTGTAGGTAAAGCTTACCATAAAGTACTGTTCAAGGATCAACTCCTGTGTATCCTGTACGTAATCTTCCCCAATGACCCTTCGGGTGCTCACGTTTTCATCCAGCAGGTCGTAAACCTTCACCTTGAGCGTAGCATCATCATTCAAAAATTTGTAACCCAGGCTCATATTCCAAAGCAGGGAAGTTGGATCAAATCCCGGGGCGACACTTCCGTAGGAAACAAACGAAATATCATTCCCATAAACCACATTTTTGGGCCAGTAGGTCGTCGCTTCAAGAGATACAGTATGATTGATGTACTCTTCCTCTCTTCCATTACTAATGTCGTAATTGGACAGGTTATAGCTGAGGTCGTACCGCGGATTGATCTCAACCTTATCGTTGTAATTGTAGCCTAACCTAATGGAAGGGGAAATACTAAACCGGTCGGCGTTATATTCAAACCCATTGCTGAATCCTCTCTGACGGTTGTAGTTTCCGTATAACCCGGCCCTGTAGCTAAATTCCCGTTCCTCTTTTTTATAGCGTTTGCTAAAAGAAACGCCGGCATAACTCGAAAGTCCGCCATCAAGGTTCCTGTAGGTGGTGGTTGTAACCAGGTTTTCCGTAATACTATAAGGCACTACCTGATCCTCATAAAGGGTTACAGAACTATAAATGCTCATTCCGCTGTGGGTCGCAAAATCGAAATTATGGTATCCCATATTCAGCCGGTGCGTATAGGTAGGCCTTAATTCAGGATTTCCGATGTAGATATTCAGCGGGTTTGTGAGATTGGGAACCGGCTGTAATTCTCTTATCGACGGAATTTCCGTATCATTTCGGTAACTGGCATAAAGGGATTTCCCGCGCGCTATCTCATACCGCACATTAGACCTGAGGAACAAATTGTTATACCTGTTTTTAAAATCCACATCGGCTAAAAAGTTGCGATTTTCCAACGAAGTACTAAGAAGCCCCACACTAAAACCTGCACGCCATTTCTTTCCTTCGTAGTTGACACCTGCGTTGGGGATATGCTTCAAACTTTTAACTTCAAAATTGTTGGAAAGCAGGTTACTGAAAAGGTTGTATTCATTGGATTCCTCGTCAAATTCAAAAACACTTCGGGTATTGCTCATATTCTGAATACTGAAGTCGTAAGACAGATCTAAAAACAACTTTTCGGCGAGTACAGAACGCTGCGTAATTCCAGCCTCATACTCATCTGTAGTATTTTCTTCATCTATAAATTGATCCTGAATACTGGTTTCCAGGAGCACATCCCCTTCGGTATCAAAAAGTTCAGAATAGAAGAAGTTCTCACTTTCCCGAAGTTGGTTCGAGTTTTCAAAAGAGGCTTCGAGATATGCCCCTCTTGTTCCGAATTTCCTTGTGAAACTTAGCCTGTTACTAAAATCTGTACTGTAGATTTCTTCCCTGTCCTCGGTACTTGTAACCAATTCCCGATCGTTATCCATCCTTTCTGAAGCGTTCGTTCTATGAGCGAATCCGTCGCTGATGCTCACTGCGGGACGTACCGCAATCCTGGTCATGGTATCGAGCTCTACCTCAAAAGAAAGATTTGCACGATGGTTTTCATTTACAATATTCGCTTCAGAAACGATGTCGGTGTAAAAAGTGCGGTCTGGTAAAAAAGTTTCCCTCTCGACCACACTAGCTGTTTCTGTGTCGCTCTTTGCGAAGAAATAATCGCCGGTAAGCTCATATTTTTTATTCCATTCATTGGTAAAGTTGAGACCGGCGGTTTCACTTTTGGTAATCCCCTGGTCACTACCAAAGTTCATCCCATTAACAGCAAAAGTCCCATTGCTTCGTATCATAACACTCCTGCCGCGCCCGCCCATCATATCAAAGACTTCATCCATACTAAAACCGGAACTGTTGATATTGTTAGAGCTTGCCAGCACACTCACTCTAAGGTCATCTTTAAAATAATTCCCAATCCCGCTTAGCTCATAACGTTCATCTGTACCACCGCCGGCGGTAAAGCGTGAAAAATAACCTCTGTTTTTATCCTCCTTGATGGTGACATTGATCGTCTTGTCATCAGGGTTTCCGGCTTTTCCTGTAAATTCTTCAGATTTCGTCTTGGTATCGACTACCTGGATCTTGTCAATTATTTCTTTCGGAAGGTTTTTGGTTGCGATCTTGGGATCATTTCCGAAGAATTCTTTTCCGTTTACAAGAATCCTGGAAACAGGTTTTCCATTTACTGTAATATTCCCCTGGGCATCTATCTCAACTCCCGGAAGTTTCTTCATCACTTCTTCAAGATTTGCATCCTGGCGCGTGTTGAAAGAAGCGGCGTTAAACTCAAGGGTATCTTTTTTAACTGTTACGGGGGCTCTTTCAGAAACTACAGTAACTTCTCCAAGCATGTTATTGGCCACGTCCATTTGCAGCGTGCCCAGGTTGATCTCCCGCGGTTCCAGGACAAGTATCCTAACGAGCGAACTATAGCCATTGTAAGTGCTAACAAGCCTTAAGGAATCAACTTTTTGAGATCCTTCTATTATGAAGTTTCCTTCCCTGTCGGAAATCGTGTAAGAGACCAAACTACTGTCGGCTACTTTCTCGACAAAAATAGTTGCAGATTC
>JAGXIM010000096.1 GCA_024635665.1 Salinimicrobium sp. | reverse complement strand
GAATAACCACCTCCCATACTCACCTCCACAGGGATTTTGAGGTCATGGCAGGTTTGTAGGACAAACCGATCGCGTTCCTTACATCCGGATTCGGTGCAGCCGAGCTTCCCCAGCTTGTCGGTCGCCAGGATATCCACTCCGCTAAGGTAAAAGATGAAATCAGGTTCTTGTCCTTCGATAAGTCGTGGTAAAGTTTGCTTCAAAATTCTTAGATACTCCTCATCCCCTGTGCCATTTTCCAATTCAATATCCAGGTCACTTTTCTCCTTTTTAAAGGGATAATTATTTTTTCCATGCATGGAAAAAGTGAAGACGCTGGGATCGTTTTTAAAGATTTCGGCTGTTCCGTTGCCCTGGTGTACATCAAGGTCAATTATTAAAATTTTATCAGCCAGTTTTTTCTTTTGCAGATATTTTGCCGCCACGGCCTGATCGTTGAACATACAAAAGCCTTCCCCCTGGTTGGTATATGCGTGGTGGGTACCACCGGCAATATTCATGGCAACTCCATTTTCTAAGGCATATCTTGCTGCACTAATGGTGCCCTGAGTAATAATGAACTCCCGCTTCACAAGTAATTCTGATAAAGGAAGACCGATTTTCCTTGCTTTTTTGGGATCCAGCGTCAGGTTTTTGAGATCTTCAACATATGTTTTGTCATGCACCGCCAGGATATGCTCCTCTTTAGGATATTCGGGTTTGAAGAAATTTTCTTCAGTACAAGTGCCTTCATGAAGTAATTGCTGCGGCACCAACTCGTACTTTTCCATGGGAAAACGATGACCTTCGGGCAAGGGCAGGACGTAAATGGGATGGAAAGCTATTTTGAGCATTTAAATCAAGTTATTCGTCTTCGAAATAGACCCCTCGACTGCGCCCGGGGAGACAAGGTGATTGTCAGGCCGAGCCCTTTGGCTATCGCTCAGGACAGGCTTAGTCGAGACCTAAGAAATCACTGTCCCATTCTTCACCCCTTCTTCATCGGGATTGACGAAAACCAGTTTTCCTTCCCCATTTTCCGTCATAAGAATCATGCCTTCGCTTTCCACTCCGCGTAATTTACGCGGGGCAAGATTTACCAGCACAGTCACTTTCCTGCCGATTATGTCTTCGGGTTTGAAACTTTGGGCGATGCCCGATACAATGGTGCGAACGTCAATTCCAGTATCTACTTTCAAAACCAAAAGTTTGTTTGTTTTTGGCATTTTTGACGCCTCTACAATTGTCCCCACCCGTAGGTCCATTTTTGTAAAATCTTCAAAAGTGGCAGTTTCTTTCTGCGGTTCGGCTTTCTTGTTCTCGGCTTCGTTCGCTGCTTTTGTGGCTTCCAGTTTGTCCAATTGTTGCTGAATTTGTTCATCTTCTATTTTGGAGAAAAGTAGTTCTGCCTTTCCAATCTGGTGACCGGCAGGTAAAAGTTCAGTTTCCTGACCTATTTTCTCCCACTCGTTTTCTTCGGAATCTTTTGAAGGAATGTCGCTCGTGCTTGCAGCAGCTTCTGAAGAGGATTTGCCGTAGTCCAGCATTTTCTTCAGCTTTTCGGCTGTAAAAGGCAGAAAAGGTTCGCTCAGGCTTGCAAGGGCAGATGCTATTTGCAGGGCGACATACATAATGGTTTTTACGCGCTCTTCATCTGTTTTTATCAACTTCCATGGCTCCTCATCGGCTAAATATTTGTTCCCAAGCCGCGCGACATTCATCAACTCTGCCTGCGCTTCGCGGAACCTGTAGCGGTCAATCGAGCTGGCAATGACAGCGGGATAGGCTCGAAGTTCAGCCAAAACCTGCTCGTCAATTTCAGAATATTCATTTGGGCTTGGAACAATTCCGTCGTAATACTTGTTGGTCAACACCAACACGCGATTGATAAAATTACCAAAAATGGCAACCAGTTCGTTGTTGTTCCTGGCTTGAAAATCTTTCCAGGTAAAGTCATTGTCTTTCGTTTCGGGCGCATTTGCCGTTAAAGCGTACCTCAACACATCCTGCTGTCCCGGAAAATCTTTCAGATACTCGTGTAGCCAAACCGCCCAGTTTTTGGAAGTGGAAAGCTTTTTGCCTTCCAAATTGAGAAACTCGTTTGCAGGCACATTTTCGGGCAGGTTGTAGCTTCCTTCAGCTTTTAACATGGCAGGAAAAATAATGCAGTGGAAGACGATGTTATCTTTCCCAATAAAGTGGACCAATTTGGTGTTTTTATCTTTCCAATAGGGTTCCCAGTCTTTCCCGGTCTCTTCTGCCCACTCTTTTGTGGAAGAAATGTACCCAATTGGGGCATCGAACCAAACGTACAGGACTTTGCCTTCACCGCCTTCCACCGGCACGGGAATTCCCCAGTCAAGGTCACGGGTCACGGCGCGGGCGCGTAGGCCATCATCGATCCAGGATTTCACCTGTCCGTACACATTTGGTTTCCAGTCTTTTTTATGCTCCACCAAGATCCATTTCTTCAGCCAGCTTTCGTATTGATCGAGTGGCAGGAACCAGTGGCGGGTTTCTTTTAAAGTAGGCGTGGCTCCGGTTATAGCCGATTTTGGATTGATCAAATCCATGGCATTGTGGCTGGTCCCGCACTTTTCGCATTGATCGCCATAGCTCTCTTCAAAGCCACATTTTGGGCAGGTTCCCACAACAAACCGGTCTGCCAGGAATTGATCTGCTTCGGCGTCGTATAACTGTTGATTGGTCTCTTCAGTAAATTTTCCATCGTCGTACAGCTTTTTGAAAAATTCGGAAGCGGTTTTGTGATGAATTTCAGCCGAAGTTCGGGAATAGTTATTAAATGAAATTCCGAAGTCTTCGAACGATTTCTTGATGATCTTGTGGTATTTATCCACGATATCTTGCGGGGAAACCCCTTCTTTTTTCGCTTTTATGGTGATTGGCACCCCGTGTTCATCACTTCCGCAAACAAATGCCACATCCCGGCCCTGCATCCTTAAAAAACGTGTATAAATGTCGGCTGGCACATAAACTCCTGCCAGGTGGCCAATATGAATGGGCCCGTTTGTGTAAGGTAATGCTGCGGTAATCGTATATCTACTGGGTGTTTCCATCGTCTTGAAGGTTCAAATTTAAAGGCTGTAAAGTTAAGCAAGTGCAAGGGATTACACGTTAAATTCTTGCAAAAGGGCTTTAGATCGTGGCGATAGTCACTAACTTTAATGGCAAACCAACTATCTATGCGCAAAATCCTGTTTCTAAGCCTCCTGTTCAGCATAACTGCCTGTAAAAGCAAACGTCTCACGGCCGATTCCCCGGAAAAATATGAAATTGAAAAATTAGCTCAGGTAATTTCAAAGAATGATCTCGAAAAAATTTATCCAAATGCCGAAATAGCCGAAGGCGTGGATTTCTTTGAGGAAGGAACCATAGAGAAAGCCTACACCATTTTATATCCCGAAACCAAAGATGAGATCCTTTTGATCTGGAATGACAGGAACCGCACCCAGCTATACCAGATTTTTTTTAAGAATGACGGCCAGTGGAAATCAAAAGAAGGTATCGAAATTGGCACTCCTTATGAAGAGCTTGTGGAACTCAACGGCGGCCCAATTGATGTGTACGGGTTTGGCTGGGACTATAGCGGAGCGGTGGATTGGAAGGATGGAAAAATGGCCAATTCAAAAGTCAGGGTTTTTCTGGAACCTGAAAATGCGCCCCCACGAAGGTTTTATGGTGACCATATTATCGATTCCAGCCTAATAGAAGATATTATTAACCTGAAACTGCGGGTGCGGGCCATTGTGTTCCAGAATTCCTTTTAATTCAATTCTTTCTATAAAATGGCAGAACACAATCAGCTTGGGCAGGAAGGCGAAGAAATGGCCGTAGCACATCTTCTGAAGAAAGGCTACAAAATTGTGGCGCGAAATTTCCGTTATCAAAAAGCTGAAGTGGACATTATTGCCAGGAAAGACAACGTCCTGGCCGTAGTTGAAGTCAAAACCCGAAGTACGCCCGATTTTGGGGATCCGCAGGATTTCGTGAAGAAGAAACAGATAAATCAGCTGGTCAAAGCCATTGATTATTTTGTGAACGAACACAATTTAGAGGTAGAAGTGCGGTTTGATATTATTGCGATTATCAAAAATAAAGCCGGCACCAGAATCGAACATCTTGAAGATGCTTTTCTTCATTTTTAAACTTCAAATTCCAGGGAACAAAATCGTAAGGTCTCAAAAATGGCATTTTTGGAACTTTTTTTCTGAAATGATTTCTGGGAAACCTAAGGGAATTTCAGGTTTTCAAATATGGGGAAAATGGATTATGGGTTTTAAAAAAAACCCGGAATGGCCGCAGAAGCACTTTTTTCTAAATTTTAATCCTTAATTAACCTGTACTTCCTTAAAATACTTCCGAAGAATAGCTGCTGTACGTTCCAGAGACTCTTCTGTAGGTCGTTCCACGTCTTTTAATTTGTATTCCATGCCCAGGGACTCCCATTTATGCATCCCCAGCTTATGATAGGGCAAAATTTCAATTTTTTGGATGGTTTTGTAATCCTTAAAATGCTGTCCCAGTTGTTCAAGATGTTCCTCCTGATCGCTCCAGCCAGGCACCAGCACATAGCGCAGCCACATTGGCTTGCCTGTTCCTTCGCGGTATTCGGCAACCTTAAAAGTGTTCACGTTTGAAAGGCCGGTGAGCTTTTTGTGCCAGTCATTGTTAAAATGCTTGACATCGAGCATAAGCAAATCGGTTTCCTCAAGCAGTTCTTTTGCCTGCCGGTTGATCAGCCTTCCGTTGGAATCCAAAACTGTATTGATCCCTTCTTCATGAAGCCTCAAAAAGAGCTTTTTTAGTATCTTTCTCTGAAGTAATGGCTCTCCACCTGATACCGTGACTCCGCCCAATTTTCCGAAGAAAGGCTTCTGCCGCACCGCCCGTTGTACAATTTCTTCCAGGTTCATGAGCTTCCCTCCTTTCACGTCCAGCGTATCGGGATTTGCACAGTACAGGCACCTGAACTGGCAACCCTGCACAAAAATCACCATTCGTATGCCCGGGCCGTCGTGGGTGCCAAAGGTTTCTATGGAATGGATGCGAAGTTGATCTTGTGCGCTTTCATTAAGCGTTGCTACATCCTGGGAAATTAAGCTTCCGTTTACGATCATGGATCTTTTTTTAAGAAGTTTGGGCACCACATCAAATTTTATAGGGGAAAATTCGAATGCGATACCCAACTCCAGTGCTATCTACATAGTCTCATGAAAAGTTCTGGTGATAACCTCCAGTTGATGGGCCTTTGAAAGCCTGATAAAGTTCACGGCATATCCCGAAACCCTAATGGTAAGCTGCGGATAATTTTCGGGATTTTCATAAGCATCCATCAGCGTTTCCCGGTTCAACACGTTTACATTGAGGTGATGCCCGTTCATTACAAAGTACGCATTGAGCAAACCTACAAGGTTTCCAACCTGAATTTCGGGCGTGCTGCCTAAAGATTTTGGTACAATTGAGAATGTATTTGAAATACCATCCTGTGCATCCCGATAATCCAGTTTTGCTACCGAGTTAAGAGAAGCTATCGCACCGTGCATATCACGGCCGTGCATTGGGTTTGCCCCGGGAGCAAAGGCTTCACCTGCTTTTCTTCCATCTGGAGTGGCGCCGGTCTTTTTACCATACATTACGTTAGAAGTAATGGTTAGCAAGGATAAAGTGGACTTTGCATTCTTATAACATTTGTGGCTGGCGAGCTCTTCAGAAAAATAACGGGTTATTTCACGCGCAATATTGTCCACCCTGTCATCGTCGTTTCCAAACATCGGGTATTCCCCCTCAACCTGGAAATCCACAGTCAATCCGTCTTCATTACGAACAGGTTTTACTTTTGCGTATTTAATGGCAGATAGGGAATCGGCGATAATTGAGATCCCGGCGATGCCATAGGCCATATCGATTCCCGGATCTGAATCTACAAAAGCCAGTTGCGCTTTTTCATAATAATATTTGTCGTGCATGTAGTGGATGATGTTCATGGTCTTGGAGTACACCCTTGCCACCTGGGCCATTGATTTTTTGAAACTGGCCATCACCTCATCATAATCCAGATATTCGCCGTTTAGTGCTGGAATACCGCCCAGCAGCTTTTGGCTGGAATTTTCTTCTCTACCTTCATTCAGCGCCATTAACAGTGTTTTCGGAAGGTTTACACGTGCGCCAAAAAACTGGATCCTTTTACCGATTTCCTGGTGAGACACACAACATGCAATCCCGTAATCGTCTGAACCTCTAACCTCTCTCATCAAATCATCATTTTCATACTGAATGGAAGAAGTGTCGATGGATACTTTTGCACAAAATTCTTTAAAACCTTCAGGCAAGTCCTGGGACCATAATACGGTAAGATTTGGTTCGGGTGATGCTCCCAGGTTGTATAAAGTCTGCAAGAAACGGAAAGAAGTTTTTGTTACTTTAGTTCTGCCGTCCTGGAACTGCCCCCCAATTGCTTCGGTCACCCAGGTAGGGTCACCTCCAAAAATTTCATCATACGCTTCTGGACGCAGGTGTCGAACCATGCGCAGTTTCATCACGAACTGATCAATAAATTCCTGTGCCTCCTCTTCTGTAATAAAACCTTCAGCAAGATCTCTTTCAATATAAATATCAAGGAAAGAAGAAACATTGCCCAAAGACATAGCCGCACCATCCTGCTCTTTAACAGCAGCGAGATAAGCCATGTACACCCATTGTACCGCTTCACGCGCGCTTTGTGCTGGTCTTCCCAGGTCGAGTCCATAAGAATCACCCATTTTTTTGATATCCTTAAGAGCGATAAGCTGGTCGGTTATTTCTTCCCGAAGACGGATCTTATATTCATCCATCTCCCCGTCTATTGCTCTTTTATCGGCTTCTTTGGCTTCAATTAACCGGTCGATTCCGTAGAGGGCAAGACGACGATAGTCACCAATAATTCTTCCGCGGGCATAGTTATCGGGCAAACCGGTAAGAATTCCGTTTGAACGATAATTCCTTATCTCGTCATCGTATGCAGCAAATACAGCATTGTTATGGTCTTTGGTATGATTAAAGACATCTTTCACCTTTTGGGATACCTGCAGGCCTTTTTCGGCCACAGCTCCTTCTACCACTCTAATTCCGCCAAAAGGTTTCATCGCCCGTTTCAGAAGTTCATCGGTTTGTAAGCCCACAATTACTTCCAGGTCTTTTGCTATATATCCCGGACCATGGCTGGTAATACTCGAAATTCGTTCGGTATCAATAGCCCTACAGCCATTTCTTTCCCGTTCTTCTTTCATAGCCCTAAGGCAAACTGCCCAAAGCTCCTTAGTTCTTTCAGTCGCACCGGGCAAAAAAGAAGCATCCCCATAATAAGGGGTGACATTTTGTATCACGAATTCCCTGACATCAATCTTTTCGTTCCAGGCTTCCTCGCGGGGAGCCAGTACTTCTTGAGATAGATTTACCATAACAATCCAGTTTTAATTATTAAATCTTAAAAGTTTTCGACTGTGAAAAACTTGTGTTTTCCTGTTGTTTATGATGCAAATTTCTGAAGGAAAGCAAGCAGGAAACATGACTATTATCACAAAAAAAGACCTGCAGATCGTTTTATTATCCTGCAAACGATTTAGTTAATAAGTATTTTCAAAATGCCGATGTTTACAGGGTTTGACTCCCCAAATGGCTTCTTTAAAAAAGATAAGAAAACGGGAATCGAGGACTTCAGAAAAAGGAAATATGCCCGCTTGAAATCCCCACTTGTAATAGCACTATTTTTCTAAAACAAAAAAGCGAAAAAGACAGAACAGGTTTCCCTTCTGTCTTTTTCGCTTTTCCAGTTGATTGGATTGGATTATTAATTTTTAACAGGCTCCAGCGCTGGCGCCAAAGGTTCAGGTTCCCCCATTTTTCCGGAGGTACCTTTCCTTAAATTTTTAATATCACGACGAATGAGGAAAGAGAATAGAAGTGCTATTACCAAAAGGCCCGCAAAAAAGTACAGCGTAACATTATAATTGCTGGAGAAGGAGCGCGTCCATGCTGCAAATAAAGGACCGGCCATACCTGCTGCTGCCCATGCGGTCAACATATAACCGTGAATGGCCCCAAGTTGCTTTGTGCCGAAAACGTCTCCAATATATGCAGGAATCGTAGCAAAACCTCCCCCATAACAGGACAGGATCACAAAAATAAGTGCCTGAAAAAGAATGGCGTTGCCCACGGTAGGAAGCAGAAAGAATGCCACCACCTGTATCGCGAAAAAGATCGTGTACATGGCTGGCCTCCCAATAACATCAGAAAAGGTAGCCCAACCAATACGGCCTACCCCGTTAAACAAGCCCATTATACCAACCATAGTGGCTGCCGCAACAACAGTCATTCCCGCATATTCCTGTGCCATAGGGGAAGCAACTGAAATAATTGCAATGCCGCAGGAAATATTGATAAAGAGCATTAACCATAAATACCAGAAACGCTTGGTTTTAACAGCCTCGTTGGCAGTCAGCTGGGAAAGGTCCTGACTCACCTTTTTCTTACCAGAGGTGTCAGTTGCGTGGAATCCCTGCGGCGCCCAACCTTTAGGCGGAGGGGCCAGATACAGGGAAGAAGCAAATATGATAATGAAATAGGCACTTCCCATAATGAAGAAAGTGTTGGCAATCCCTACCGCAGCAATTAAATAAACAATCACCGGACTACTTATTAGGGCAGCAAAACCAAAGCCCATTATTGCAAGGCCGGTGGCAAGGCCACGCTTATCGGGGAACCATTTTACCAGTGTGGAAACAGGCGTAATATAACCTAATCCCAGTCCAATTCCTCCAAAAACCCCATAGAACAAATAGAGCAAATAGATTGATTCCAGGTAGATTGCCAGGCCAGATCCGGCGATCCCAACGCCAAAGAAAAGCGCCGCCAGCAATCCTGATTTTTTAGGTCCTTTTTTCTCAAGATAATGACCTAAAAAAGCCGCCGAGATACCAAGAAAAAAGATAGCAAGACTAAATGTGAATTGGGTATCGGCAAGATCCCAACCAAATTTTGCAATTAACGGTTTGGTATAAACACTCCAGGCGTAAACAGAGCCTATAGAAATATGGATGCCTACTGCAGAAGCGGCAATAAGCCACCTGTTTTTTGTTTTTCCCATGAAAAATTGGATTTGGTGAAACGCCTTAAAATTCTCACCAAATTAAGCGCAGACAAAACACAAAAAATATGATAGCAGTCATTTTTAACCGGTTGTGAGCCTGCACGACAGGAATTAACAGGTGAGCACAAGGTTTCAATCGTTTTAGTTGATAAGTAATTATTTTTTGGTGAAGAT
>JAGXIM010000095.1 GCA_024635665.1 Salinimicrobium sp. | reverse complement strand
TTTTCATTTACTTCTTATTTGGACTTGTTTAAAATAACGCGGCAAATGTAGGAGCTTTCGCAAAAACAGGGAAGCTTATTTGGAATTAATTTAAATAGTATTTTCTAATGGTGATGGCCGCAGCTATTGGCAATTCTAATGATAAGCCGAAAAAATCTTAGTCGCCTCATTATGGGAGGATTCAAAGCTCATCATTTTGACATCGGTTTCTGCTTTTTTGGAAGTGAAGTAAGAAAGCAGCTTTTCGGTAGGCATATTCCCCGTGAGTTCATCTTTTGCCATGGGGCAACCACCAAATCCCTGGATGGCACCGTCAAAGCGAACGCATCCCGACCTGTACGCTGCATCTACCTTTTCAAACCAGCTATTTGGGGTGGTATGAAGATGGGCGCCAAACTCTATTTTTGGATACTTCGGAATGAGATTAGAGTAAAGATATTCAATCACCTCTGGGGTAGAAGTCCCCACCGTATCTGACAAGGACAAAATTTTCACTCCCATCCCCGAAAGTTTCTCGGTCCACTCCCCCACTATTTCAACGTCCCAGGGATCCCCATACGGGTTCCCAAATCCCATAGAAAGATAAGCGACCACTTCTTTGCCTGCACCCCCGGCGATATTTAAAATTTCCTGAAGGGCTTCCACAGATTGCGCTATTGTCTTATGCGTATTCCTCATCTGAAAGTTCTCTGAAATGGAAAAAGGATACCCTAAATAACCAATTTCCGGATGTTTTGATGCATCCTGGGCGCCTCTGGTATTAGCAACAATGGCCAGCAGTTTACTCTGGGTCCTGGAAAGGTCGAGACGAGATAAGACCTCAGCAGTATCAGCCATCTGCGGAATGGCTTTGGGGGACACGAAACTTCCAAAATCAATGGTATCGAATCCGCAGCGCAATAAAGATTGGATGTACTGGACTTTTTTCTCTGTAGGAATAAAGGTTTTTATCCCCTGCATCGCATCCCGCGGACATTCAATGATCTTGACTTTCCCCATGTGCCAAATATAAGGAAGTTAGAATTTAGAACTGCGAAGGTGGAAGTGGGTTTTTTAAAGAGCCATTAGCTTTTTACCTTTGGCCATTGGCTTTCATACTTAGCCGGGTAAGTTGAATTCTACTAATTTAGTTAAAAATATTGCCCCAGAAGTTTCAGGCCTTCAGCCTGATATACTTGGTGTCACATCTTATTCCCGGAGCGCTGCTCCAAGCCAATTTCTCGCAGGCCTTCAGCCTGTTGGAGTTTAAGACATAGATCACCTTGTAATTCCCAATAACTGGTCTTATGAAAAGTCAAGCCTGAAAGCTCTGGATCTACTCTGGAAAAGTTAAGCCTGGAAGGCTTTAACTAATTAGCCCGGGGCAACGCATCAGGAAATATAACAGCACGAATTCAACCAGCCTGTAAGGCTGGAACCTGCCAATGATATACACAATACAGTTTTTCATTATACAACCACAAATCACAGGATTATAAAAATCCCAATCCCAACAAACACGAGCACCTGCACCCATTTAAAAACCACTCCGGAATGCGGATGTTTCTGAAGATATACCGAAATCTTTCCTGCTAAAACAGCCACAGTAGAAAAAATCAGAAAGGCCTGTAGCATGAATACAAAGCCCAACAAATAGAACTGGAACACCGTATCCCCTTGTGGCTCCCACAGGAAGCCTGGAAAAAACGCGAGGAAGAAAATGGCTACTTTAGGATTTAAAACATTCATGAAAAAGCCCTTTTTGAAGAGGGAAGTCAGCTCCTTCTTTTGTTCTGTGGTAGGTTTTACATTTATGGAAGGATCGCTTTTATAAACTTGCCAGGCGAGGTAAAACAAATAGGCGGCTCCCAACAATTTGATAATAAAAAAAAGTGTTTCAGATTGCTTAATTATGGCCGAAATTCCGAAAGCGACCAGGCTCGTGTGAACGATAATACCGGTTACAAGTCCCAGGGCTGTAACAATTCCATATTTTTTACCGTTGGTCATTCCCTGCACCAAAACATAAATTATATCGGGACCAGGAGATACAGTCAGCAAGATAGAGGCTGTCAAAAAAGGGATCAGCTGTTCTACCACTACGATCGTTTTAGGATCTCTTCATTTATGGCCCTTACCAACTGCGGACCCTCATAAATAAACCCGGTGTACAACTGAATAAGGCTGGCACCGGCATCCAGTTTTTCCAAAGCATCTTCAGCCGAATGTATCCCTCCCACACCAATAATAGGAAAGGCTTTGTTGCTTTTTTCTGAAAGGAACCGAATAACTTCCGTCGCCCGGTTTTTCAGTGGTTTTCCACTTAATCCGCCTACCTCATCTTTTGCAGAAGAAGTAAGTCCTTCGCGCGAGATCGTGGTATTGGTGGCAATGACCCCAGCAATTTTCGTGGCCTGCACAATATCAATGATGTCTAAAAGCTGGGAATCGCTAAGGTCTGGTGCAATTTTAAGCAGGATAGGCTTTGGACGGTCTTTCAGAAGATTATTTTCCTGCAAGGTTTTCAGCAATTTTGTCAACGGCTCCTTTTCCTGGAGCTCGCGAAGGTTCGGCGTATTCGGGGAACTTACATTGACCACAAAGTAGTCCACATAATCAAAAAGGGATTCAAAACAAATCATATAATCGTTCACCGCCTTTTCATTGGGAGTGGATTTGTTCTTGCCAATATTCCCTCCAATAAGCACATTAGTATTCATTTTGAGCCGTTCGACTGCAGCTGCAACTCCGCCGTTGTTAAAACCCATACGATTGATAATCGCCTTGTCTTCTTTAAGGCGGAAAAGCCTTTTTTTCTCATTCCCGGGCTGCGGCTTTGGAGTGAGCGTTCCTATTTCAATAAATCCAAAGCCGAAGTTTGACAGTTCTTTGTAAAGTTTCGCATCCTTGTCAAAACCTGCGGCCAGACCCACCGGATTCTTAAATTTTAAGCCGAATACTTCCCGCTCCAAACGAGCATCTTCCACTGTGAATTTTTTTCTGATGATCCGGCCAATTGCCGGCACCCTGAACAACTTCCGAAGTATCGAAAATGTGAAATAATGCACCTTTTCAGGATCGATATTAAATAAAAGCGGACGAATAATTTTTTCGTACATGGAGCAGGTTTTGGACAAAATTAACACATAGCACCTAAAAAATGCAGGAAAACAGAAAAGGTTTTGAAGCTTCTTTTTATATCGTTATTTTTGATAAAACTTCAGCAAAAATGACCAACAAACAAGAGATTATAGACCGCTTTTTAAGCTATGTAAAAATAGATACCCAAAGCGACGAAAACAGTAATTCCACCCCCAGTACAGAAAAACAGTGGAATTTGGCGAACAAACTAAAGGACGAACTTCAGGAAATGGGCATGCAGGAGGTGAGCATAGACGAAAATTCCTATGTCATGGCCACTTTGCCTTCAAATGTGGAACACAAGGTGCCGGTAATTGGTTTCGTCTCGCATTTTGATACCACGCCAGATTTTTCAGGAGCGAATGTCAATCCGCAGATCATTGAAAAGTACGACGGAGGGGAAATTGTACTGAATAAAGAAAAAAACATCCTGCTATCCCCCGATTATTTCGAGGACCTAAAGCAGTATAAAGGCCAAACCCTCATAACAACCGACGGAAATACCCTTTTAGGCGCCGATGATAAAGCCGGGATCACTGAAATTATGGAAGCGCTGAAATATCTATTAAAAAATCCTGAAATCAAACATGGAAAAATCCGGGTTTGTTTTACACCCGACGAAGAAATTGGCAGGGGCGCACATAAATTCGATGTGGAAAAATTTGGCGCCGAATGGGCGTACACTATGGACGGCAGCCAGATTGGGGAATTGGAATATGAGAATTTTAACGCGGCAAGTGCCGTGGTAACTGTTACAGGAAAAAGCGTGCACCCGGGTTACGCAAAAGATAAAATGATAAACAGCATGTATATTGCACTGGATTTTATCAATTCTCTCCCAAGACTCGAAACTCCCGAACACACCGAGGGACGGCAGGGATTTTTTCACCTAAACGGAATGGAAGGCGATGTGGAACAAACCATTTTGAACTATATCATTAGGGACCATAACCGGAAGCATTTTGAAGCGCGAAAAGAAATGATGCAGAACCTCGCCGGGGAAATTTGCAACCAATATGAACGCGATTGTTTGACTGTCGAAATAAAAGACCAGTATTTCAATATGCGGGAAAAGGTTGAACCGGTAATGCATATCGTTGATATCGCAGAAGAAGCTATGAAACAAGTGGATATTAAGCCGCTTATAAAACCCATTCGTGGTGGCACAGATGGGGCTCAATTAAGCTTCAAAGGACTTCCCTGCCCAAATATTTTTGCAGGTGGTCACAATTTCCATGGAAAATACGAATACGTACCTGTAGAAAGCATGCAAAAAGCGGTGGAAGTAATCGTAAAGATTTCAGAATTGACGGCTAAAAAATACAAGAAAAAATAGGGGAGCAAGTACAGAAAGGTACAGGTTTAAAGGATACATAGAGGAATAAATTGCTAAGAACAAGCAATTATCCAAAAAAGAAGGCAGCCAACGATCGTTGGCTGCCTTTTCATAATAAGTAAAGCTAAATTATTTTTTCTCCTTCACAGGCTCGTTTAGTTTTCGGCTCATTTCCATTGAAATGGATGATCTGTCGAAAGTAATTTTACCTGCGCCGGTTTCAATAATCACGGCATTTTGTTTTTCACTAAAGTCCAATATTTTCCCGTGCATTCCACTTTTTGTAACAATCCGGTCTCCTTTCTTAAGTTCAGAAGAAAAATGTTTTTCTTGTTTTGCACGTTTCATTTGCGGGCGTATCATAAAAAAATACACCACTACAAACATTAAAATAATTGGGGCAAACTGGGCTATTTGGTCCATAGATAATTTTCTAACTCTCGACGTCTTTTAAGACTTTGATGGTTTAGGCTCTACAAAAGCTTTGATTTTCAATTGTTCTTTACCACTTTCGGTATTGGTAGAAACGTTTACTGTTTTCGTTACCTGGTTTTGGCCACTTCCGTTGAACTTAACAAGCATTTCCCCTGTTTCCCCAGGTGCAATTGGCTCTTTTGTCCATGTAGGAACGGTGCAACCGCAAGAGCTGCTGGCATTGGTGATCACCAAAGGTGCTCTTCCTGTGTTAGTGAAAGTAAAAGTGTGCTCCACGTTGGTCCCTTGCTGGATAGTCCCGAAGTCATGTTCGGTTTCTGCAAATTGGATCTCAGGATAAACTGTTTCCTTAGCATCGCGCACTGCGGCTTCTTCCACATTCTCAGCCTTCACTTTGTTGGCTGCATCTTCTTTGCAGGAAGTAAAAGTCATTGCAGCAATTGCTGCTAACATTACTATTGCTTTTTTCATGATTTACATTTTTTAGTTAAAACGATAAAATTAAGAAAATTTGCAGGACTACATAAGGCCCCTGCCCATTTTGTTTAGTTTGCCCTCCTCTTTATACTCTTTTGAGAGCTTGTCGAGGATCCCATTGATAAAAATACTGCTTTTTGGAGTACTGTATTCTTTGGCAATTTCTAAATATTCGTTAATACTCACTTTTACGGGAATGGACGGAAAATGAAGGAATTCACAAATTGCCATTTTTATGAGGATCGTATCAAGATCGGCAATACGGTCTTTGTCCCAGTTAGGGGTTTTGCCTTCCATCTCCCCAGCCAATTTTTCGTCGTTCAGCAAAGTTTTTCTGAACAACTCCACAGCATAATCTTTATCGTCAGAACTTTTATAGAGCTTCGTAAGTACTGGCTCCTTTTCCGGTTTCACCTTCTGAAGCATTTTCACAATGGCAGTATTTACCAGTGGAAGATCATCAACCCAGGTAATCTTCCTGTCCTCCAGATAATCATACAACTTGTCATTTGGAGCAATCACCTCCTTGAAAATGTTGATCACAAATTTTTTATCCTCTTCGAAGGTACTGGTTCGGGAAGACATATAATTTAAAAAAGTTTCACTGTTTCGTATTTCATCCCAAAGGATCGCAACATATTCGTCATCCTTTTTCCAGTTGTCCAGTTTCCTGATCTCCAAAAGTTTTGTAAGGGCACTATTCCCTTCTAACCATCCAAAAATGACATTATTGACAAACTTTTTATTGGGATCAATCTCCTCTTCAGAAGCAAGGTGCTTCCGCTGGGATTTCTCCATGTAATCTTCAGCATAATCCTTAATCTCCACAAACAAATCCAGCAGCAAAAGGTACAGGTCGTACATCTCGTCCATGCTCTTCATAAGAAACTTCTCCTCGGTTTGCAGGCTGTCATTCTCACTCTGGAAATACGCGTACAAAGACTGCATTACCTTAACTCTGATGTGTCTCCTTGTTAGCATAGCTGTAAAAGAACTTTTTAAAAATTAAAGCGATAAAATTTCCTTTCGCCCGGCAAAAATACTATTAAATTAAAAACCTCCCGGCTTATATCCCGATTTTTTCTTCGAAACATTTTCTGTGGTTTTCTTAATATGAAAGCTGCCAAAACCTGCCCGCAATTCTAATAATTACCTTTAAACCCGTATCTTTGTCCGCGCAAAAAACTACAAGTTAGGTTCTGAAAAAAATAGCTAAGAAAGCGGCTTTTTGAGTTCCAAAACCTACGGTTTTCCCATATATGAAAGAGCTACAACACGTTAACAAATACTTCCGCAAATATAAATGGCAACTCATTTTGGGGTTGTTCATCACAATAATTGCACGTGTTTTTGCACTTTTTACCCCGCGACTCATTAGGGAATCCACCAACGCCATAGAGAGATATGTCAATGAGGAAACAGTCTCCATTGAGGCTGTTCGTGAAGAATTAATGACCAACATCCTCCTTATAATTGGAGCCACCCTGGTTGCCGCGTTTTTCACCTTTCTAATGCGTCAAACCTTTATTGTGGTTTCCAGGCATATTGAATTTGATCTAAAAAATGAAGTTTTTCAGAAATATCAGGACCTCTCGCTCAACTTTTACAAGAGGAACCGCACCGGCGATTTGATGAACCGCATTAGCGAAGATGTTTCCAAAGTGAGGATGTACCTGGGTCCCGCAATCATGTACAGCGTGCAAACCGGCGTGTTGTTCATCGTGGTCATCCCTTACATGTTCACGCAGGCGCCAGAGCTTACCATGTACGCTATTGCCCCCCTGCCCATTCTTTCCTTTGCTATTTATAAACTCAGCGTCGCGATCAATAAACGAAGTACGATCGTCCAGCAATACCTGTCAAAGCTCAATACTTTCACGCAGGAAAGCTTCAGCGGAATTTCAGTTATCAAATCCTACGGACTGGAACCGCAAACAAATACTTCTTTTGTCACGCTTTCAAATGAGAACAAAGAAAAGAATATTGACCTGGTAAAAGTACAGGCCTTCTTTTTTCCGCTGATGGTTTTGCTCATTGGAGCCAGTAATTTGCTGGTGATTTATATAGGCGGAAGAAAATTCATCACCGGCGAAATCGACAATTTGGGGATCATCGTGGAATTCCTCTTGTACGTCAACATGCTCACCTGGCCTGTTGCCACTGTGGGCTGGGTAACTTCTATTGTGCAGCAAGCTGAAGCATCTCAAAAAAGGATCAATGAATTCCTGAAGGAAGTGCCACAAATCCAGAATCCTTCCACCACTCCCGAAGACGTGCAGGGTTCTATCGCCTTCAAAAATGTAACCTTCACCTATGAGGACACGAATATAACAGCACTCAAAAATGTCACTTTTGAAGTAGAAAGTGGCGAAACTCTGGCCATTATTGGGAAAACAGGTTCTGGAAAATCGACTATTCTCGAATTAATAGGTCGATTATATGATGTGCAAGCAGGCGAAATCACTATAGACGGAAAAAATATTGAGCAAATGAACCTGAAAGAACTTCGGGAAAGTACTGGTTACGTTCCTCAGGAAGCATTCTTGTTTAGTGATTCCATTCGCAACAACATAAGATTTGGAAAGGCCGATGCCAGCGATGAGGAAATGGTAGAAGCAGCCAAAAATGCTGCCGTTCACCGCAATATCAAAGGCTTCAGCAAAGGCTACGACACGGTTTTAGGAGAACGGGGAATTACGCTTTCCGGAGGTCAAAAGCAGCGGGTTTCTATCGCACGCGCCATTATACACGATCCAAAAATCCTGCTTTTTGACGACTCACTTTCCGCAGTGGACACAGAGACGGAAGAGGAAATCCTCAACAACTTGTTCAAGATCTCCAAAGATAAAACCACGATCGTCGTGAGCCACAGGATTTCTTCGGTAAAAAATGCTGACAAAATCATCATTTTAGAAGCCGGGGAAGTCGTACAACGCGGAACTCACCAGGAACTCCTCAATACAAAAGGATATTACAAAGAGCTTTACATGAAACAACTTAGTGAAAAAGAAAGTTAAAAAAAGTTGCGGAATGTTAATTTTTTTTGGATTTTTGAACCTATGATTTACAAACCGTAAAAGATAAAATGATTATGAGCGACAATGGAACGATGGAAAGAGAAGAAATTTTTTCCAAGGTCTTAAGAGCCGGAAGGCGCACCTATTTTTTTGACGTGAGGGCCACAAAGGCAGATGACTACTACCTTACGATCACCGAAAGTAAAAAATTTACAAATGAGGACGGATCTTTCCACTACAAAAAGCATAAGATCTATCTATACAAAGAAGATTTCGCAGGTTTTAACGAGATTTTAAAAGAAATGACAGATTACATCCTGGAGGAAAAAGGACAGGAAGTAATAAGCGATCGCCACCAGAAAAATTTCAAAAAAGAATACGAAGAAGAAACAGCCACAGCAGATAAGGAAAAATCTGGCACGGCAGCTAAATTCACAGATATCAGTTTCGACGATATTTAGAAATTTTCAGAATATTGAAATTGGAAAAGAGGATCCTGCACAGTGGGATCCTCTTTTTTTGTGGAATTTTTTGAAGTTTTGGTCTGGATATTTTATCAATAATCTTCAGAAAGAGATTGTGTAGAATTAATTTAACCTCCACTTACCTTCCAAAAAGGGCATTTTGAGCAAAGATTTTTGGGTTGAATAATATTTCCGCAGCTGGGACACCAGCGGTAATGACTCTACATAAAGCAGACTCTTTTTTACTGCGGAACCAATTCTAAAGGTTGGGCTAAAGCTTTTTTGTTTCTTCTTTAATCCTCCGGCTAAAGCTGGAGGCAATTCAAATGCTGCCGAATTAGGTCGTTCCTGCGGCTCCCGACACAGAAGGATGATTCTCCAAATAAACTACCACTGGCTGTAGCCAGTGGTCAATTTCAAAGCAGCAGCCCGGGCATTAGCCCAACTCCACGCCAGCTCATACGTTCAACAGCAGTCACTATTGCAGCTCAAGCTTTTCGATTTTGCATTCTCAAAGGCTTCTTTTCCCTCTTTCCATGCATACCAGGCAATTCCGAGACTTCCCAGGGCATCCACATACGGGATTTGCCATAGCTCATACGTTACGCTTGAGATGAGCAGAATAAAAGACAGGTAAAAGCAGGTTTTTGTGCATTTAGCATCTGAAATTATCGGCTGACTATTCAGCTCCTCTCCTACTTTGATCTTCTCCCGGTACAAAAAATACATGGTGAGGATGGACAACACCGCGATAATAATCCCAACTAAAGTAGTATCTGGTTCAGATTTGTTGAATATTGCGAGTGCAGCTCCCACAACAAGTCCGGCGGTGAGGATATACAATGCGGTTCCTGTAATTTTTAAAGCGGTGACCTCGAAACCATCCCGCTCGTTCACAGGGTTTCGCCGCATTCTATAAATCATATGAGCTATTCCAATTCCCGAAAGCACCTCAACAAAACTATCCAGACCAAACCCGAACAAAGCCAGCGTCTCATCTGTAGCTCCAAAAAAAGTGGAAACTATGCCTTCGATCAGGTTATAACCAATTGTGATCATACTGAGAATGTAAGCGTAATTCAGTCGCTTTTGAATCTTTTTATCATCCAGAACATGTTTCATCTTCTTCTTTTTAATTAGCGTGGGCACCTTCTCCTTTTTGCATTTGGTCCATCAGGTAATAAACATTATTACAGGCAGAAGATCATCAGATCTAAACTCCCCAAGAAAATTTACCGTAATCCATTTCGCGTCACAGGTCACGTTTACTTATCCTATCCTTAAACCGTTTTTCACTTTAAAATCGGGACTTAGCAGCACAATATCATTTTCCTTACCAACAGCGCCAAGAATGAGACATTCACTCATAAAGTTCGCAATTTGTTTCTTAGGAAAATTCACGACGGCAATTACCTGCCTCCCAAAAAGGGTATTTTTGACGTACTTTTTTGTGATTTGAGCTGAAGATTTTCTGATCCCAATCTTTTCTCCAAAGTCGATTTTAAGTTGATAAGCGGGAGTTCGAGCTTCAGGGAAATCCTTTACTTCAATGATGGTCCCTACACGCATATCAACTTTTTCAAAATCTTTCCAGGTAATGTGATTTTCGGTCATAAGTTTTATTTTTGGCACCGCTACTTCAGAAGGAATAAAAAAGTATACCTCTCAAAAATGGCATTTTTCATAATTCTTTCCGGAGAAATTTTAAACTTTTTTCAAGCAGAAAGCACAAATGTTTCCCGCAGTTCACGCAATTTCGCGCAAAAAAACCAGAAAACTCAAAAATGAAGAGATTTGCGAAAACTAGCGGGATAATTATTAGTGCAATCGCGGCCAATTTTATCCCCTCCTTTTTATAAGTTCAGTGCTCTCATTTTACCAATTTTACCAGAACAAGCTATAAATTTTAGGGAAATTCCGGTGTAATTTCGTATTTTCAGAACCCATAAATTTAACTAGAATGGCTGAAACTTTATCGAACATGCTTCCTCTTGGTACCCGGGCAACAGATTTTGAACTACCCGATACGGTTACTGCAAACCTTCATTCCCTAACTGATGTGCGGGGTGAGAAAGGAACTGTGGTCATGTTCCTGTGCAATCATTGCCCGTTTGTAAAACACGTAGCCGACGAGATTGTGCGGGTTGCGAATGATTATCGCGTGCTTGGGTTCGGTTTTGTAGCTATAAGCAGTAATGATGTAGAAAAATATCCAGAGGACCACCCCGACCTGATGTGGAAATTTGCGAGAAAATACAATTTCACCTTTCCATATCTATACGACCGCACGCAGGAAGTAGCGCGGAATTACAAAGCGGCCTGCACGCCCGACTTTTACCTCTTTGATGAAAACTTAAAATTGATCTATCGTGGACAATTGGACAATTCCCGCCCCGGGAACGGA
>JAGXIM010000019.1 GCA_024635665.1 Salinimicrobium sp. | reverse complement strand
TTTATTCCAGCAGAAAATCTTTATCACGGATTTGGAATTCCTTTTGATCCCGAAGGCCTTTTAAGCACTTTACCAGCCATTGTAAATGTTTTGGCCGGATATGTGGCGGGTATATTTATCCAGAAATTCGGAACTAATTACACTACCATTGGGAAACTTATTTTAGCCGGAATTGTTTTTGTGGCCATTGCATATGCATGGGATCTGGTTTTTCCAATAAATAAACCTATCTGGACCAGTTCGTATGTTCTCCTCAGCATTGGTTGGAATCTTGTTTTAATCGCTGGATTGATATGGATTGTTGAAATTATCGGCTTTAAGAAATGGGCTTATTTTTTTGAAGCATTCGGCAGAAACCCTTTGTTTATTTATGCCCTTTCCGGAATGATCATATCCTTAATGAATATAATCCGTATTGACGGTAGCAGCCTAAAAGCGCTGATTTATCAAAAATTCTACATGAGTTGGTTGACTGATTACAATGCATCCCTTCTTTTTGCCGTTACCTATGTATTCCTGCTTTGGGTTATTGGCTACTGGATGGATAAAAAGAAAATTTACATAAAGGTTTAGTATAACCGGCCGTTATTTGATAATACGATTAAGATGGTTATAATGAAAAAAAGATCCTCCCTGTTATTTACACTGTTGCTGTGCTGTTCCTTCTTTTTTGTAACCGGGCAGGAAGGTTTTGGTAAAAAACCAGAATTTCTGCAGTACCAGAACAGTCCCTGGGTTGATTCAATCATGAAAACACTCTCTCCCGAAGAAAGAATTGCCCAGTTGATCATGGTTGCTGCTTATTCCAACCGGGGAGAAGAACACAAAGCAGAAATTATTAAACTTATTAACGAACAGAAAATAGGAGGTCTCATTTTCTTTCAGGGAGATCCTGCCACTCAGGTAAAACTTATGAACACCTATCAGGCTGTTTCAGATGTACCTTTGTTGGGAGCTATTGATGCCGAATGGGGTTTGGGAATGCGGCTCGATAATACCATTAGCTTTCCTTTCCAGATGGCACTTGGTGCAATCCAGGATAATAATTTGATCTTTAGGATGGGGGGAGAGGTGGCAAGACAAATAAAGAGAACAGGGCTTCATCTTAATTTTGCACCGGTAGTGGATGTAAATAACAACCCGAACAATCCTGTAATTAATTACCGGTCTTTTGGGGAAGATAAATATAATGTTGCAGAAAAGTCAGTGGCCTACATGCGGGGAATGCAACAGGAAGATTTATTAACAACTGCAAAACACTTCCCCGGCCATGGTGATACAGATACAGACTCTCATTACGCTCTTCCGCAGATAAATCATCCTTTAACACGTCTCGACACTCTCGAGTTGTATCCTTTTAGAGAGGTAATAGAAGCTGGCATTGGCGGGGTGATGGTTGCACATCTCGATATTCCGGCGCTGGATTCTACCGGCGTACCTTCTACATTGTCAAAGCCCATTATAACAGATCTGCTGAAAAATAAAATGGGATTTGACGGTCTCATCGTTACTGATGCTATGAACATGAAAGGGGTAACCGAAGGTAATCTTCCGGGAGTGGTCGATAAGGATGCTCTCTTAGCGGGAAATGACCTGCTGGAATTCACAGAAGATGTTCCAAAGGCTATTGAAGAAATCAGTAAAGCTGTGAAGCAGGGACTTATTTCACAGAAAGAGATTGATCAGAGAGTACGTAAAATTCTGGCAGTAAAGCAGTGGGTAGGATTAAATCAGTATAAACCAATTTCCCCTGAAAATATTCTTAATGATCTGAACACACCGGAGGCGAAACTGTTGAATCGTCAACTTGTAAAAGCTTCGCTAACCGTGTTGAAGAATAACAATAAGATCCTTCCTGTAAAAAAACTTGATAAAGTGAAAATCGCTTCGGTTTCATTTGGGGCCAAAAGAGAAACTGCTTTTCAGGAGAGCCTGAGCCTATATACTCATGTCACGCATTTTCAACTTCCATTAGATGCTTCTGCAGAAAAGGTAGATTCAGTTAGACAGGAAATAAAAAAACATGATCTAATTATTGGTGGGATTCACGACGTGAGCAAATTTCCGCGGAATACACTTGAAACCTCTTCAGAAGTAGCAGCATTTATTAAAGAAGTCTCAGAAAACAAGAGCAACATTTTTACCTTTTTCAAGAACCCATACGTGCTGAATTCTGTAGAAGGTATTGAAAAAGCAGAAGGTCTTATTGTAACTTATCAGGATTCTGAACTTACTCAAGAGCTTGCTGCACAGCTCATTTTTGGCGGCATTGGCGCCAACGGGAAGCTGCCGGTGAGTGTGGGAGAGAAATTCGATGCAGGCGACGGACTCAAAGTAGAAGGAGGAATCAGATTTAGTTACACGCTTCCGGAAGAAGTGGGTATGGATTCCGCAATACTTTATTCGAAGGTTGATTCCCTGATGCAGGAAGCAATGGCTGAGAAAGCGATTCCCGGAGGACAGATACTTGTGGCTAAAGACGGAAAAGTTGTAATGCACGAGGCATACGGACTCCATAGGTACAGCGATACTATTAAGGTAAAAAGAACTGATCTTTATGATCTTGCTTCTGTGACAAAAATTTCTTCAGCTTTGCCGGCACTTATGAAACTCTATGATGAGGGTAAATTTGATCTTGAAGCAGGCATTGAAGATTACCTGCCTTATTTCAGGAATTCAAACAAAGATGAAGTTCCTTTCCGGCAGATATTAACTCACCAGGCCCGGTTCAAACCATGGATCCCTTATTGGAAGAACACATTGAGAAAGAATGGGAGCTACAAATGGTACACCTTTAAAAAAGACTCTTCGGCACGATATCCTGTGAAAGTGAGCGAAAACATGTGGTTGCACCGAAACTATCAGAAAAAGATGTTTAGGGCGATCAAGAAATCCCCGCTCGAGCAGGAGGCAAAGTACAAATATTCAGGACTGGCTTTCTATTTACTGCCAGCAATTGTAGAAGAAATCACGGGAGAAGATTTCAGGGGATATATCAACGAAAATTTCTACGATAAACTTGGAGCAACAACACTTACCTATAGACCTTTGGAGGAATTTCCATTGAAGAGAATAGTCCCGACAGAAAACGACTTCCTTTTTAGGAACAAAGCAATTCATGGTGATGTGCATGATGAAGGAGCAATAATGATGGGCGGAATTTCGGCAAATGCGGGCTTATTTGCGAACGCAAATGATCTTGCCAAGTTGATGCAGATGTACTTAAACATGGGCAGCTATGGAGGGGAGCGTTTTATAGAGGAAGCCACTTTAAGAGAGTGGACAAAAACCCAATTTCCAGAAAATGATAATCATCGCGCAATAGGATTTGACAAACCTTATCTCGAGTATAAAGGGGAGAGCAGTAATACAGCCAAAGATGCGGGTAAAGCCAGTTTTGGCCATACCGGATTCACCGGAATTTACGCCTGGGCAGACCCTGAAACAGACCTGCTTTATCTCTTTCTTTCAAATCGCGTGCTGCCAACAAGGGAAAATACAAGGTTGTATAAACTGGATACAAGAACAAATATTCAGCAGGCGATTTATGATTCGCTAAAAGATAATTAGAAAATTTAGAATAAATTTTTTTGGGTTGAAGAAAGTAAAAGGCAAACTAATTTTGTACATAAAAGACCTCCTTTTATTTAAAAGATTGAAAGCCTTCTTCTATGTCCTGATTTTTTTATTGGTTGGAGAGACAGTACAGTATTTGACTGATATTCCTATAGCAGGAAATATTATTGGGATGGTATTGCTTTTTCTTGCACTCCAGCAAAAGTTAATACAACTTGAAGACATTAAACCGGCCTCAGATAAGTTACTTGAATTCCTGGTATTATTTTTTATTCCTTACGGAGTTGGCTTGATGGTTTACTTTGACCTGGTGGAGGCTTTCTGGCTCCCCATGTCCGGTGCAGTTATCGTCAGCACCCTCCTAACACTATATGTGACAGCATTAATTGTTGAAAAATTTGGAAAATGAGGGATATTTTCCAATTTCCATTATTCGCAATTGCCCTAACAGTTTTATTCTACTTTCTGGCCAGACGAATTAGGAACAAATGGGACATATTTTTTTTTAACCCTGTACTTCTTTCTATTGCAGGGATTATTTTCTTTCTTAACTCTTTTGATATTGAATTTGACACATACAACAAAGGCGGTAAAATTCTGACATTCTTTTTGGGTCCTGCGGTTGTAGCTTTGGGAGCCTTTTTTTATGAAAAATATGAGCAGCTTCGCCAGGATTTAAAAGTCATTTTCATCGCAGTGGTCATAGGAGGGTTATGTGGTGTATTTAGTATTACCCTGTTTCTGGTTCTGCTTAAAATGCCGGACTTTTTGGTCAGATCTTTGGCGTCGAAGTCTGTTACAACGCCAATAGCGATAGAGATCACAAAAGTAGTTGATGGAATCCCTGATATAACGGCAGGAATAGTTATCGCTGTAGGGATCTTTGGAAATACCTGCGGTCCTTTCTTTCTAAGGCATATGGGAATAAAAAACAAAAAGGCGGTAGGAGCGGCCCTGGGAACGGCAGCACATGGAATAGGAACTGCACGGGCGATTGAAGAAGGTCAGCTTCCCGGAACATATAGCGGGATTGCCATGTGCCTTAACGGGTTGATAACTGCTTTTCTAACGCCCTACATCCTTTACCTATTCTTGTGAGAACTAGTTAATCAACAGCCGTGATTTTGGCTGGAGGTTACTCATAGATCAAATATTTTTCACGGGTTTGGGCATAATTTTCCAAGCCTTGTTGCCAGGTGGCTTTTATTTCTTTTGAAGTCATTCCGGCCTCTATTTGTTCCTGTAGTTTTTTTGTGCCCGCTAACTTTGTAAAAAATCCTTCCCTAAAGAAATCTTCCTTATTCGAGGTATTGTTGTAGGCATTTATCATCCAGTCCAGATTGATCTCTTTAATTTTTGGATGATCTGTCAGGTTCTTGCCATAGACGGTAATGCCGTTGTGTTTTGGATCATTTGCACCTTGATTTGGCCGGGGGACATAGGTATAATCGTAAACATCAGGATCCAAATCAGGGGATCCAAAAACCTGGAATTGATTTGAAGTTCCTCTTCCGGCGTTGACATTTGTTCCTTCAAAAAAACATAGGCTGGGATAAAGGTTTATAGCCGTTGCATTAGGCAAATTGGGAGAAGGTTTAAAAGGTGGGGCATATTCAAGGTCATGATCATAATTCTCCATTTCCACAACAGTAAGATCTGCCTGGAGATCATTAGCCAAAAATTTCTCGCCATTCAGCATTTTAGCGTACTCACCAATTGTTAAGCCGTGTACCACAGGAATGGGATCCATTCCCACAAAGCTTTGGTGGGCAGCCTCCAGAATAGGACCGTCAATATAGCTGCCATTTGGATTTGGCCTGTCAAGAACAATTACGGGAATGTCATTTTCAGCCGCGGCTTCCATTACAAGGTGAAGAGTAGAAATATAGGTGTAGAATCTCGTACCGACGTCCTGAATGTCAAAAATAAGAACATCCACATCCTCCAGTTGTTCGTTAGATGGTTTCGTGTTACTGCCATACAGCGACAATAAAGGAATACCGGTCTTAGAATCAATTCCATCAATTATCTTTGCACCGGCGGGTTCAATCCCTCTGAAGCCATGTTCTGGGGCAAATACCTTCACTACATTTACATCAAGGGAAACCAAAGAATCGACGAGGTGGGTATAATTTTCTTCATTTTCTTTTTCTGAATTTGCCATGAGAAATTTTTTGACCACTGTTGTGTTATTGCCCACAATTCCCACTCTTTTGTTCTTCAGAAGTGGTAGGTAATCCCCAATTCGATTTGCACCTAAGATTAGAGGATCACGAACAGGTTCTAAATTTTGTGTGACAACATCTTTTTTCTCGGCATCTTGATTTCCACAAGAGACTGCTGGTATTAATAGCAATAATAAAATGAAATTCTTCCAGTTGTTCAAGGACATAATATTTTTCTTTAGATCACTGTCGAATATAATATATTAAACAGAAAGTCATACACCAA
>JAGXIM010000094.1 GCA_024635665.1 Salinimicrobium sp. | reverse complement strand
CTTGATGCCGAGCTTAAGATCTGGATTTCGGGGGAACAACAGCCCAGCATTTCCAAAAGGTTTAGTAAATCGGTAAATGTGTACGAAGTTCAAAAATTGCTTGCCCAATATACTTTGGCCTAGTTAAGACTTTGCACCTAAAGGTGTCTGCGGGCTTTTAAAAACTTTTTGAAAGGAAAATCCTCTTTTTGGATAGCTTCAGAAGATCTTAGATTCTTCTTAAGAAGCTCGTCCTATGGGCTTTCCTATTTTGCGGCTAGGCCAATTTGTTTATAGATAAAATCTCTATGTCCACACATACAAGTTCAATGAACTCCACAGAAGGAACTGATTTCTCAAAGATAAAACAGCTCTTCTTCATCATTTTTTTCAGCTTACTGCTCAGTCTGCCTTCAAATTCCCGGGCACAACTTATAGAACCCAAAAGCCAGGCGATCGAGAGCACCGGAGACGTACTTTTGGTGGCGATGCCTGCCTCTGCCGCGCTTGCAACGCTTTTACTTGAGGATAGAGAGGGTAGCTGGCAGTTTGCCAAAAGTTTTGTCACAAATGCTGCGGTCACAGTGGCTTTAAAATATGCCATAAACAAACGCCGTCCTTTTAACGATGGGGGCCAGGCTTTTCCTTCGGGCCGTACATCTATAACCTTCCAGGCTGCTTCTTTTGTGCACAGGAGGCATGGCTTGAAATACAGTATTCCGGGTTATTTGCTCGCTGGTTTCACAGGCTACAGTCGCATAAATGCCGCCCGTCATGATGGATATGACGTGCTTGCTGGTGCGGTGGTGGGAATTGGAAGTAGTTTCCTCTTTACCACACCTTATGAGCGGGAGCACATGCAGCTGACTTGCAGCAGTTCAGATGATGCGTACTTGCTGGGATTTGTGTATAAATTTTGATTGCTTCTGAAGAATTTACCTGCCATTCAAGATCTTCTTTAAAATGAAAATGCTTCCCAAAAGAGAAGCGTTTTTTGCCATTTTTGAATGCTTTACAAACCGAAAGCTTTCTTGACCTCCTCAACTTTGTCAAGCTCTTCCCATGTGAAAAGTTTTACATCCCTGGTAATTTCCCCATTGTAAGGGCTTTTGAAAACTTTTCTTTCTGTACGTGGTTCTTTTCCGAAGTGACCGTAAGCAGAAGTTTCCCTGTAAATAGGGTTCCTAAGCCCTAACCTTTCTTCAATAGCAGCTGGGCGCATGTCGAAGATCTCCAGTACTTTTTTTGCAATTTCACCATTGCTCAATTCAATATTTTTGGTGCCGTTGGTATCGATAAACATAGAAGTTGGTTCCACCACACCAATGGCATAGGAAACCTGCACCAAAATCTCATCGGCAACCCCGGCTGCAACCAGGTTCTTGGCAATATGTCGTGCTGCGTAAGCCGCAGAACGATCTACTTTACTGGGATCTTTTCCTGAAAAAGCCCCGCCTCCGTGGGCACCTTTTCCGCCGTAGGTATCCACGATGATTTTTCTTCCGGTTAGGCCGGTATCACCGTGGGGACCGCCAATTACAAATTTGCCCGTGGGGTTGATGTGGTATTGAATGTCGTTGTTGAACAATTTTTGAACATATTCCGGAAGTTGTTCTTTCACCCGCGGAATAAGGATCTCCAAAATATCCTTTTTGATTTTGGCGAGCATTTTATCGTCATCCTTGTCAAATTCGTCATGCTGGGTAGAAACCACGATGGCCACAATTCGCTGTGGAACATTATCGTCGCTGTACTCAATGGTCACCTGGCTTTTTGAATCGGGTCGTAAGTAAGAAATATCTTTTTCCTCGCGGCGTAATTTTGCCAGTTCTATCAGGATCTTGTGGGAGATATCGAGTGCCAGCGGCATATAATTCGCAGTCTCGTTGGTGGCATAGCCGAACATCATTCCCTGGTCCCCGGCGCCTTGTGCCTCTTTAGAGCCACGGTCCACTCCCTGATTAATGTCCTGAGATTGTTCGTGAATGAGGGAGATTACGCCGCAGGAATCGCCGCTAAATTTATAGGCTCCTTTTGTGTACCCAATGTCGTTGATCACGTCCCGGGCTATAGTTTGAACATCGAGATACGTATGGCTTTTAACCTCGCCGGCGAGCACAACCTGTCCCGTGGTGACGAGGGTTTCACAGGCAACTTTGGACTGGGGGTCAAAAGCCAGGAAATTGTCTAAAAGGGTATCGCTAATTTGGTCTGCTACTTTATCCGGGTGGCCTTCAGAAACACTTTCTGAAGTAAATAAATAGGGCATGCTTCGCTGTTTTTAAGTTAATTTCAGAAAGAAATTTGACATGGAAGCGCTAGAGGAGTTTTCACTGCTTTAGCATTTTATAAGGGTTGCAATCAGTCAAATCATTCCCTGAACAAATCAGCAGCAAATGTATGAAAATAATTTAAAGCAAAACTTTTTATCCCATTAAAACCTCACCCAATTTCCCTCTGAACAAGAGCGGCTGAAACCCCCTTTTTAAGAACGATTTTATTGATTTTTTCAGTATTTTTAAAGTTCACTTTTCATTGCCGGGTCATGAAGATTTCAAAACTAATTTTACTTTTTCTGTCAACGGGTGTTAGTGTTTTTGGCCAGGAAAAAAATTCGAATGCAAATGAACTACTAGGTTTTTTGGAGGGAAAATGGCAAAACCATAGCTTCATAATTTCAGAAGGAATCCCGGTAAAAGTTGAGGAATATTCTGAAACTATGAAAATCAAGGATCTGCAAACTTTGACTATAACTGCGCATGGCTTTCAGGAAGGGAAAGACCTAAGTAAGGACATGGAATTTACATTAAATGGGAATGAGGTAGCGATGCGACAGGGAGATTTTGTTGCTCGTGGGGAAAAAGTTGGCAACGTTTACTACCTCAGGGGAAAGCATGGGGAAAAAGAATACAGGTTTAGGTTATACACCCTGGGCGATAAATATATTTTCCAAAGTGAAGAGTGGGAAGCGGGCAAAGTGACTAACATCAACATGTCTTACCTCGTGCGGGAAGAATAGGGTTTTTGACACGGGAAACCTTCGGGAAAAGGGTTGTAACAGTCTCATTCTGAAGTTTTTTATGAGGTTATAAACTGGGAATTACCAAAAAAGATGAAAATAAATTTGGTTTTTAAAAATTTCTGTTGTTAACTTTGAAGCAGACAAAACAAAGAAATGAACCAGGTAATTTGTAAAATGATGTGCATGATGTGGAGAAATTCCGCAGCGCATTCTATTGCATGATCCTGAAAAGATAAAATTGCAAAGAGCCGCTGCCACCCGCAGCGGCTTTTTTGTTTTTAAATTATTAAGAAAAAATATATTCCGGAAATGTCATTTTTGGAACCTATTAAAAACAACTGGTTAAGTAGACAAAATTATCCTGAACTAAAAAAAATGAAAAACCACAAGGCAATAGTAACTATGATGATCTGCATGGAGATGTGTATGATGATGTGTCGTCTGGAACAAACTTGCCAAAAATTAAGGATCTGATTTAAATATATAGTTCAATTCTTAAATCCCTTTGGCAAACCAGTCAAAGGGATTTTTTTTGGCTGTAAACCGGGCTGAAGGCTAACATCAAAACAGAAAACAGAAAAAAAATTTAAGCACCAAATTCCAAATTCCAAATTCCAAATTCCAAATTCCAAATTTGAATTAGATAAAAAGACAAGAACTATCAAACCCTAAATAATCATAAAACCCGCAACCCGCAACAACAAACAACAAACAACAAACAACAAACCCTTAAACCTTAACAAAATGAGTACACAAAAATTTTCAACCAACGCCCTGCATGCAGGCCACGACGTAACTGCCAACGGAGGAACCCGCGCAGTTCCTATTTATCAATCCACGTCTTACGTGTTCAAAAATTCTGATCATGCCGCCGATCTTTTTTCACTGGCAGAACCGGGATTTATTTACACCCGTATCAACAACCCGACAAATGATGTGCTGGAGCAAAGACTGGCTGCATTGGAAGGGGGCATTGCCGCCGTGGTGACAGCTTCGGGAACTGCTGCTATCAACACAACATTATTGACACTTTTAAAGACTGGCGACCATATCGTTGCTTCCAGTAGTTTGTATGGTGGAACTTACAATTTGTTGAGTGTCACGCTGCCCAGATTTGGCATAAAAACGACTTTTGTAGATCCTTCGCAGCCCGAAAATTTCACTAAAGCCGCACAAGAAAACACCCGCGTCTTTTTTATTGAATCCCTGGGAAACCCAAAACTGGACGTGCTGGATATTGAAGGGATTTCAAAAGCGGCTAAAGCCCATAAAGTGCCGTTAATCGTCGACAACACGGTTGCTACGCCTGCCTTACTGAACCCAATTGAGCATGGAGCCGATATCGTGATCCATTCGCTCACCAAATACATCAACGGAAATGGGACTGCTCTTGGTGGAGTGGTTATTGATGCAGGGAAATTCAACTGGGCCAACGGCAAATTTCCGGAATTTACAGAGCCTTCACCTGGCTATCACGGCCTGGTGTACCACGAAGCTTTGGAAGAAGCCGCTTTTATAGCAAAGGTGCGAATCGAAGGCCTACGTGACCATGGAGCAGCATTAAGCCCATTTAACGCATTCCAAATCTTACAGGGATTGGAAACTCTCGAAATCAGGATCAAAAAGCACAGCGAAAATGCGCTGGCGCTGGCAAAATGGCTTCAGGGAAAAGAGGAGGTCACCTGGGTGAACTACCCCGGACTGGAGACCAGCCCGTATGCCGAAAATGTTAAAAAGTACCTGCCCAATGGTCAAAGCGGAGTGGTGACTTTCGGGGTAAAAGGTGGTTTTGAAGCTGCAAAAGTACTTGTTGATGAAACAAAACTTTTTTCCCTGCTCGCAAATATTGGGGACACCAAATCTCTAATCATCCACCCTGCCAGCACCACGCACCAGCAATTGAGCGATGAACAACAGGAATCTACCGGGGTTTCCAAAGATTTGGTGCGGCTATCGGTAGGGCTGGAGAACCTGGACGACCTAAAAGCCGATCTGGAGCAAGCCCTTTCAGCACTTGGTAAAAAAAAGGTGGTTGAAAAATCATAGCCTAAATCAATATCAACAGGAAGATCTGTGTATTTTCCTGTTGATTTTTAAAAGAAGCCAATGCAAGAAATAGTTATCAATAACTTTAGAAATTCTACAGGAACTTTGCAAAAAATTCCTGTCTATTTTGACATTTTTGGGCCTCCTCCTGGAACAACACCCATAGTTTTGGTAAACCACGCCCTTACGGGGAATTCTAAAGTTACCGGTGATAATGGGTGGTGGAAAAACCTGGTGGGGCCTGGGAAATGCCTGAACACCGAAAAATATACAGTCCTGTGCATCAATATGCCGGGCAATGGCGCCTGCGGAAAAAAGGAAAACTTACTTTCCAATTACACCGAATTCACCTTGCACGATTTCGCCAGGATGTATGCAGAAGTTCTGGAAAGGCTGAAGATCAACCGTCTTTTTGCAGTTATTGGTGGTTCCATAGGCGGCGCGTTAGCCTGGGAACTGGCCGTGTTGAAGCCGAATCTGGTTGAACACCTAATCCCTATCGCCACCGATTATAAGGCAACAGACTGGGTTTTGGCCCATTGTAAAGTGCAGGATCAAATCCTTAACAACTCTGTCGATCCCATACATGATGCGCGTATGCACGCCATGACTTTTTATCGCACCCCTGCTTCTTTCACGGAAAAATTCCGGAGAAAAAAGAACGAGGAGGATGATCAATATGAGGTGCACCACTGGTTGTCCCACCACGGAAGGAAACTGGAAAACAGGTTTCAGCTTGCTGCCTACAAGTTGATGAACCACTTATTGACGACGATCGATATTGGCCGGGAGAATGGGAGCCACGCTGAAGCGGCTGCAAAAATCACGGGTGCGATCCATTTAATAACTGTTGATTCTGACCTATTTTTTCTTGCAGAAGAAAATCGGGAGGCTTTTAAAGAACTCTCAGTAAGGAAAAAAAACATCAGTATTTCCGAAATATATTCGATCCATGGACATGATGCGTTTCTCATAGAAAGCGCACAGCTTGAAAAAATTCTTACCCCAATTTTTACCCAGGAAACATATCAGAATGAAGAAAATAAATATTCTACTGTTCGGGACCGGTAACCTCGGGATCCACATTGGAGAATTTTCAGAAGAAAAAACAGGATCTGGATCCTTTCTTTAGGAAGCTAAGAAAAGGCTTGCAAAAAGATGAGGTGGTCCGGCATGTGGGTGAACTTGATTTGGAAACAGGTATTTTGGAGGTGAAACTCACGAAAGAGAAAAGATCCCCGGCTTTGGGCAGTTTAAAATATGCCGAGTCCTCTTTTGAGATCTTTAGCGAATGCTATCAAAACCGGCTTTGGTGATCAAAGGTGCCGGCGCGGATGCGGCTGTCACGGCATGTGGGGTTTTGACAGATTTGCTTAAATTAGCCGAAAAAGTAACCTAATGAAGATTAACTTAAAAAGACTCAATAATAATTTCCATTTCCAAACAACGAATGAAAGTGGCGATGTGGTCCACCTGGACAACAAGAGCGAAGCCGATCCACAGGGCGCAAGCCCCATGGAGTTGTTGCTAATGGGAATCGCCGGTTGCAGCGGGATTGACATCGTGGTGATCCTTAAAAAGCAGCAGCTTGAAATGACCAACCTTGAAATGGAAGTCGAGGGAATGCGCGTCGACGGAGAAATACCGAATGTTTTCAGGAAAATCCATTTGAAGATATCTATCGATGGAGAGATTCCGGAAAACAAGGCCAAGCGGGCGGTGGATTTGTCGCTTGAAAAATATTGTTCGGTGGCGAAAATGCTGGAGAAAACTGCCGAAATTACTTCAGAAGTCATCCTCAACGGGAACAAAGTTTCTGGGTAAATTTGGCTTCCGCCCCTCATGAGGAAAATTTTTCTGCTTTTTTTTCTGCTTTCAGCTGGTTGGACCTTTGCACAGGAAAGCCGGCAGTATTCCGTGGAGGCCAATTATTTCTACGGAAGTATTTGGGAGCATAACCCAAATATTTCTCATTTGATCACTGAGCATCCGGAAGGTTTGCTGCTGCATTTCAACAGAAAAACCTATGGTTTGCAGGCCTGGGAGCGACGCTATAACTATCCAGATGTTGGTTTCTCACTATCGTACCAAAACCTGAAAAACCCCCATTTGGGCGAGAATTTTGGAGCTTACGCACATTTAGGGTTCTATTTTTTGAAGCGTCATCTTTTGCTGAAGGTTGGCCAGGGATTGGCGATCACAACAAATCCGTATGATCCCGATGAAAATTACAGGAACAACGCCTATGGATCGCGGATTTTGAGTTCCACAATTTTTACAGGAAACCTACAGTTCGAGAATTTGGTCGGCGGACTGGGTTTTCAGACAGGTTTGTCATTGATCCACTATTCAAATGCCGATTTCAAATCTCCCAACAGCAGTACCAACACTCTTGCCCTGAGTGCTGGTTTGAACTACAATTTTGATCATAAGACGAAAAGGGATTTTGTACCTAAGGATCCAAAAATGGCATTTTCGGCACCTCTTCGGTACAACCTTGTGCTGCGAGGTGGCGTCAATACTATGGGTGTGATAGGCTCGGAAACTTTTCCATTTCTCACGGTTTCGGCCTATGTTGATAAAAGCCTGAACCAAAAAAGCACTTTACAGGCCGGGGCAGAATTTTTCTGGTCCCGCGCCATGGAGGAATTTATTTATTATCAGTCTGTGGCTTTTCCTGTAGGGGAAACCACGGGAGAGGAGGATGCGAGGCGCGCCGGCGTTTTTGTAGGGCATCAACTGACTTTTAGAAGATTGTCGTTGGTTACCCAATTAGGGTATTATTTTTACTATCCTTACGACAATTATGTGGATCAAATTTACAATAGGGTTGGGCTGCAAAGACCCATTTATAAAGACCTTTTTGGCTCGGTCACCGTGCGTTCACATGGCGCGAATGCCGAAGCCGTGGAATTTTCACTTGGATACAGATTTTAATGATGGACAGGAAATTAAAGTTTGAGTTAAAATACTTCGGAATAATTCTAATCACTTTTCTGTTGTCTTCCTGCAGCACAGAAGATGCCCCCGATTGTTTTCAAATTGCCGGAAAAATTGTCCAGAAAGAAGTGGAATTATCCCCTTTTGAAGAGGTAATTGTATATGACAAAATCAAGTTGTTCATTGAACAAGGGCCTGTGCAGAAAGTAGTAATCGAATCGGGTGAGAATTTAATGGCAGAAGTGGATGCGTCCTTAGAAAATGGGCGGCTTATCCTGAAAAATTCCAACGGATGCAACCTGTTGCGGGATTATAATCTAACAAAAGTCTATGTTACTGTACCCAATTTGACCCTGCTTCATAATGCCGGAAACCGGGTGATCGAAAGCGTGGGAATCCTGAATTTTCCTCAAATTGAATTGATTAGTCTCAACCAGGAACGACAAAAAGGCGTTTATACGAACGGGGATTTTAAGCTACATCTCAATTCTGAAAATGTAGAGGTTACCGGAGATGATTTTTCAAATTTTTTCCTTTCGGGTTCTACTGGATATTTGAAGCTTTTCATCGCTGCCGGCGACGGAAGGGTAGAAGCGAGGAGTTTGATAGCTGAGACTGTGGACGTTTTTCATAGGGGAACGAATAAAGTGATCGTGAATCCGCAGGAGGTGTTGAAAGGCGAAATAAGGAGCACGGGAGATGTCATTTCAGTAAACCGTCCACCGGTGGTGAGAATAAAAACATTTTATACCGGAAACCTCATTTTTGAATAACCCGTTTAGCTGAAAATCTTTTGCCTGAATCATGGACTGCCGGGACTTTTTCCGGGGGAACGACAGGAAAAATCACTTTTTCTGAAGGGTCAATTCCGCAAACAAATTCTCCAGATTCTTATTTTTTCTGTTGAGCTGAAGCGTTTTTAAGCCATTGTCATGGGCGAAATCGAAAACTGCGGGACGCATATCTTTTGGGGTGTCAAAGGTAAGTTCATAAACAAAGCCGCCTGTATTTCGTGCCTCCAGTAACTTCGGGAGATTTTTTAAAGCAACTTCTTCGATCCTGTAATCAAATTCCACTTCAATAATCTGCACCTGTTCCTCCCGCAGGGCAGCTAATTTTTTATCGGCTACGATTTTGCCCTCATTGATGATGATCACCCGTTCACAAAGGGCTTCCACTTCCCGCATGATATGTGTAGAAAGAAAAATCGTTTTCTCTTTTCCGGTTTCCCTAATGAGGTTTCTTATTTCCACCAGCTGGTTTGGATCCAGCCCGGTGGTGGGTTCATCGAGGATCAAAACTTCGGGATCGTGCAGGAGTGCATTCGCCAGGCCAACGCGCTGGCGATATCCTTTTGAAAGTTGTCCAATTTTCTTATTCGCTTCAGGGGAAAGTCCGGTTTTTGTGATCACTTCCTCAATTCTGGCTTTTGGGATTTTATAAATAGAAGCGTTGAAGGCCAAATACTCCCGTACATACATTTCTGTGTACAGAGAATTGTGCTCAGGAAGATAGCCCGTGCTTTTTTGAGCTTCGAGTAAATTTGTTTCTAATGAAAAACCATTAACCACAGCTTCGCCGGAAGAAGGTTTAAGGTAGCCTGTAAGGATTTTCATCAAAGTGGATTTCCCGGCACCGTTGGGGCCAAGAAAGCCTACAATTTCCCCTTTTTGAATAGTAAAGGAAACTTCGTCCAGCGCTTTTTGCTGATCGTAATATTTGGTGATTTTATCTACCTGAATGGACATAGCGGCTTTTTTTCAAAAGTAGCAAATCATCTGTTTTTAAATTTTAAACTTCAGAAAAGTTTGAGATTAAATCAGGAATGATTTTTTCCTTATCGCGCAATGTTAAACTGAAATTTTTCAGAAAAAACTTTTATTTTTAAAATTATGTGCTACATTAGCTGTTCAGAAGCAAGAAAAATGCAAAACTTAATTACCTGGAACGCTTTTTATTATTTCTATTTCTATCACAGGAATAGGATCGGGAGCGTCGTGTAATTAAGAAAAACAATTATATCTCAAATCCCGATGTCTTCATCGGGATTTTTTTTTGGAAAAAATGGACAAAATTGCAATTCAGGGAGTAGCGGGTTCTTTTCACCACCAGGTGGCGCAGGAATATTTTGGACGGCAGGTGCAGGTGGATGAGTGTATGTCCTTCCAGGCAGTGGCCGATAGCTTGTTGAACCATCAGTCCACAGCTGCAGTAATGGCCATTGAGAACTCGATTGCAGGATCCATCTTATCAAATTATGCCTTGATAGACGAACACAACCTGCAGGTGATTGGGGAACATTATATCCCCATTCAACTGAATTTAATGGCTTTGCAGGGGCAAACGGTGCAGGAGATCAGGAAAGTTTATTCTCATCCTATGGCCTTGTTGCAGTGCAAAGATTTTTTCAGAAATCATCCACACATAGAACTGGTTGAGGATACCGACACGGCCGAAGTTGCCAGAAGGATTCGTGAAAAGGGTTTGAGAAATGTGGCGGCAGTTGCGAGCAAGGCTGCGGCGGAAATATACAACCTGGAAATTCTGGAGGAGGGGATCCAGACCATAAAAAACAACTCTACCAGATTTTTGACCTTGGGTGCAGCAGCATCCAAAAAGGGCATTTTTGAGGTAAATAAAGCTTCCTTAAAATTTATCCTGGAGAGCAAACAGGGCAGCCTGGTGAGTGTTTTGAATATTATCAGGGATTTTGATCTGGACATGACCAAAATTCAGAGTGTGCCGGTAATAGAAACCCCCTGGAAATATGCATTTTTTATAGACGTGATTTTTGAAGATGCCAAAAAACTTCAGAAAGCACTGGAAATAATTGAGGTGATGACAGAAGAATTAAAAGTATTGGGAACATATAAAAATGGCTTAAAATGATTGCACAAGCGAATAGACTGGATCATGTGGAGGAATATTACTTTTCCACCAAATTAAAGGAAGTGAGGGCGCTACAGGAATCTGGCAAGCCCATTATCAATTTAGGCATTGGTAGCCCAGATTTACCGCCACCGCCACAAGTATTGGAGGAGCTAAATCAAGCGCTGGTAAACGCTAGTGCACACCAGTATCAGCCTTACCGCGGAACCACAAATTTCCGGAAGGCCATTCAGGAGTTCTACCAGAATTATTATGGAGTGGAACTAAATCCAGAATCTGAGATCCTGCCCCTCATGGGAAGTAAAGAGGGGATTACCCATATTTCCATGGCTTTTTTAAATGAAGGTGATGAGGTGTTGATTCCGAATCCTGGCTATCCCACTTATGAAGCCGTGAGCCGACTCGTGGGGGCGAAATCTATTTTTTATGAGCTAAATGAAGCGGAAGGTTGGTTGCCAAACCTGAAAGAACTCGAAAAAAAGGATTTGACGAAGGTGAAATTGATGTGGGTAAATTACCCGCACATGCCAACAGGGGCTTCGGCGACTGACAAGCTGTTTGAGGACCTCATCGCGTTTGCCAGAAAACACAGGATTTTGATCGTAAACGACAACCCGTACAGCTTGATCCTAAACGAGGAGCCAAAAAGCATCCTGCAGGAAAAAGGTGCGATGGACGCTGTGCTGGAGCTAAATTCCCTGAGCAAAAGTTTTAACATGTCGGGCTGGCGCATTGGGATGCTCTGCGGAAGTGAAAAAAACCTGAATTCGGTCCTAAAAGTAAAAACCAATATGGACAGCGGAATGTTTTTTCCGTTGCAGGAAGGTGCGGCCACCGCTTTAAGGTTGCCACGGAAGTGGTTTAGTGAGCAAAATAAAACTTATCTGCGCCGGAAAGACCAATTGTTAAAACTAATTAAAGCCCTCAATTGCAGATGCACAAGTGACCAAACAGGACTTTTCCTGTGGTGTCATGTTCCTGAAGGATTTACTTCAGAAAGCTTTGTGGAGCATCTGTTGCACAAGTACCATATTTTTGCGGCCCCGGGATTCATTTTTGGAAGCCAGGGCGAAGGATATGTGCGATTTTCGCTTTGTGCGACCGAAGAAAAAATAAGTACCGCTTTTAACCGGATAAATTAATGAAGGTTCATATAATAGGAATTGGTTTGATTGGCGGTTCCTTTGCCCTGGGGATCAGAAAGGCTTTTCCAGATGTCGAGATTACCGGAATTGATACAAACAAGGAAAATCTGGAGTTGGCAAAAAAGTTGTCCCTAATTGACATTTTTGGAACCCTGGAGGGTGTTACCAGTGCAGAGGTGGTGATCGTGGCAGTCCCGGTGGATGTCGCACCTGCTGTGGTAACAAAAGTTTTGGATCTGGTTGGGAACAACAGCCTGGTTTTTGATGCGGGATCGACCAAAGCCCATCTTTGTGAAGCACTTGCCGATCATCCAAAGCGGCGGAATTTTTTGGCGGCACATCCTATTGCAGGAACCGAGTTTTCCGGGCCAAAAGCAGCAATGGCTGATCTT
The DNA here is from genome assembly GCA_024635665.1 of Salinimicrobium sp. Lineage (GTDB taxonomy): Bacteria > Bacteroidota > Bacteroidia > Flavobacteriales > Flavobacteriaceae > Salinimicrobium. The sequence continues at coordinate 2,897 of JAGXIM010000094.1, read as the reverse complement.
TTTAGTCAGAAAACGAATATTATTTGTGAAGTTGAAAAAACGTCTTTTAAGCTTCAGGAAAAGGGGCTTGAGATATTTCAGAAGTTGGGGATGCGCATTCGGTATATGGATCCCAAAGCCCACGACCGGCACATTGCATACGTCTCACATTTGTCACATATAAGTTCTTTTATGCTGGGAAAAACGGTTCTGGAAAAAGAGAAAAATGAGCGGGATATATTTGACCTGGCGGGCAGTGGTTTTGCCTCAACGGTGAGATTAGCCAAGAGTTCACCGGCAATGTGGGCGCCTATTTTTCAGCAGAACAAGGAAAATGTACTTGAGACTTTAAACGAATATATTGCCAATCTTTCCGAATTCAAAAACCTGATTGAAAATGATGATTTTCAGGAGGTTTTTTCGGAAATGGAGAGGGCAAACCACATAAAAACAATATTAAAAGGAATAGATTGATCATAAGAAAATTGTCAAAAAATGGAAAATAAGAAAGAACTTAGAAGTTGGTTGGATGCGTTTGGATTGGACCATCCGTTAGTAATTGCCGGTCCCTGCAGTGCAGAGACTGAAGAGCAGGTGTTGAAAATAGCACATCAGTTAAAAGATACAGATGCAAACGTGCTGCGCGCGGGAATTTGGAAACCCAGGACGCGTCCCGGGAATTTTGAAGGAGTGGGATCGCTGGGCCTAAAATGGCTTCAAAAGGCAAAAGAAGAGACGGGGATGATGACCACCACCGAAGTTGCCAACCCCAACCATGTGGACCTGGCTTTGAAATACGATATAGACATTCTCTGGATTGGCGCCAGGACCACGGTATCCCCGTTTATTATTCAGGAAATCGCGGAAGCATTAAGGGGTACAGATAAAGTGGTGCTTGTGAAAAACCCGGTAAACCCCGATTTAGCACTGTGGCTGGGAGCCGTGGAGCGTTTTTATGCTTGTGATATTAAAAACCTGGGCGTTATACACCGTGGTTTTTCCACGTATGAAAAAACCCGGTACAGGAACAATCCCGAATGGCAAATCCCGATTGACCTACAAACGAAATTCCCCGATCTTCCCTTGCTCCTGGATCCTTCCCATATAGCCGGAAACCGGACTTCCATATTTGATCTTTGCCAAACCGCCCTGGATTTGAACTATGACGGGTTAATGGTGGAAACCCACCACGACCCTGACAATGCCTGGAGCGATGCGGCCCAACAGATCACTCCCGCAACTCTTGTCCAGATTATGGAAGACCTTAAGATTAGAAAAGAAATTTCGGAAAGTGAAGAGTTCCTGACAAAGTTGAAGAGCCTGCGCGCCATGATCGATATTGCCGACACGCAACTTTTGGATGTGCTGTCCCGCAGGATGAAAATTTCTGATGAGATTGGAAAAGCCAAAAAGAGCCAAAATGTTGCTATTTTACAGAACCAGCGCTGGAATGAGATCCTGGGGAAAATGATCCTGGAAGGTGAAGAGAATGGCCTAAGTGAAGAATTTATCCTACGAATTTTTAAATCCATACACCAGGAGTCGATCAACCATCAGAAAAAAGTAATTAGCGAATAAGGACGAGATTTCGCACTTTTGTAGCATGACAGGCACCGTTTACAAATCTACCGGAAGTTGGTACCAGGTAAAATCTGATGAAGGGCGGTTTTACCAGTGCCGTATCAAAGGGAAATTCCGCATTAAAGGAATAAAGAGCACGAACCCTGTGGCTGTTGGGGACCGGGTGGAATTTAAGATGGAAAATACTTCCGAAGAGGATGACAATGGTGTTATCACGGGTATAAAAGACCGGGAAAATTACATTATTAGAAAATCTGTAAACCTTTCCAAGCAAACCCACATTATTGCTTCCAATATTGATCAGGCTTTTCTTTTGATCACGCTGAACAATCCGCCAACCTTCACCACTTTTATTGACAGGTTTCTTGTTACTGCGGAAGCATACAAAATCAAAGCGATTCTATTGTTTAATAAAGTGGATACCTATGACGAAGATGAGCTCACGGAAGTAAAATATCTGGCTTCCATTTACCGCGGAATTGGCTATGAATGCATTGGCATTTCGGCAAAAAACGGTAAAAATTTAGAGCAGGTAAAGGAGCTAATGAAAGGCAAAACCAGCATGATCTCCGGCCATAGTGGGACTGGAAAATCTACCCTTATCAACGCAATTGAACCTTCCCTGGATCTAAAAACTACCAAGATTTCTGAACAACATCGCCAGGGGCAACACACGACGACTTTTGCAGAAATGTTTGATCTCAGCTTTGGAGCACAAATTATTGATACGCCCGGAATAAAAGGTTTTGGCGTAGTGGATATCGAAAAAGAGGAATTGGGGAATTATTTTCCCGAATTTTTTGCCCGTAAACAAGATTGCAAGTTCCACAATTGCCTGCACCTGGATGAACCAAAATGTGCAATCAAAGATGCCCTGGAAGCCGGCGAAATCCCCTGGTCCCGGTATAAAAGTTATCTTCAGATCCTAAAGGGTGAAGAAGACCAGCAATACAGAATCGATAATTACGAGCAGGAATGAGAGTAGTTTTGCAGCGGGTTTCAGAAGCCTCAGTTACGATTGAAGGTGTCAAAAAGGCCAAAATGGGAATAGGTTTATTGATCTTGTTGGGAATTGAAAATGAAGATTCTGAAGACGATATTAACTGGTTGTGCAACAAAATCGTGAAAATGCGGATTTTCAATGATGGGGCTGGGGTAATGAATGAATCACTTCTACAGCAAAATGGCGATGCCATTGTGGTGAGCCAGTTTACTCTTCATGCCAGCACCAAAAAAGGAAACCGTCCCAGTTATATTAAAGCCGCAAAGCCCGATGTGGCCATTCCTTTATATGAAAAATTCATGGCAGCTTTGGAAAAAGAGCTTGGGAAACCTGT
>JAGXIM010000093.1 GCA_024635665.1 Salinimicrobium sp. | reverse complement strand
GTTTGACATGCATCAAGACACTTCATCTAAAAAATTGTACCACTTATCGAACGAAAATAGGCGCAAAAATAATATTTTTTATAATGTCTTAACAAATTATATTTGATAAAATTCTGAATCAAACCGCTTACAGCCAAGCTTATAGTTGAAATGGCCGCCGTATGCCCTGGTCTCAAAGAGAAGTTGAGCCTTTGTAAATATTTTCCTACAAATAATTTTACTGTAGCAAAAAATAGAAACCCTTCTTTTATTTTCGTTATTTAGGTTAAAAAGCAAGTGTCAAAGGATGGGAAAAAAGGCTGATTCCTGATACCGTTTAAAGAACCACAGTACCTTAAAAAATTTATAACAAAGAATACATTCCAAAAAGGGCTTTTAGAAGGATAATTTATTCAATATGAAAGTATTACAGTCTAAGATGCTAAAGAAATTGACCGAACTGTAAATAATCATTTTGGCAGTTGTGGAAATTGAACGAGTTATTTTCCCGAAATAAAATTTTACTCCACCTTCTTCAAAAACTCTTTCTCACTGATTATTGGAATTCCCAGGCTTTCAGCTTTTGCCAGTTTGCTGGGACCCATGTTTTCCCCGGCTACCACATAACTGGTTTTTGAGGAAATCGATCCCGAAACTTTTCCGCCGTTGTCTTCAATCAGTTTTTTAAGGTCATTTCGTGACATTTCGAAAACTCCCGAAACCACAAAAGTCTGGCCATCAAGCTTATTTGATTGGTTCGCTAATTTTTCTGCAGAAATTTCAAGCTGCAGGCCATATTCTTTAAGCCGGTTTACATTTTCCACATTTTCTCCGGAAGCAAAAAATTCCACCACGCTTTCGGCTATACGTTCCCCAATCTCGTCTACTTTTTCCAGCTCTTCCTGGGAAACCTGTTCAATCGCATCGATAGTTTTGAACTGTTTTGCCAGTTTCTTTGCAACTGTTTCCCCTACGTACCGAATTCCCAGCGCAAATAAAACCCGCTCAAAAGGAATTTCTTTGGAGTTTTCGATCCCCTGAATTAGATTTTCAGCCGACTTTTCGGCCATTCGCTCCAGGGGCAGAATTTGTTCTTTTTTGAGTTCATATAAATCGGCATAATTGCCAATAAGGCCTTCGTTCACCAGCAAAGCAACGGTTTCCCCGCCCAAACCTTCAATATCCATGGCTTTCCGGGAAATAAAATGTTGGATACGGCCAATGATCTGCGGCGGGCAGCCGTTAAAATTGGGACAATAGTGTTGGGCTTCGCCTTCCTTCCGAACCAGTTGGGTACCACATTCAGGACAATGGGAAATATATTGCGTAGGATTTGATTTTGGATCTCGGCTTTTAAAATTAACCCCGATTATTTTTGGGATGATCTCCCCTCCTTTTTCCACGTACACCTCATCACCCTCTCGAATATCCAGCTTTTCAATTTGATCTGCATTGTGCAGGGACGCCCTTTTCACCACCGTTCCTCCAAGTTGCACCGGCTCTAAATTCGCGACCGGAGTAATGGCGCCAGTCCTTCCCACCTGGTATGTGATCTTGTTGAGATGCGTGGAAACCTGCTCGGTCTTAAATTTATAGGCCATCGCCCAACGTGGCGATTTGGCTGTATAGCCCAGTTCCTCCTGTTGATGCAAATCATTTACTTTTACGACCACCCCATCAGTCTCATAAGGCAAGTCATGCCGATGCACATCCCAAAAATTTACAAATTGAAGTACTTCTTCCAGGTTTTTGGCCAATTTTGCCTCATTTGGCACCTTAAATCCCCAGGATCGTGCCTTTTCCAGGCTTTCATACTGGGTTTTGATCCCAAGGTTATTCCCGGTGAGGTTATACAGCAAACAGTCCAGCGGCCTTTTGGCCACTTCCCCACTATCTTGCAATTTCAAACTTCCCGAAGCTGTATTCCTCGGATTCGCATAAGGTTCTTCCCCGGCTTCTACGCGTGCTGCGTTTAAATGAGCAAAACCTTCATAAGGAAGCACAATTTCCCCACGAATTTCAAATTTTTCAGGATGATCATTTCCCTTTAAGCGAAGCGGAATGGAACGGATTGTCCGCACATTATTAGTGACATCGTCCCCTTTAAATCCGTCGCCCCTGGTCACCGCCTGTTTAAACTCTCCATTTTCATAGGTTAGGCTAATGGATGCTCCGTCATATTTCAATTCACAGGTATAATTTACCTCCCCATCCACCTGTTTTCTGATCCTTTTTTCCCAATTCTCCAGGTCTTCTTTGGAATAGGAATTGTCCAGCGAGTACATCCTGTGTTCATGTACAACCGTTGCGAAATTCTTTGTCACCGCGCCGCCCACCCGTAGCGTGGGGGAATTTTCATCCTGAAATTCAGGATATTTTTCTTCCAGTTCCTGTAATTCCTTTAGCTTTTTGTCAAACTCATAATCTGAAATTTCGGGCTTGTCCAGCACATAATACAAGTGGTTATGGCGGTTCAGCTCATCCCGCAGCGACTTTATTTTCTCTTCAGCTTTCATAGCAGGTGTAGGCTTTCATGTTGGTAAACAGCTCCAAAAAGGGCATTTTTGACAGATATTTTTATTTCAAAGGGAGATGCAAAAGCTTTATCGCCTGTCGGGATCCAGTCTTTCTCATTTTTGTTAATAATGATAAACAGGCCTTCATCGTCCCCGGTGGCACAAAAATGCTCGTAATCACCGGTAAATTTTGTCAATCCAAAATTTTGGTTTAAAAAATTGAATTTTTCTTCGACGTTTTCAGTTGCCAGCCCAATTTCACTAATGCCTGCAATACCGTCTGCGGAAAATTCTTCGGAAGCAGATGAAAAATGGTCTTTTCTGGAAATAAATTCGAGGATATTTTTATCTGCATCATAAAAGTAGACCGATTTGGCGTTCCAGGCGGGAAAATCAACAATTTTATCGTTCCCATCTTTCAGGATCTCCACCCGTTCCTCCAGCCACGCCAATGCTTTTCGCTCCTGAAGTGCCGGAATATGAAAGGCCACATGATACGGAGTTGCTGAATTTTCCTGCTGAAATTCCAGTATAGAATATCCCAATTTCACCTGAAAAGATGCTTCAGAAAGCCTTTTTACAGGCAGCTGAAGTACCTCCCGGTAAAACTGCATTTGTGCCTCCAGTTGGGGCGTAAATATTTTCAGGTATTCAATTTTCATGGCTTTTGTCCCCTTAACATCCGATCCACTCCGAAAATATCCTTTTTTAACCGGGTATGGAAATTTTTAGCGGCCAAAAGTTTTTCAGTTTCCCCTCCCAAATATTGGTTTATTTCGAAATAAATGGCCGCCTTCGGCCTCAAAGCACTGGCGGCCAGCTCGCTGATTTTGTCGTAAAACACCAACGGGTTTTCATCGGAGACATATAAAGCCATTTTTGGCTCGAATTCGAGTACGTTCTTGTGCATGGCTGTTTTCTCCACCTCCCGCACATACGGCGGATTCGAAACAATAACATCAAATTCGCCATCTAATTCCTCAACTTTGAGAATATCTTCTTTCAGAAATTCCACCTGCACCCCGTTTAATCCGGCATTTTGTTTCGCAAGTTCAAGGGCTGCTTCTGAAATATCCATGGCTGTAACTTTCGCCTGCGGCATGTTTTTCGCCAATGAGATTGCGATACAGCCACTTCCCGTGCCAATATCCAGGATTTTAAGCTCCTTTTCCCGGGCGTTTTGAAGATCGTCGAGGATCCATTCTACCAGTTCTTCGGTTTCCGGACGGGGAATCAGGACATTTTTGTCAACCCGAAAGTCCAGTCCAAAAAATTCTGTTTTTCCTGTGATGTATTGTATTGGCTCATGCTGCTTCAGTCTTTGCAGCGCCTCTTCAAACTTTTCCAGCTCTCCCTCCAAAAGTTCTTTCTGAGGATACAATGCAACATCCAATCGGGTCATTTTCAGAAAATATTCTGTGAGGATATTAAAAAACGAAGCTGTCTCTTCCCTGGAAGTTTGTCCTTCCAGGGTCTCAAAAAAGCGGTTTTTTAATTCTTTTATTGTCATGAAAGAAACTATAAATCCCTAATCATCCACATGGTGCAGTTATAATGTCCCGTGTCGCCTATTGGTTTCTCCAGAGATTTGAAACCGCTTCGGGTATAGAGTTTTCTGGCGCTTTCCATGTATGGCAAAGTTTCCAGGTAACATTGCTTAAAACCTTCAGCACGGGCATAATCCAGGCACGTTTCCATCATCTCTGCGCCTATCCCGCGCCCACGGGCTTCGGGCAGGAAATACATTTTTTGAAGCTCACAAATTTCAGGATCCCCACCCAATAATGGCGCGATCCCGGCACTTCCAATGATCTTTCCATCCTCCTCTACCACAAAATAAGCCATACGTGGATGGTCATACTCTGCGTACATGTCATTTAAGGAAGCGTCCTCGTAAGCAGTCCCCACTTTAGGAACACCCATCTCTACTAAGACACTTTGCACCACTTCTTTCACCTGTTGGTTATCTCCAGGCTTAATTTCCCGAATATTATAGTTTTTCATTTTGGCTGATCTTTTTTTTTATGAAGTAGAACCTTTTGAAAATATAGGTATTCAAAAATGGCAGTTTCAGAAAAAATTTTTGCCCCTTACTTCAAGAATGTAAAAGTAGCATTTAGACCTGTACCTGCCAACAGGAAAAAGACCTACAAATACCCGGTTCGACCCCTCCGGAACAAGCGGTGTTCCAAAACAGAGGTTCCTGTGTCTTTTCTTTATCAACAGGCACCTGTTCACAATTAAAGGCAGAAGGTGTTTCTACGGGGGAATCTTAGTAGTAACTTCGGGAAAAGCAAAAAGAACCAACAATGGAAACATTTCTTTTCCTGGGACTACTTTATGCATTCATAGCATGTTGCCTGCTAATCATCCTCCAAACTCAATCCCATCGCTGAAATGGATGCATTTAAAATGCCAGACAGCACCTACTAATTCCAGGTTCTGGAATATAGGTAAACAGTTCTCCCTCATCCCCATTGCTGCGCATTGAGCCGCATTTCCTTTTTAGCGAGCACCTTTTTTCTCTCTTTTAAATGCTATTTTTGCCCCGTGAACCAACACGAAAAATATATGTCCCGTTGCGTCCAGCTCGCCCGGAATGGCCTTGGACTCACTTATCCCAACCCTATAGTGGGCAGTGTGATTGTTCATAATGATAAAATCATTGGGGAAGGATGGCATCAAAAAACGGGAGAGGCCCATGCCGAAGTGAATGCAGTAAATTCGGTACAGGATAAAAGTCTTCTTCCCAAAAGCACCATTTATGTGAGCCTGGAACCTTGCAGCCACTACGGAAAAACCCCGCCCTGCAGCAATTTAATCATTGACAGCGGAATCAAAAATGTGGTTATAGGCACAGTAGATCCTTTTTCGGAAGTTTCGGGACGCGGAATTAAAAAATTATTTGAAGCCGGTTGCGAAGTGGTGGTGGGCGTTTTGGAAAAAACTTGCCAGGATTTGAACAAAAGGTTTTTTACGTTTCACACCAAAAAACGACCTTATATTATCCTGAAATGGGCAGAAAGCAAGGATCGTTTTTTGAGTCCGAAATTTCAGAAAAGTCAAATAGATCGGCAACCGGTCTGGATCACGAACAAATATTCAAAACAACTGGTACATAAATGGCGGGCCGAAGAACAGGGCATTTTGGTGGGCACAAACACTGCAGTGGCCGACAACCCGATGCTAAATACGCGCTTATGGAAAGGCGCCAGTCCTGCGCGGATTGTTCTGGATCAAAATCTGCGCATCCCAAAGGATTCCCATTTATTTGACGGGAGTATAAAAACGATTGTTTTGAGCGGAAAATCACCTTCAGAAAAACCTTTCAAAAATGTCATTTTTGAGACCCTTTCTTTTCAGGAAAATTTGGCAGCACAGGTTTGTGAGGTGTTGTATAAACACGAAATCCAATCGGTGATCATCGAAGGCGGAAGACAAACTTTACAAACGTTTATTGACAGCGGAAACTGGGATGAAGCCTGGGTTTTTACTGGAAAAATTGAATTTCAGGAAGGGATTGAAGCTCCGAAAATTTCAGGAAACCTGGTATCCAAAAAGGCCATTTCTTCAGATAATTTAAAGATCTACAAACATGATTAAAAATCTCATTTTTGACTTTGGGGATGTTTTTCTGGACCTTGATAAAGCTGCGACCAAAAGAGAACTGGAACGGTTAAAAATCACAGATTTTTCAGAAGAAATGTTGCAGAAAAACCTGGATTACGAAAAAGGGCTAATTTCTTCTGAAGCATTTATCTCCTCCTACTGCGACCTTTTTCCGCAGCTCTCTTCAGAAGCATTCAGGAATTCGTGGAATGCCATCCTGATAAAATTTCCGGAGCACCGGCTGAGGTTTTTACAGAAACTTTCCGAAGAAGGAACATACAAACTCATATTGTTGAGCAATACGAATGACATTCACATCGATTGGGTAAAGGAGCATATTGCCTTTTTTGAAGAATTCAGGAAATGCTTTGACGCATTTTACCTGTCCCAGGAAATAAAACTGCGAAAACCAGATCCTTCTATTTATGAATATGTGCTCGAGGAGCAGCATTTGAAGCCCGAAGAAACCTTGTTCATTGACGACACTGATGAAAACACGGCTGCCGCGGCCGAGCTGGGGATCCATACCTGGAATATCGATCCTAAAACCCAGGATGTAGTAGATTTATTTGAAATTAAAAAAGAGTTGTTTTGATCTTTCTGCTGCTAAGTATCCTCTCCTCAAGTGTCATTTTTGTGATCTTCAAGCTGTACCAGCGCTTTAAGGTAAATACTTTGCAGGCCATCATCTTTAATTATTTTATTGCCTTTGGCGCAGGAATGGTGGTGGATGAGCATCCCATAGACCTGCAGAGGATCCCGACGGAACCCTGGTTTTTTGGAACTGTCATCCTCGGTTTTCTGTTCATTGCGGTTTTTTACCTTGCGGCGCTCACCACCCAGCGCAGCGGATTATCGGTGGTATCAGTGGCCACAAAAATGTCGGTGGCTATTCCTATCCTTTTTGGGATCATCCTCTACAACGAAAGCACTGGAATTATTAAGATCACCGGAATTGTTTTGGCCCTGGTTGCAGTTTACCTCACTTCTATCAAGAAAAAAGAAGGCATTGCTATAAGAAAGAGAAACCTGATTTTCCCGCTCCTGGTATTTTTTGGAAGCGGAATAATCGATACCACCCTAAAGTACCTCGAGACCACCTACGTTGCCGAGGTGGATGTGGCCCTTTTTTCCTCTACCATTTTTGCCATTGCCGGTTGTATTGGAACTTTGATCCTGATTATACAAGGGATCCAGGGAAGTTTAAAAATATCTTTCCGAAATATATTGGGAGGAATTGCATTGGGCATCCCCAATTTCTTTTCCATTTATTTCCTGGTCATGGCCTTGCGAAGTGAAGGTGTGGAAAGTTCCACCATTTTCCCATTGAATAATGTGGGAATTGTAATGATTTCAACTGTTTTGGGGATTTTACTGTTCAGGGAAAAAATGCTCACAAAGAACTGGATCGGCATTGTACTGGCCATTATTAGTATTATTATGATCGCAACTGCATAAAAATGGACGAGATCAAGGATACCTATAAAACCATCACCAAACCTTCGGAAGAGGTGCTTTTCAAAGACAAGAACAGCAAATTCTTTGGCTATGCATTTCCGGTGGTTTCCGAAGAAGAGGTTAAAGAACATATCGAAGATCTGAAGAAAAAACATCACGCTGCACGGCATTGGTGCTATGCCTGGCAATTGGGCAAAGAAGATTTTCACTACCGTGCGAATGACGACGGGGAACCATCAAATTCGGCCGGTATGCCTATTTACGGGCAAATCCAGTCATTTGAAGTTACAAATGTACTGATCGTGGTGGTACGGTATTTTGGCGGAACCAAGTTAGGCGTGGGCGGACTCATCAATGCCTATAAAATCGCTGCACAAATGGCTTTGGAAGCATCAAAAATTGTTACCCGCACAATTGATCTAAAGTTTGAAATCGCTTTTGATTATCCTGAGATAAACAAAGTAATGCGGGTTATAAAGGAGAATGATCTTAAGGTTATTGATCAAATCCTGGAATTAGATTGTAAAATTATTATTTCTGTTCGAAAAGGGGAAGCAGAAAACATCTTTGAAAAATTTGATTCCATTTTTAAGGTGGAGATAACTGAAGTTGATTAACTTCTTAACTTCAAACCCTCAAAAAATAAAGCAATATGTAAATTACAATTCCATACAATATGTTCATTTTTATCTGGTGTCTTGCAGGTGTAGGTATATTGGGATTCTATATTTTACAAGACCTGCATCAAGGTCATTTTCAGCTCTCCTTCCGGACAGGGACAGAAATAATTTGCTTTTTATTCTTTCTCTTGTACTGCGTAAGTTATGTAAAAGACAGAAAAAGGAACAAAATTAAAAATTACACGTAGACCAATTTTCTAAAAAACAAGTGCGGCGTTTTCCAGATTTATTCCTTGATTTCACCTATTTTTCCTACAAAAGCTCCAGAATATACACAGGACATCTGGTAGGCCTGTTCTTCTTAATATCCATAAAAATCAGGGTGGTCTCCGCTTCCGTCAACAACTCCGCCTCCTGATTATATATCTTGTAGGCGAATTCGATTCTTACTCCGGGTTTTTTTAGAAGTCTGGTTTCGATTTTTAGCTCATCATCAAATCGTGCAGACTTTTTAAATTTTAATTTTAGCTCATAAACAGGTAACATTACCCCCTCTTCTTCCATTTTTTTGTAGGAGACACCTATAGCCGAAAGCCAGTCGATACGGGCGATCTCGAGATATTGGGCATAGTTGCCATGATACACCACTCCCATTTGATCTGTTTCGGCGTAGCGAACTTTAACATACGTATTATGGCTTTTCATGATTTTTTTGGAGGTTTATTTGATTCGGTTTTGTAATTTCACAGAGCAGCCAAGTATGGTAAAATTTTCGTTAAAATTCAATAGGAATATCGTTTTTTTTTTACATAATTTGTTCACATATTTGTTGCTCTAAAAAACCCGGGAGAAAGACAATTTTCTCTTTTTCTTATGGAAGTCAATACAAACCAACTCAATAAAAATCTAGAAACCGGAATGTCAGAAACTGCGCAATCAGTTTGGAACAGCTGTCTAGCTTTCATCAAAGATAATATTACACCCCAGGCCTACAAGACCTGGTTTGAACCCATACAGGCAGTAAAACTTTCTGATAAGGCTTTGAGCATTCAGGTACCTTCAAAATTTTTCTATGAATGGCTTGAAGAACATTATGTTAAACTTCTTAAGGTTTCGTTAAATCGGGTGCTCGGGGAACAGGCGAAGCTCGTATATGTGATAAGAATGGAAAACACTTACGGAAACAAACAACCTTTCACCGAAAGGATTCCCAGTACCAATAGATCCAATATGTCATCACAGGAAGTAGACGTGCCTATCAAGAACCGGAACCCGGAATTAAAAAATCCGTTTATAATTCCAGGGATCAGGAATGTAAAGATCGAATCGCAGTTAAACCCGAGCTACAACTTTGATAACTTTCTGGAAGGAGATTCCAATAGGTTGGCGCGATCGGCAGGATTGGCCGTAGCAAACAAGCCGGGAGAAACTTCTTTTAACCCGTTACTGATTTTCGGCGGGGTTGGTTTGGGTAAAACCCATCTGGCACACTCGATTGGAATTGAAATTAAAGATAAATATCCTGAAAAGACTGTTTTATATATTTCTGCGGAAAAATTTACACAACAATATATTGAATCGGTAAAAAAGAACAACCGCAACGATTTCATCCATTTTTACCAGCTCATCGATGTTTTAATTGTGGATGATATCCAGCTACTTTCAGGAAAAGCCGGGACACAGGATGTGTTTTTTCACATTTTCAACCACCTGCACCAGAATAGAAAACAAGTGATCCTTACCAGTGATAAGGCACCTGTGGATATGCAGGATATCGAACAAAGGTTGCTTTCCCGCTTCAAGTGGGGTCTTTCCGCTGAACTGCAGCATCCAGACACAGAAACCCGGATTTCGATCATAAATAACAAACTCTACCGCGATGGAGTGGATATGCCCGAGGAAATAGTTGAATTTCTCGCAAATAATATCAAGACGAATATTAGGGAACTCGAAGGGGCCATTATTTCCCTTATCGCCCATTCCTCTTTCAACAAAAAGGACATCACCCTGGATCTTGCCAAAAAGATTGTTGAAAACTACGTCAAGAACACCAAAAGGGAAGTTTCTATCGATTACATCCAAAAAATCGTGAGTGAATATTTTCAAATGGATGTAGAAACGCTTCAGTCAAAGACCCGAAAACGGCATATCGTGCAAGCCAGACAATTGGCCATGTTCTTTGCAAAAAAATTCACAAAGGCTTCCCTCGCCAGCATTGGCTCACAAATAGGAAAAAGGGATCACGCCACCGTACTCCATGCCTGCAAGACCGTTGATAACCTTGCTTCAACAGATAAGCAATTCAACAAATTTGTAGATGACATCCATAAGAAACTTACGCTTTAAACCTAAACAAAGACTATGAAAACCAGGGTTTTGATGGTGTGCCTGGGAAATATTTGCAGGTCGCCACTAGCTGAAGGCATTCTGAAGTCAAAAGTAGATCCACAGAAAGTATTTGTGGATTCTGCGGCCACGAGTGATTACCACATCGGACATTCCCCCGATGAACGTTCTGTCGCTATTGCCAAAAAAAATGAACTTGATATTACTTCCCAACAAGGACGGCAGTTTTCGGCAGGAGATTTTGATGATTTCGACAAGATCTACGTAATGGACATGTCCAATTATAAAGATGTGATTTCCCTCGCCCGAAATGAAGAAGACAAGAAAAAAGTGGCCCTTATCCTAAATGAAATTTTTCCCGGGGAGAACGTAGAGGTCCCCGATCCTTACCACGGCGGCAATGACGGATTTTCCCGCGTTTATGAAATGCTAAATGACGCCTGTGAGGTGATCGCCAAAAAAATATAGCAGCTTTGACCACTCCTTTTGCATATTCGGGTAAGTTATACCTGCTCCCCACAACTTTAGGGGACAATGATCCTCTTGAAGTTTTGCCTGCTTCAGTACAAAATCAAATGGCAAAAATCGATTATTTTATCGTTGAAAATGAAAAAACGGCCAGGCGCTCCATCAAAAAGTTGGTGCCCGCAAAATCCCAGCCTTCCTTAAAGCTTTCTCTACTGAACAAGCACACTGACCCGGCGGAAATACCATCTTTTCTGGAACCCTGCAAAAATGGAATTGATGTTGGCCTTCTCAGTGAGGCAGGTTGTCCCGGCGTGGCCGATCCTGGCGCCGACGTTGTGAGAATTGCACACAACGAAGGAATACAAGTGGTGCCTATGGTTGGTCCCTCTTCTATTTTGCTGGCTATGATGGGTTCTGGAATGAACGGACAGAATTTTGCCTTTAATGGTTACCTGCCTATAGATAAAGCTGAACGGAAAAATGAGATAAAGTCGCTTGAAAAGCTTTCTTTGGAGAAAAACCAGGCACAGTTGTTTATTGAAACTCCTTACCGAAACAATAAAATGCTAGAGGACCTCGTAAAGAACCTGCAACCCGGCACCAGGTTATGTGTGGCCTGTGATATCACTTTAAGCACAGAATTTATAGTCACAAAGCCCATTTTTGAATGGGCTAAAACAAAAGTGGACCTTCATAAAAGGCCCACAATTTTTATACTACAGAAGGAAGTTTAACCCTTGCTTTCTTATCAGGAACAATTTCGGAAGTATCGTAGTCCCCGAATTTTTTAAAGTAGTGCTTTATGGAGGTTCCGAAGCCATCCCTAAAACTATTGGTGCCCCCACTCCTCAAATATTTCTTAACATTTCCCGCACCAGCAAGATGGGCAGCCGCAAGCATCCCAGATTCAGTGATTTTTACGCCATTGATAGTTTGGTTTTCAAAACGCTCAATGTCCTTTCTCAAGATCCATTTATTCCTGGAAGCATTGGCGTAGAAAGCAGCTTCCTGAAGATCGGGGGTATTAAGGAAAAGGTTCGCATCCCTTATACCAATCATTTTCAACGTGCCCCTGCCAAACTGGTACTTGCCCATATATCCAAAATCATTGATGATCTTGTAGTCCCCGCCAGATTCTTTAAATCCCAGGGCTTCCTTAAAAGCAAAGTAGGACTTCCCCAATTCGGCATAGCCGCGGGTTTGAAAATCCAAAAATGTGTTTTCGGGTGCACTGGGAACTGTGAAAACCAATTCCTGATTTGCAGTTGAGAATTCATCCAGCAAGGCTTCCTTTATTTCATTGGCTTTCTTGGTAGTAAAGCTGTAAAAGAAAATGGAAGCTCCTAAAACCGGTAATACTGAAAATTTTGCAACTTTCTTCTTCATCCTATTTAGTTTTGATTTTGAAAAAATCTTTCAATTTCCTCAAATTCGGCCGACAAATGTAATACTTTTTATATTAACCTAATGTTCAGCCATTTAGATCTTTAAAAGAGCAATTCTTGCTATTTATCAGGTAGGTTTGCACAATGCGTGCCAAAAGTAGATTAGAAGTTTAAAAAGTTGAATTGTTTGGAAGAAAATTTAAGCCTTACCGCCTGATTTTCTGCTGATTGATCCACTGTATGTATTCCCTCTTATTGATATTATGCTGCCTAAGAGTTTTAGCAAACTTGTGGTACCCGAAATTTTGAACATCGGCCACGAAAAAGAAGTAATCGTGGTCCTCGTAATTCAGTACGGCATCAATTGAAGAAATATCGGGCATGGCTATAGGTCCCGGCGGCAATTCTTTGTATTTGTATGTATTATATGGGGAATCCAGCGTGAGGTCTTTGTAAAGCACGCGCTTTATTATCGTGTCAAAATTTTGGAGTCGGTCTTTTAGGGCATAAATTACAGTAGGATCGGCATCGAGTTTCCACCCATTTTTTATCCGGTTCATGTACACTCCGGCTACCCGGCGTCGTTCATCTACTTTTGCGGTTTCTTTTTGAACAATCGAAGCCATGACCATAACTTCAGCGGGTGTCAAATCAATTTCTTCTGCTTGTTTCAACCTTTTATCAGTCCAAAACCGGTCGTATTCTTTTTTCATACGCTTGCGGAATTCTTCTGCGGAAGTATTCCAGAAAAATTCATACTTATTGGGAATGTACATTCCCAGCGCGGTCCGGACATTTAAACCCTGACCTTCCAAAAATGTCGAATCCTTCATACTTTTTAGGATCTCTACACTATCGGCTTCTATTTGCCCAGCAACCCGTCCCGCCAGATCTTCCAGCCGCTCCTGGTTGTTGAATGTCACCCAAACCGGCACATTTGTACTTCTTAATGTGTTTACGATCTCATTATTATTCATTCCCTGTTTCAGGATAAATTTTCCGGCTTTGACATTGTTGACATAGCCCTTTTTTTCAGCTACGATGTCAAATTCGCTTTCATCTTCAAGAAGAGGCGCCAATCTCTCCCTTACCTGCGCATAATTAGCCCCTGTAGGAACAAATATTTCCGCAGTTTCTTCGGAGAAAGCCGTGTTTGGGGAGAAAATCACGTCATAGATGTAATAAGAGAAGATGGCCATTCCTACCAGGCCTAAAAGGGCAACTGGCACTAATATTTTTTTAATATACATTCCTGTCGTTGATCAATTGATACGTAAGTTCATCCTTAAAGTCATTATTTACCAAATTCCAGTCCAATTTTTGAGCAGTTTTTATAAAACCTTCTTTTTCAAACAAGATTTTGCTGGAAACATTTTCCGCTCCCACATTGGCATAAACCTGGTGAAGCCCCAGATGAACGAAACAATAATTACAAAATAGCTGAAGGGCTTCGGAACCAAAACCCTGGTTACGGTCTTTTTTATTTTTTATAATAATCCCAATTGCGGCACGCCGGTGCAAAGGCTCGAGGTCGAAAAGGTCGATCAATCCAGCAGGGGAAGCGTCCATTTCACATATTACCAGCCGTAGTTGTTTGACTTCGTAGATGTCCTTGTGGGCATTTTCAAGATATTGCTTTAAAATATAGCGCGAATACGGCGTGCCGGCCGCACTTATTTCCCAGAATTCTTCGTCGTTTTCCAGATCAAAAAGAAATTCCAGGTCTTCTGGCTCTAATGCCCGTAGATATACTTTCTCTCCTTTTAATGTCAACATGGAATTACTCCTTTAAAGACCTGTTTCGCGGGACCGGTAAGCCAGATGTTTTTGAACCCGCTTCCAATTGGCTCAAAAGAGACTGCTAACTCACCACCAGGCGTTTGAAGGTGAATGGCCGTGGTTGAAGCTCTGTGGGTGGCAAAAGCTGCCAAAGCTACAGCTGTAACGCCTGTTCCGCAAGAGAGGGTTTCATCTTCTACGCCCCGTTCGTAAGTCCTCACTTTAAAAGTGCCCTTATCTAATTCCTGAACAAAATTCACATTGGTCCCGCCTATACTTTCATACTCTTTTAAATATCTAATTAATGCCCCATTTTTTTTGAGGTCAACAGCATCGACATCTTCAGTAAATAAAATATGATGTGGGGAACCTGTGTTCACAAAAACCTCATTTTCTTTTTCCTCCACGCCGGTAACGTTCATCATTCTCAAACCTATCAGGTCATTCTCAATGACCGCCTCATGGAAACCGTCAATGGCAGTAAAAGAGGCTTTTTCTTTGATAATGCCCAGGAATTGTGCGAAGGCAACAATACATCTTCCGCCGTTTCCGCACATACTACTCTCCCGTCCATCAGCGTTGAAGTACAACATCTGAAAATCATCATTAGAGTTTTCAGGATTTTCTAAAAGTATCAGTCCGTCACCCCCTACGCCAAATTTTCTGTCGCAAAGGGACTTTATTAATTTGGTATTGTTTTTGGATAAAACCTGTTGACGGTTATCAATCATGACAAAGTCGTTCCCCGTCCCCTGGTATTTATAAAAAGTGAGTTCCATTAAATGAATTTAAGGGATCAAATATACAATAAAACGCAAGAAAGCAGGAGAGGTTAAAACCCTGGTTAAATCCTGTATATTAA
Organism: Salinimicrobium sp.; assembly: GCA_024635665.1. Lineage (GTDB taxonomy): Bacteria > Bacteroidota > Bacteroidia > Flavobacteriales > Flavobacteriaceae > Salinimicrobium. The sequence continues at coordinate 10,145 of JAGXIM010000093.1, read as the reverse complement.
GTACGAGAACACCAAAAAAAATGTTTAATAAAAAGAAATATCAATAGAACTATGAAGAAATTAGCAAGTTTATTAATTGTTTCTATTTTAGGTGGCATTCTTTCTTTGGGAGGCTATTTTCTCTTTATTGAAGAGGATGCCCCTTCTATAGAAGAAAATGCAGGAATTCCTGCTTACGCCCCCGTAAAATTTGACAATGTTCCGGCATCAACCAATACAGATTTTACAAAAGCGGCCAATGAATCTTTGCACGCTGTGGTACACGTGAAGAATTTGGCGCTCACCCGGAACCCGTTTTCAGGTTCCCGTGCCGGAACAGCATTACAGGGAACAGGATCTGGCGTGATTATTTCCCCAGATGGATATATCGTAACCAACAACCACGTGATCCAGAATGCCAACAAGCTGCAGGTAACCCTCAACAACAATGAAAATTATATGGCCGAAGTTATTGGTACAGATCCAAAATCAGATATTGCTTTGTTGAAAATCGACGCAGAGGATCTGGATTATCTTCCTTTTGGGGATTCAGACAATGCGCAAATTGGCGAGTGGGTGCTGGCAGTTGGAAATCCATTTAACCTTACTTCAACTGTGACTGCAGGGATTATCAGTGCAAAATCAAGGGATCTGGGAATGGACAGGAACGTTTCGTCCTTTATCCAGACCGATGCAGCAATTAACCCTGGTAACAGTGGCGGTGCTCTGGTGAATATTTACGGAGAATTAATAGGTATAAACACTGCCATTACTTCCCAAACCGGAAGTTATGTTGGATATGCCTTTGCTGTACCTTCCAATAACGCCCGGAAGATCGTGGAAGATATTCTTGAATATGGGGATGTACAACAGGGGATTCTTGGAATCCGCGGAGTACAGGCAGCCACAGCTTCCCGTGAAACAAATCTTGACATTTCTGAAGGTGTCTATGTGGACGAAGTGGAAGAAGGAAGTGGTGCAGACCGGGCCGGAATACGATCTGGTGACGTTATTACCAAGATTGATAATGTGGACATTCGTAAATTCTCTGATCTTACAGGTTATATTAGCTCAAAACGTCCAAACGATGTGGTGAAAGTTGAAGTTATAAGAAATGGGGAACCCAGGATTTTTGATACTCGTTTGAAGAAGTATGAAATCTTTCAGATAAAGGCTATTGGGCTTGAAGTCACGAATGCATCCCCAGAAGAGCTTAAAAGAAACAAAGTAAAACACGGGGTAAAAATAACACGTGGGCTCACCCCTAAAATGGAATCTGAAAATCTTTATGGCACTATTATTACCGAAATTGACAATATTCCTGTAAAAAATGTTGAGGACGTGGAAAGACTAATGTCCCGCAGAAATTCAAATGACCCAATAAGTGTAACTTTCGTTTCTCCCAATGGAGAAAAACAAAAATATGTGTGGAGATAATCCTAAAACACGAATTTTTTTCAGAAAAATCCTGCTCTTTCGAAGCAGGATTTTTCTATTGAATTAATTTTACGAAAACGTTTGAAATATATACTTTTACAGCCAATTCAGAAAAAAATAAACCTTCTAAATGAAGTCAAACGAAGTTTACGAAAAAGAATTAGCCTTTCAGTCCGACCGACGCCGGGCGGCGGTGCAGTTTATTAAAACAGTGAGTGATCTCTGGTATGACAAATCTATTGAGCTGGTACTCTTCAGAAATCAATTGATCGATCGCAATGTGAGTGATATCCTGGATCTTCATGAATACGCCGGGGAATTTGTAGAAAAACCAATTTCCATATTTGATTCTGTGGAAATTGCAGAGGCTATCAGGAATTTCGATTTTCCCCCAGCCAAACTGGATATTGGAAAGCTCACTTACGAATATCACCTCGGGGATCAAAAGTATGCGAACGCCACAGCTTTTGTGTCGAACAAATTAAAGGATGCCAAAAAATTTGAAGAGGTCACGCCAAAAGATGTTGTCCTCTATGGCTTTGGAAGGATTGGACGCCTGCTAGCCAGGGAGCTTATGACTCGCACAGGAAAAGGCAGCCAACTGAGGCTACGGGCAATCGTCATCCGCGGAAAAGTAGATGCCACTATCCTGGCAAAAAGGGCTTCTTTACTCAAAAATGATTCGGTACATGGCAATTTTTCAGGAAGCGTAACCTTCAACAAAGAAAATAGTTCCCTCATAATCAATGGAACCACCGTGCATTTGATCACGGCCAAGGCTCCCGAAGATATTGATTATACAAAATACGGAATCAAAGATGCCCTTGTTATTGACAACACAGGGGCATTTCGAGATAAAGAAGCGCTGGAGAGGCACCTTAAATCAAAAGGCGCGGATAAAGTTTTACTAACTGCTCCCGGAAAAGGAATCCCCAACATCGTTCACGGCGTAAACCACCTGGAACATAAACCAGATGAAACCTCCATTTTTTCGGCTGCTTCCTGTACAACTAATGCAATTACGCCTGTGTTAAAGGCGGTGCAGGATTCCCTGGGAGTGGTTCATGGACATTTGGAAACCATCCACGCATACACCAATGACCAGAACCTGGTAGACAACATTCATAAAAAACATAGAAGGGGACGTGCAGCTGCCTTAAATATGGTCATAACAGAAACTGGTGCCGGAAAAGCAGTTTCGAAAGCACTCCCTGTTTTTGAGGGAAAACTTACTTCAAACGCCATCCGCGTTCCGGTTCCCAATGGATCTCTGGCCATTTTGAATCTTGAATTGGAAAAGCCGACCTCCAAAAAAGGCATTAATGACATCCTTAAAAAATATGCCCTGGAAGGCGATCTCGTGGAGCAAATAAAATATTCCGTGGACAGCGAGCTCGTCTCCAGTGATGTCGTAGGTTCTGCGCAACCTTCCATCTATGACAGTCATTCCACGATTGTGACCGAAGACGGTAAAAATGTGGTTCTTTATGTATGGTATGACAATGAATATGGATATAGCCATCAGGTAATTCGGTTGGCCAAATACATTGCAAAAGTCCGGAGGTTCACTTATTACTAATCGTCTTAATTACTTGATATTGATTAGTTGACGAAAAACCTATTTCCAATCCAGGGGATAGGTTTTTTTATTTTAGATGATGAAATCATGTGATTCAACAGGATACTCTTTCTTATTCACTCCAGGCTAACCTGAAATAACATCTGGTTTTCCTATAAACTGAAGATCAGGAAGATTGACCTCTTTATACTTCTGGAGGATCTCAAAAATTTTATGGGAAACTGCCATTTTTGGGTGGAATTTATTAGTAATTTTGCAGCCGCTAGTACAACGAGTGCTGGACAGCAGCAAGTGAGGTGTGAAAATCTTTAAGAAAGATGCTGCAATATCGATATCCTACCCTCGTTGTGGTAAATACAAAAAGAAATTTTACTATGAAAAAAATCCTGTTTTCCTCCCTTTTTATCCTTTGTTTTTCAGTTACCAGCTTCGGGCAGGTCTCTTCTGAAACTACCATAGATGAGAACTTTTCGGAATTGATCACCAGTTCCAACAATTTTAAGGGCTACAAAGTGGTGGATTCCGAACAACTGACGAAGCTTCAAAAACTCACTTCCAACCGAATTGAAGAACTAAAGGCCGAAATTGCCGCTTCCGATGAATCTGCCAAAAAATTAGAAGAAGAAATGCTTACGTTGGAGGCACAACTGGCCGACCTGGAAATCCAGCTTCAGGAGATTACTGCCGAAAAAGATTCCATTGCTTTCCTTGGAATGCCATTTGAAAAATCTGCTTACAAGACCATCATGTGGGGAATTGTGGGCGTTTTGGTGCTCGCGTTGATCCTGTTCGTTGTAAAATTCCGAAGGAGCCACATCCATACAAAAGAGGCTCGCAAGAATTTGGAAGAGGTAGAAAAAGAGTTTGAAGCATATCGTGCTAAGTCCCTGGAAAAAGAGCAACGTCTTGGACGGCTGCTCCAGGATGAAAAGAACAAGCAGATGAAAGTCGCCAAATAAAAAAATTTTAAAAGGCAATTCTTTCAGCAAGAAAAAGTTTTAAACCCTGATTTTATTTAAAGAAATCATGAGAATAGACATTATTACCGTCGTGCCCGACATCCTAAAAAGCCCTTTTGAAGCTTCAATTTTGAAAAGGGCGATAGATAAAGGCCTGGTAGAAATCCATCTTCATAACCTAAGAGATTATGTGACCGATAATTACAAACAAATTGACGATTACCAATTTGGTGGCGGTGCCGGCATGGTAATGATGATTGAACCAATTGACAAATGCATTTCTGGCCTCAAAGCTGAAAGGGAGTATGATGAAGTAATTTATATGACGCCAGATGGCGAGACCCTGAAACAAGGAATGGCGAACCAACTTTCCTTGCTGGAAAATGTCATTATTTTATGCGGCCATTACAAAGGAGTGGACCAAAGAGTCCGGGAGCATCTTGTGACGCGGGAAATTTCTGTGGGCGATTATGTACTTTCTGGCGGGGAACTGGGGGCTGCGATTCTATGTGATGCCGTAATAAGATTATTGCCCGGGGTTTTGGGCAATGAAACTTCTGCTTTGACAGATTCTTTTCAGGACAACTTATTGGCGCCACCCATTTACACCCGCCCTGCAGAATACAAAGGTTGGAAAGTCCCCGAGGTTTTAACTTCCGGAAATTTCCAAAAAATCGAGGAATGGCGGGAAGACCAAGCTTATGAGCGAACTCGTGACCTCCGTCCAGACCTGCTTCGAGAAGAAGAGAAATAAAAAACAACCTTTTTGAATAAGGATTGAAATAATTTTATACTTTTGCACACGTTTCTAGACCAACCTCTGGCGAAAACCGTGAATGTTGCTCCAGGATTTATTTTTAAACCATTTTTAGACATGGAATCGTTAGTTAGATTAGTACAGGACGAGTTTGTTACAAAAAAAGATTTTCCAGAATTTTCAGCCGGGGACACTATCACTGTATATTACGAAATTACAGAGGGTGCAAAAACCCGTACGCAGTTTTTCCGCGGGGTTGTAATCCAAAAGAAAGGAACTGGAACTTCACAAACCTTTACCATCCGTAAAATAAGCGGTACAGTAGGAGTTGAACGTATTTTCCCAGTGAACCTACCAGCGCTTCAAAAAATTGAGGTTAACAAACGTGGCTCAGTTCGTAGGGCAAGGATCTATTACTTTAGGAACCTTACCGGGAAAAAAGCCCGCATCAAAGAAAAAAGAAGGTAATAAACTTCTAAATAATCGTTCAAAAACCCCATTTCCCAATGGGGTTTTTTTGTGCTCGTAAATTTTAGCATATATTTATAACTTACTGAACTCAAAATACTTGCATAAAAGATTTTTTGTGCTTAATTTTAAAGAGAAGAAACTTAAAAGGTAAAGAATGTCGCAAGGAATTCTTCTTTTTAGGTTTTAATGTAGAGCAAAGAACTTTACATTGGTTTTTATCCTTTTGAACAACAATATGGAAAAACCCATAGTTGGTTTAACTTGATAAAACCTTTATTGAACAATTTACAAACACTCTTTTGGGACATGTAAATTGATTCAGATGAAATAACATCTTGCTGGTAAAATGATGAAAAGTTTTACTGAAAAATGTAAAAAGTTCAGCAAACAATGTTATTTCATTAGGAGCCATTTCATTATATCTTTATAGTGAAATGGCTTTTTTTGTTGTAAAAACCCCTGTATCCAGGCTTTCTTTACCCGCAATACCTATGAAAAAAGTTATAATTATAGTAAATTGCAGAAACCCGGATTAAAAACAAAAATCATATATACATGACAAAGAAGACGAAAATAATTTACACCTTAACTGATGAGGCCCCGGCCCTGGCAACCCACTCCCTCCTTCCAATAGTACAAGCCTTTACAAATCCAGCCAATGTAGATCTTGAAACAAAAGATATTTCCCTGGCAGGAAGGATACTTTCACAATTCCCCGAAAAATTATCAGCAGATCAAAAGGTGAGCGATGACCTTGCCGAACTCGGCCAGCTCGCAAAACAACCAGAAGGGAACATTGTAAAACTGCCAAATATTAGTGCATCGGTCCCTCAGTTAAAGGCTGCTATAAGTGAACTTCAGAAAAAAGGATATTCTCTCCCAAATTATCCAGACGAACCAAAGTCTGCTGAAGAAAAAGCAGTAAAATCGAGATATGACAAGGTCAAGGGAAGTGCCGTAAACCCTGTACTTAGGGAAGGAAATTCCGACAGGCGTGCCCCTAAAGCCGTCAAAAATTATGCGAAGAAACATCCACATTCCATGGGGGAATGGGATCCCAATTCCAGGACCCACGTGGCCACAATGGAAAAAGATGATTTTTACTCAAATGAAAAATCAGTAAGCATCCTCAAAGAGACCAATATTAAGATCCAACTGCTGGGCAATGCAGGAAAAACAACCGTGCTAAAAGAAAAACTTCATCTTTTGGAAGGTGAGATCATTGACGGCACATTCATGAGCAAGAAAGCTCTTATAAAATTTCTGGAAGAGCAGGTTAAAGATGCCAAAGACAAAGGTGTCCTTTTCTCCATTCATTTAAAGGCGACAATGATGAAGGTGTCTGATCCCATTATTTTCGGACATGCGGTAAGGGTATTCTTTAAAAATGTGTTTGACAAATATTCCGAAGACCTCGAAAAAGCCGGTGCAGATCCAAACAGCGGCCTCGGGGATGTCCTTAGTGCAATTGATAAATTGCCAGCTGACAAAAAATCAGAGATTGAAGCAGCTATAAAATCTGATCTACAACACGGGCCAGATGTGGCGATGGTGAATTCAGATAAAGGGATCACTAACCTGCACGTGCCAAGTGATGTTATTATTGATGCCTCTATGCCTGCGATGATACGGACTTCTGGCCAAATGTGGAATGCGGAAAATAAGACACAGGATACTAAAGCAGTCATCCCAGACAGTAGTTATGCGGGACTTTACGAAACCACGATCCAATTCTGCAAGAAAAATGGTGCTTTTGACCCTACCACTATGGGAACTGTTCCCAATGTGGGCTTAATGGCTCAGAAAGCTGAAGAATATGGATCCCATGACAAAACTTTTGAAATCCCGGAAGCAGGACAGGTGCAGGTTGTAAATTCTGAAGGCGATGTTCTAATCGAGCATACTGTTGAAAAAGGGGACATTTGGAGAATGTGCCAAACCAAGGACGCTGCTGTACAGGATTGGGTAAAACTTGCGGTGAACAGAGCCAGGGCCACTAATATGCCTACAGTTTTTTGGCTGGACAAAAACAGGGCGCACGATTCCATGTTGATCAAATATGTAGAGGAATATCTACCTAACCACGACACTTCAGGACTGGACATTAGAATCATGTCTGTCGAAGAAGCTACAGAATTTACCCTAAGCCGTCTTAAAGATGGAAAGGACACTATTTCTGTGACCGGGAATGTACTTCGGGATTATTTGACCGACCTCTTCCCTATTCTCGAACTTGGCACCAGTGCCAAAATGCTTTCAATCGTTCCGCTAATGAATGGAGGCGGATTGTTTGAGACCGGTGCAGGGGGATCGGCCCCAAAACACGTTCAACAATTTGTTGAAGAAGGACATTTAAGATGGGATTCCCTTGGAGAATTCCTGGCTCTCGCTGTATCGCTGGAATACTTAGGTGAAAAGTTTGGGAACCAAAGGGCACTTGTGCTTTCTGAAGCTTTAGACAAAGCTACTGAAGAGTTCCTGGAAAAAGATAAATCCCCATCCCGGAAAGTAAATGAACTCGATAACCGCGGAAGCCACTTTTATCTTGCTCTCTTTTGGGCACAGGCTGTGGCCGGGCAGGACAGGGATAAGGAACTAAAGGAGCATTTTTCTAAAATAGCCAAAAAGCTAAAAGAAAATGAAGAGCAAATCCTTCAGGAGTTAATCGATGCCCAGGGATCACCTGTTGATATTGGTGGTTATTACAAACCAGACAACGATAAAGTGACACGTGCAATGAGGCCAAGCAAAACCTTCAATGATATATTGAGAGGAATTTAATCGGCTCTGGAAGTACGAAAAATTAAAATTTACGAACGAAGCCTGTTTAATAGATAAACAGGCTTCGTTTTTTCTATACCATAGAAAAAATAGATACTTTTGTGTTAAATAAGATATGCTATGACCATTACCCAGTTGCATTATGTTCTAGCCGTGGCTGAACATCAAAATTTCACCAAGGCGGCCCAGAAGGTTTTTGTCACACAGCCAACTTTGTCAATGCAAATCCAGAAATTGGAAGATGAACTGGATATTTTGATCTTCGACCGAAGCAAAAAGCCAATTGAACTTACCGAAACAGGAAAGAAAATTGTTCAGCAAGCGCGGAGTATTGTAAATGAAAGTAACAGGATCAAAGATATTGTTGACCAACAAAAGGGCTTTGTAGGTGGTTTGTTCCGCCTGGGGATAATCCCTACGGTGATGCCAACCCTTTTGCCGATGTTCCTGAGTTCGTTCATTAAAAAATACCCGAAAGTAAAGCTAAAAATAGAAGAGCTCCACACCGAAGCTATCATTGAAAAACTCCAGGACGGGCATTTGGATGCCGCGATCGCAGCCACACCTTTAGAACTCCCCAACATAAAGGAACAGGTGCTTTATTATGAACCATTCGTGGGATACACACCACCGGGTCACCGTCTTCATACAGCAAAAAAGCTGGAAGTGGCAGAGCTTGACCTGAATGATATTTTGCTTTTACAGGACGGCCATTGCTTTAAAGATGGCATCCTCAACTTGTGCCAAGCCACGCGCACTTCTGGCGAGGATCATTTTCAGCTAGAGAGTGGAAGTTTTGAAACAATGATAAAGCTTGCAAACGAGGGATTGGGGATGACATTGCTCCCATATCTTCACACTTTGGATTTAAAAGATCCAGATCAAAAGAACATCAGAATGTTTCAGGAGCCAAGTCCTGCAAGGGAAGTAAGCCTGATCTATAATAAAAGTGAATTGAAAATGCAGATTATTGAAGCCTTAGGTTCTACTATTTCCGGAGTCATAAAAGGGGCAATTGCTTTCCAAAATGTCAAGATAATAAGTCCGCTTTCTAAGAAATAAAAATGATATGAAAAAAGCGGCTTTTTGGGCCGCTTTTGTTCTAAGATTCTAGATTTTTTAAGGGTTAAGATACATTAAACACTTGTTTAATGGTGGGTTCTGTCTTATCAAAGTAAAAATATAAAGCTTTAATTCTTCAATTTCATAGGGTAACAATCGTTGAAGTGCTTTTTTTACTTCTTTACAGAAAAGCGTGACATCAAAACTGACTTTTGACAGAACAGTTTTAGTGTATTCATACATCGCTCTTGCCATAATTCATATGATTTTTGTGACTTGGTTTAGAAAATTGTAGATCTTTTTTCCAATAGGCGCAAACGTTTTAGTTATATTTTAAAAATACAATATTTTTCATTAATAATTAGAACAAGAAGCTAATTTAATACTGTTAAAATCCCCTGTCCCCACTTACCATATTCCCCAAACCACCTAGAATACTACCTTCTCCCTTGTCTTTTCCTCCACCTTGCGGTGCCGCGGCCAATATCCTTCCAGCAAGCCGACTAAACGGCAGGGATTGAACATACACGGTTCCGGGACCGGTAAGAGTTGCATAGAACAGTCCTTCCCCTCCAAAAAGGCTGTTTTTAATGCCTCCTATAAATTCAATATCATAGTCAACTTCTTTAGTGAAACCGATTATACACCCGGTATCTACCTTCAGTTTTTCCCCAGGAGCCAACACTTTTTTTGCCGTTGTACCTCCAGAATGAACAAATGCCATCCCGTCGCCTTCCAATTTTTGCATGATGAAGCCTTCTCCACCAAAAAACCCACGGCCTAACTTTTTGCTGAACTCCACTCCTATTGAAACCCCTTTGGCAGCACACAAAAAAGCATCCTTTTGACAAACGAATTTCCCACCAAAATCAGTCAGGTCCAGCGGAATCACCTTTCCGGGATAAGGACTGGCGAAACTAATTTTCTTTTTCCCTGAAACCTGATTAGAAAAAATCGTCATAAACAGGCTTTCCCCCGTTAGGAGCCTCTTCCCTGCCCCCAAAACTTTACCCAGAAAGCCTTCATTCTGCTTTGATCCATCCCCAAAAATGGTATCCATCTTAATGCCATTATCCATCATCATAAAATTGCCGGCTTCAGCAATTACAGCTTCTTGTGG